>CALGYB010000164.1 GCA_937935075.1 uncultured Roseiflexus sp. | reverse complement strand
CGTGAGGCAAGGGGCAAGAGGAGCGAGGCGCGTGAGGCGTGAGGCAAGGGGCAAGAGGAGCGAGGCGCGTGAGGCGTGAGGCAAGGGGCAAGAGGAGCGAGCCACGCCGCAAGCGGAGGCAAGGGGCAAGAGGAGCGAGGCGCGAGCCACGCCGCAAGCGGAGGCAAGGGGCAAGAGGAACGAGATCTCCTCTCGTCTCGAGCCTCTTGCCTCTCGCCTCTTGCCTCTCGCCTCTCGCCTCTCGCCTCTCGCCTCTCGCCTCTCGCCTCTCGCCTCTCGCCTCTCGCCTCTCGCCTCTCGCCTCTCGCCTCTTGCCTCTCGCCTCTCGCCTCTCGCCTCTCGCCTCTCGCCTCTCGCCTCTTGCATCCCATGCGAACATATGTTACTGTGATACTGTCAATTTCCTGATTTCTGCGGCACAACGGCTATGGCGCGCGCAAAATCTTCGTCAACCGGGCGTAAATCAGCAGGGACGCGACGCAAACGGGCGAGCGCAAGCCCGACGCCTGCATTACGCCCGGAACATCAGCGCGAACTGTTCGCCCTGGGGCTTATTGCGATCGCTGCGGTGACGGTCGTGTTCTATGTGACCGGTACAGCAGGCGTGATCGGCGCATCGTGGGTCGAGCTGACCCGCCGCCTGTTGGGATGGGGCGCGCTGGTTGTGCCGCTGTCGCTTGGGTTGCTCGGGGTGGCGATCCTTCTGCAAGAACAGTATGAGGATGTGCGGCTGACCGGCGCGACGGTGCTCGGCACGCTGCTGGTGCTGACAGCGCTTCTCGTGCTGCTGGAGTTCTCCATCGGCGTGCGCGACGGGTTCGATGCGCGCGCCGGGGAAGGCGGCGGCGTCGCCGGGTATGCGATCCTGGCGCTTCTTTCACAGGCGATCGGTCGTCCGGCGGCATTCGTGATCGCCTGCCTGACCGGGCTTGCAGGCATTCTGCTGACCTTTGACATCACATTGCACGAGTTGTCCTCTTCGCTTCGCGACGGCTTTGCCCGCTTCTGGGCAACAGTGTGGAACTCCAGCGTCCGGCGCACTGAAGGGTCTTCCGCCCCGGCATCGCGTTCGTCACCGGTCAAGCCTGATGCGTCAACCACCTATGTTCCGCTGCCGCAAACCGATGACGACATTGTGCCGACGCCAATCGCCGAGCGTCCGACACGCGCCAGTCTGTTCCAGCGCCCCGAAACGCGCACCCGCCGCTCGTCGGGGGCGCCCTCCGTTTCCTCCGCCAAACCGGAAATCGCCCCTCCGCCGTCTTCCGGCGCCGCTCCTGGCAATACGACGCTGCTCACCAACCTGCTGACGACGCCGACCGGCAATGCACCTGCGGAAGTGGTTCAGAAGCCGCTCGACGGGTTTGAGATGTCGCCGATATACCGCGCCTGGCCCCTGCCGCCGCTTGATCTGCTGGAAAGTTATCCAGAGGGAACGATTACTGATGAGGAAAAACGGCTGCGTTCGCGCCTGATCGAAGAAACCCTGGCAAGTTTCAAGGTCGAGGCGCAGGTCGTCGGCGTCAATACCGGTCCTGCCGTGACGCAGTTCGAATTGCAGCCCGCCGTCGGCGTCAAGGTTTCCAAGATCACCACGCTGGAGAAAGATCTGGCACTGGCGCTGGCAGCGACATCCATTCGCATCGAAGCGCCGATCCCCGGCAAGAATGTGATCGGCATCGAGATTCCCAACTCGGCGATTTCGATTGTTGGCATGCGCGAGGTGATCGAAAGCGAAGAGTTCGAGCGCGCCAAGGGGCGGTTGAAGTGGCCTCTGGGGAAGGATGTGTCCGGCACGCCAATCATCGCCGCGCTGGATCGCATGCCGCACGCACTGATGGCGGGCGCCACCGGCACCGGCAAAAGCGCCGGGATCAATGCGCTGGTCTGTTCACTGCTCCTCAAGCATACCCCCGACGAGTTGAAGTTCATCATGGTCGATCCGAAGATGGTCGAGTTGATCGTCTACAATCGCATTCCGCATATGCTCTCGCCAGTAGTGACCGAACTCGAGCGGGTGGTGCCGACGCTGAAGTGGGCGACGCGCGAAATGGAGCGGCGCTACAAGGTCTTCGCGCGCTACGGCGTTCGCAATATCGAAGGGTACAAAACGGCTGCGCGCCGCCGCGCCGATCTCGAACCATTGCCCTATATTGTCATCATCATCGACGAACTGGCAGACCTCATGATGATGGCGCCGGATGAGGTCGAAACGCTGATCTGCCGCCTGGCGCAGATGGCGCGCGCGACTGGCATTCACCTGGTGATTGCCACGCAGCGCCCGTCGGTCGATGTTGTGACTGGCCTGATCAAGGCGAACTTCCCCACCCGAATCGCGTTTGCGGTCACGTCGCAGACCGACTCGCGCGTCATTCTGGATATGAACGGCGCCGAACAGTTACTCGGTCGCGGCGATATGCTCTACATGGCCGCCGATGCTGCGCGTCCGATCCGACTGCAGGGCACGTGGGTTTCCGAAGCGGAAGTCGAGCGTATCGTGCAGTTCTGGCGCGATGCGACGCCGCCGGTCACAGACGACGAAAAAGGGAAGTCTGGCGAGCCGGAAACGGAGAAACCCGGCGACCAGAGCGGCATGCAGCCCCCCGGCGAGTTTCTCAGCGTCACTGAACAGGACGAACTGTTGCCGCAGGCAATCAAACTGGTGCAACAGCACTCGCGCGCTTCGGCATCGCTGCTGCAGCGCCGGTTACGGATCGGCTACAGCAAAGCCGCTCAACTGATCGATCTGCTCGAACAGCAGGGAATCGTCGGCCCGGCGGAAGAGGGGCGCAGTCGGGAAGTGCTGAAGCGAGCAGAGGATGGAGAGATGGGGGGGTTGGCGTAGGGACAGGTCTGAAACCTGTCCCTACGCCACCTCTCTCAACGGATCTCCACATCGCGTCCATACGCTTTGCGGAACAAGCGCGACGCCCGGTTCGCATCCCAGATCTCAACGGCGGCATCGCCGATAGTGCGCGCCGTCATGCGCACCGGGTCGCCGATGTCAACCGTAATATCCTGCACAACCTGGCACTTACGCCGCTCCAGATATTCAGCGATCCGCAACAGCGCCGCCAGCCGCAAGACACGCTGCTCATCATCCGGTTGCAGAAGTGCGCGTAGTGAACCAGCGTTTACATCACCTTTGCGGTGGAACTGCACCAGCAGTGCGATTAGCACAATTTCGCGGTGGGTGAACCCCTGCAGAGCGCCATTCAATACCAGATACGCGCCATGTTTGTGGTGGTCGTAGTAATTGACCGCCAGCCCGATGTCGTGAAGTGTGGCCGCATAGCCGAGCAGCGTGCGTTCCCAGTCGCCATAGGCGTGCAAGGGGCGTAGTTGATCGAACATCGAGAACGCCAGATCGCGCACCTTGGCGGCGTGTAACGCCTCGTAGTTGTAAATGCGCGCCAGGTTCTGCACGCTGAACCCGCGCATATCGGCAAAGAGCGGCGGTTGTTCGCCAACCAGGAAATGCTCGTAAAAGATCCCTTCACGCAACCCCTGCCCGCCGACCGTCAACGCCTCGAACCCGCCGCGCCGCATGAGGTGCGCCAGAATAACAGCGCCGGGGAGAATCAGGTCGGCGCGATCACGTCTGAGACCGGGGATCTCCTCGCGCTGCCGCTGATCCATGCCGCGCAACTGCTCGATCAGCGCTTCAAGCCGCTCGCGCGACAGCACGTACCCATGAACGCGGTCGAGAGGATAGTTGTGCATTTTCTGATCGATCTCGGCCAGGGTGCGGATGGTGCCGCCAATCCCGACCAGCGTAGGACCCTGTTCGGCGCTCAGCCAGTCGAGCGAGGCGAAATACTCGCCAATGCCGGATTCGAGTGCACGGAAATCTTTGTTGCTGATCGGATCGGATCGGACAAATCGTTCGGCGGCGCGCAATGCGCCGATCGGCTGGCTGTACCAGCGGAGAAACCCCCGCCCGCGCACCTGCGACACCTGGGTGCTGCCGCCGCCGATGTCGATGGTAAAACCGTCGCGCAGATCGATGGAATTGACTACGCCAAGATAGCCGTAGTACGCCTCCTCGCGCGCTGTGAGCACCCGCATCGACAGACCGGCTTCAGCAGCGATCCGCGCAATGAACTCCGCCTGATTAGCGGCTTCACGGACGGCGCTCGTCGCCACCGGTACGATGGTCTGCACATGCTCAGAGTGACTCAATACGTGAAACAGACGCATCGTCGCCACTGCCCGGTCCATCGCGGCAGGTTTCAGCCGTCCGTCGGGACCAATGCCTTCCGCCAGACGAACACTTTCGCGCACTTCATCGAGGAGACGGAATGAGTGATGCGGCGTGTACCCCATCACGATCATGCGGGTTGTATTCGATCCCAGATCGATGATGCCGATACGCTTCTGCATATGCGCATTCTGATCTTTACAGGCATCACTGCACTGACGATTGGGACGACTGCATCAACGCATACAGACGGCGCTCCATACGCACTGCCGCCTCACGGTACATCGCGCGATGCTTGCGAACGGTTGCAAGTTCACGTTGCAATGCCAACGCCCAGAGCGCAACACCGACTATCAGGGTGAGCCAGAGGAATGTGCGCATACATGGTCTCCAGGTGGTCGAGAAGGCATCAGAGTCAGTCTCTTCTCATTCTAACCCATTCTATCGTGAGAAACAACGGCAGGCGCGCCGTTCGTGGTAAGATACTCTGGTATTCGTTCTTACCCGGCGTAGCATACGTCCCATCATTGGCGATGGACGCTCTGGCTACGCCGCATTTGACATCAGGAAGGAACATCCATGTCCACCCCCGTTCGCATTGGCGTCGTTGGCGCGGGCGCGGTCGTTGTCCACGGCCACGTCCCCTCGCTTCAGGCTCTTCCCGGCGTTCAAGTAACCGCCATTTGCGACACCAACCTGGCGCGCGCGCAGGAAGCCGCCGCAAAATTCAATATTCCGCAGGTTTTTGCCGATTACCGCGATCTTCTCGCATTGGGCGATGTCGATGCCGTCACCGTGGCTGTGCCAAATGTCTTCCACGCCCCGGTTGCGATTGCGGCGCTCGAAGCGGGCAAGCATGTGCTATGTGAAAAACCGCTGGCGACCAGCGTGGAAGACGGAGAGGCGATGGTTGCAGCCGCCGAGAAGGCCGGCAAAGTGCTGGCGATCAACATGAGCAACCGTCCACGCCCTGAAATCGTACTGCTGCGTCAGATGGCGCAGTCAGGGCGTTTTGGGAAGATCACCTACGCCTTTGGGCGCATGCTGCGACGCAATGGCATCCCCGGCTACGGCTCATGGTTCACGCGCAAAGAACTGGCAGGCGGCGGCGCGACCATGGACATCGGGGTGCACATGCTCGACATGGTCTACTGGATCCTGGGATTCCCGCCGGTCAGCGCAGTGCGCGGCGAAATCCAGGCGGTGCACGGACCGTATGAGCGTGGGCTTGGCGGATGGGGCGCCGACCGGGTGCCAGGCGGAACGTTCGATGTGGATGATCTGGCGGCGATCCATCTGCGGTTGGCGAACGGCGGCCTGGTGACGATCGAGGTCACCTGGGCGATCCACGCGCGCAACGAGGAGCGCATTCAGATTGCAGGCGACCTGGCAGGCGCCGATTACTTCCCCGATCTCTACGGGAAGGATCATCCGCTGCGCATCTACCGCGCCGAAGATGGCGTACCGGTCGAGATTGCGCCCGATGTGCCGAAGAAAGAGTGGGCATGGGCGGAAGGTTTTCGCCACTTCATCGCTGCCTGCCGGGGCGAAGGCGCACCGCTGGCGACGGGTGCGGAGGGGCTGGCGGTGCTGCGCCTGCTCGATGCGGCATACCGATCAGCAGCGACTGGCGCGGAAGTGCGGGTATGACGGGGGGACACGTCGAACGTGTGAACATTGACGGTGAGGGTGCGCCGGTCGCACGCCCGCCGGACCACGGCAAGTAGAGGCGTGCCCGGGGCACGTCCCCCTGGGGGCGCGGGCATCGCTCACGTTGTATGGATCACGGGCGCGCAAGGGGCCACGCCCCCCTGGGGGCGCGGGCATCGCGCCCGCACAACGGCACGCCCCCCCTGGGAGCGCGGGCACGCCCCCGTGCCAATCGCGCAGGGAAAACGTTGCAGACGGACACGTCACGTTCAGGAACAAGGACCGTATTGCATGAGCAGCAAGAAAAAACAGTACTACGTCGTCGTGAAAGGACGAAATCCGGGAGTCTACACGAAGTGGTTCGGTAAAGGCGAAGCCGCAGAGCAGGTCGAAGGATTTCCCGAAGCAGTGTACAAAGGATTCTATACCCATGAAGAAGCCATAAACTGGCTCAAAGAATTCCCAAAGGAGACCTTATTGAACATTGCTCCCAATCTGGTTGACTATCTCGAGCGCCATGGTGAGGCTGCGATCAGTACGAATGAAATAGTCGCAGATTTACTTGAATCTGGCAAAGTGGTGATATTTACCGATGGTTGCGCCGATCCAAAATCAGGTTTCGGCGGTTACGGTGTTATTCTCAAGTATCGTGGGATCACAAAGAAAATATCAGGAGGTTTTCGAGAAACAACCAACAACCGGATGGAAATCAGGGCCTGTATTGAAGGCTTACGATCTCTGAAGAGAAAATCCGAAGTCGTCATCTTTAGTGACTCGAAGTACGTTGTTGATAGCATGTCAAAAGGTTGGGTCGAAAAATGGCGTGCTCAAGGCTGGATGAGGAGTGAGAAAGAACGAGCAGAGAACTCCGATCTATGGGAGCAGTTGCTGGAGCTTTGCAAACAGCACCAGGTGGAGTTTCGCTGGGTGAAGGGCCATAACCACACCAAAGAGAATGAGCGGTGCGACCAGTTAGCATCAGAGGCGGCGAAAAGGGGAGATTTACCAATTGACCATCGGGCTTAATCGGCAACATCGTGTATCCGGTTTGCGGGAGTGGCGATTCGAGAGGTGTAGGCTGACATCGACCGCTCTCACAAACGCGCCGGTCTTGACGTCAAATTGCTGCCTGTACAGGGGCACGGGATTGCGACCCTGACGTTGCGCCTCTCCTGATCGATGAGGTCTTCGAGACCGAACCAGCGGTTGATGCGGTCTGAAAAGCGTCATCGTGACCGTCACCTGTCTGAATGGCAGTGACTGCATGGCAGGTTCGGATTTTCGCCGCCGTGCGGCGCCTGGATGCGGTGCATGCTGTGGCACGTCGGGCAGCCGACGCGCGAGGGTGAGCCGCTGTGACAGGCGGAACACTGCGGAAAGCGCACGTGCGGCATTTTGACGACACTCGGCGCGTGCTGGTCGTGGCAGGTCATACATCCGGTATAGATCGCAAGTTCTGGCGGGAGTGAGCCGTCTGTCTCAGAAGCAGGCGGGTTCGTCGCTGCTGGCGGAGGCGGCTGGGTCGGCGTCGGCGCAGGTATTGGCGTCGCGGCATCAGTCGGCGACGGCGGGATAGTCGGAGATGACGCCGTGGGTGATAACGTATCAGATGCACTCTGTGTCGCTGTCGCCGTAATCGTCGGGCTGCCCGCAACCGGTGTGCGATTGTCAGGAGATGGCGAGGTTGCCGGTGATGGTTCGACCGTTCTTGACGGAGATAAGGAGAGCGTGGCGGCTGCCGTCGGCGCCGGCAGCGCGGTCTCTGTCGGCGCGACTGCGACGGTCGCCGGTTCTGGCGGCAGAGTTGGAGCGGGCGCGGGATCGAGCGCTGGCGCCTGCGCAACCGGCGCCTGGTCGAGCGTCAGCAGGTACGCCGTCAGATCGGCAATATCCTGGTCGCTCAGGATTTCGCCAAAGTCGCGCCCGACCACGGCACGCGCCAGACCCGCTTCGAACCCTGGCACAACGAAATCATCGTGCACCAGAATCGAGCCGCGAATGTACTCGTCGGCGGCGACGCCGGGAATGCGTGAACCAGCGCGCAGTGCAATGCCTGCCAGGTTTGGTCCCAGACCATCACCCGCTGCCGGATCGACGGAATGGCATCCACGGCAGGCAACGAAACCGGCGATTGCCACATCACCGGCAAACAGTGCCGCGCCACGCTGCGGGTCGCCGGTGGGCTGCGCAACCGGTGATGCTACCGGTGTGGCAACTGCGGCGCCAGGCGCCACCTGATTGGCGACGGCGCCGCACCCGGCAAGCAGCGCAAGCCAGAGCAGCAACACCTCCGCCACGTGACGGTGCCGCATAAATCGGTTCCTTCTCCTTGTGACCTGTGTTGATCTCGCACAAAGACGCAAATACACAAAGAAGCCACATCCCCAATGCTGTGAATGATGGCTCTTGCGCCCTTGAAAGATATTGAAAGAAGACCTTGTTTAGCATAAAAAAAACCGTGCGCAGTGGCGATACAAAGCATTTACCGAGTGTAAACGACACGCCACATGATTAAGGGTTTGCTAAGGGCAAACAGGCGTCTCTGGCTTTGACAACAGCGAGTGTGTAATGCTACACTCACCCGCCGGAGAAGGTGACGGTGCGTGAGATGCACCGGAGGGACGAGCGCCCCTACGCAGGCAGCGCCAGCGTAGGGGCGCTCCCATGGGAGCGCCCCAATGCGACTATCATCGGGTGCAGGCAGGAATTGACAGGACGGGACGCACATGACACACTGCCAATCCTGGCAGGCAACACCAGCGGACCCCGGCAGAACGGCGCGTCAGGCGCCCGCCGTGACGTGTTGCGGCGCCGACCCGGTTCTGCGCGCAGGTACGGCATCCTGGCGCCATTCAGCGCACGGGCGTGATGGTTTTGAGCAAATAAGCCAGTATCGCCCGGGTCAGCCCGCGCAGGCGGGCTTTGCAGCAGGAGCCCGCGACTTATGGTTTTTGAGAAATTAATCCGGTATCGCCAAGTCGAGCCCGCGCAGGCGGGCTTTGCTTTCCACAGCCCGCGACTTCAGTCGCCAGGCTACAAGGTGGATAGCGGAATAATGACTTCATTGCAAAAAGCTGTAAACCACGAAGGTCACAAAGGGACACGAAGGAAATGCGCTTCATGTTTATTCACCTTCGTGCGCTTCGTGTCCTTTGTGTTTAAGCCTGTTTGCAGTGGACTCAATAATTATTCAAACTCCGTCAGCCGCCGGGCAGACAAGCGGATAGCGGAATAATGATGCAACAACCATCAGCCGCCGGGCGGGCAGGCGCATTCACACGCCGTGGCGAGAACGCGGCAACGCCCTTCGCGTGATGAGCCTGACAGTTTAGCGTGGCGGTATGGCAGGCTGTCGCCAGACCTTTCATGGTGGGACTCATCGTCACAAACGGCTGGCGACAGACCATCCACAGATGCCATGGAGAGGACCGAATCGACAATGGAACACACCGCTGCCAGAAAGCGCTTCCTGATCCTGCTGCCCATTCTGCTGATCGCAAGCGCTGCGTTCGTGTTCAGCGCCGCGGCGCGCTGGCTGGGAGAGGCTCCTGGCTATCTGGCCGGCTTTGGCTGCTACTGGTTGTGGTGTCTGAGCGCGCCGCTGTTCCTCTGGGGAAGGCGTGGGCTTCACCACGTGCTCGCAGCAGAGGCGTCCCTCTTCAGAAAAGAAAACTGGCTGCTCATGACGCTGCTATCGCTCACCATTGCCGGCGCTGTCTGGATGTATTTCATCCCTGGTCTGGCGAGCGTGTCGTTGGGGGTGTTGTTGTTCTCACCGATCGCCATTCTCAACGGAACTGCCGAAGAAATCCTGTGGCGCGGGGTCTATGTAAAGGCATTCGAACACAACGTGATGTTGGGGTGTGTGTACCCCGCAGCGGGATTTGCGCTGTTTCATCTGGCGCCAACCCTGGTGTTTCCTGCCGAAGGCGGAGCATTCCCATTCATCATGTCCACATTCACCCTGGGATTGGTCTATGGCTGGGTGGCGTACAGGACGAAGACCGCCAGATGGACCGCTGTTGCCCATAGCCTGGCGGGTGTGCTGGCGTTTGGCGAGCCGATCTCGACGAGCATCGCCTGGCTTGTGTTTCCAGACTGAACGTCCATCAGCGATGGTCATGAGGGCGCTCACAGGAGAGCGCCCCTCCGCTGGCGCTGCCCATGTGTCAGCACCGCTTCGATCACAACGTCAACGAGGAACGCCCCTACGCCGACGGCGCCCGTCTATCCGGCGCGTCCCATATGACCGTCGCCTGTACCAGATGCCCCGCTTTCTTTACCAGACTCTTACATTCGCCTTGTACGCGCCTTACACTCCTGGCATACACTACACCTGTTCGTGATTCTTTGTGAACAGCGGTACGAGGTTTGATGTATGACGGTTGCAGAACTGCAAATCCAGGCGCCGGCGGTGACCGCGAGCGCTCTCTATGATGCATTGTTGCACAATACGGCGCCGTTCATTCTCGATGTGCGCAACCCAAACGACTTTGCGCGCTGGCGGATCGAGGGACGCGCCGGATTGATGGTTCAGAACATTCCGTATTACGACTTTATCGAAGATGAAGAAGGCGCGGTTGCCCGCATTCCCGCCGGCCGCAAGGTGCTGGTCGTGTGCGCCAAAGAAGGATCGTCGCAGTATGTCGCCGAACTGCTGCGCACGCACGGCATTGATGCGCGCTATCTGGAGGGCGGCATTCTGAGCTGGGGGCATCTCTACGACACGCGCGATATTGTCAGCGCCTCCTGGGGTCGCATTGTTCAGGTTGCGCGTCCGGCGCGCGGTGATGTCAGTTTCATCGTCATCAGCGATGGCGCTGCCGCAGTCATCGACCCGTTGCGCCATACCGCGCCCTACCTGGAAGCCATTGCCGCGCACGGCGCACGCCTGACGCATATTTTCGATACGCACGTGCATGCCGACCACATCAGCGGCGGACCAGCGCTCAGCCACGCGACCGGCGCGCCGTACTGCGTCCATCCTTACGATGCGATCCATCCCATCGATATGCTGCCAGCGACGATTGCCTACACGCCGCTCGACGATGGACAGACGTATCGCGTCGGGCAGGTCGAACTGCGGATGATCTGGTATCCGGGGCATACGCTGGGGCAGGTGAACATTCTGGCAATCGCTCCCGATGGTTCGCGCTACCTGTTCACCGGTGACGGCATCTTCCTGCATTCGTTCGGGCGCCCGGACCTCGGCGGCAAAGGCGAGGCGTGGACGCCAATGCTGTACGAGAGCATGACGCGCCGCCTGCCGCCGCACCTCAACGATGCAACGCTCATTCTGCCATCGCACTTCTCGACGCTCGATGAGGCGGACGAGGCCGGGCGCGTGGCAGCGCCGTGGGGCATCGTCCAGCAGACGAACACCTCCCTGTCGCACCTGGAGTCGAAGGAGGCGTTCCGGTCATTCGTCCTCAGCAATCTGCCAGAGTTCCCGCCGCAGTACGTCGAAATCAAGCGGGTGAACATCGGTCTGCGCACACCTTCCGAGGCGGAAGCGGAGGAACTGGAGCTTGGCAAGAACATGTGCGCCCTAGCGCAATAACACCATTAATCAGAAAGGAATAACGTTCATGGAACTGACATATCACCAGACACTCGATGTCAAGGGCGCAAAGTGCCCGATGCCACTCGTCAAGAGCCGCAAGGCGATTACTGACCTGCCGGTTGGTCAGGTGCTGCGCGTTGTCGCCACCGACCGCGGATCGGTCGCTGATTTCCAGGGGTGGGTCAAGACGGCGAAGAACGTCGAACTCCTGGCGCAGGAGGTTATGCAGGAAGACGGGCAGGAACTGTATGTCCATTACCTGCGGCGCACCTCTTGAGAGAACTAGAGCCTGTTATGTACTTTCGAGCATAAAGGTAATGAACCGCTTCAGCCACGTGGACCTTGCCACCCCCCCTGCCCCCCGCATGCGGGGGGCAGGGGGGGCGATTGCATCGTGCGCGCGTCAACGATCGCCGCGCGCGGCGCAGGCGTGCGCCCCCCCCTTTCCCCCCCTGCGGGGGGGGGCAGGGGGGCGCAGCGCGTGGTTGCGCTGCGGGGCGTCTTCGGTTATGAAGGTCAGGGAGGGGGCGCGGCGCCTGAGCCGGTCGAAGCGACGAAGGCCCGCTCCTCGTCGCTCACATCGCTGGGATAGGGTTGACGTGTCATACTGAAATCATACCACGTGTATCTCTGAAGTGCATAACAGGCTCTAGGAACTGAGAACTGAGAACTGAGAACTGAGAGCCCCGAACTGGCGGATCAGGTGCACGACCGGCAACCAGGCGGG
>CALGYB010000163.1 GCA_937935075.1 uncultured Roseiflexus sp. | reverse complement strand
GGCGCTGTTGCTTTTCGGAGAAGAAGTTGTCCACCGGCGTGTCATCCTCGGTGACGAACCGCTCATAGTCCGGCAGATACTCCGGCGGCGGCGGCCTGGTCGGGTCCACCTCCGGTACGGTCGCAGGCGTCGTCATCGTTTCCCCTCCTTACGCTGAGCGTTTGGGAGCATTGTAGCACGTTCGCCGCGCCGACGGCATAGAACTTCGGGCGCACTGTTTCACGTGCCAGTTGTTCAAACATGTTCAAGTACTGCTGCGCCACTGCTTCCCACGACATCTGTTCCGCTCGCCGACGCGATGCGGCGCCCATTCGCAACAGATGTTCACGGTTGGCAGCGAGATATGCCAGGTGTTGCGTCAGCGTCTCGACATCGCTCCACGCGAAGGTGAGTCCGTTCTCGCCTTCCTGCACCAGTTCCACAGTTCCGCCGGTACGTGTGACGACCAGCGGCAATCCGGCAGCCATGGCTTCGAGCGTCGCCACGCTCATGCCCTCGTTGTACGACGGCAGGACAAACACATCGGCGTTCGCATAGCGCTCGGCGATCCGCTCGCGTGGCACATACCCCGTGAAGGTCACGAGGTCGGCGACATCCAGGCGTTCCGCTTCGGCGCGGTACATCCGTTCGGCATCGCCGGTCCCGACGAACTCAACCGCTGCCGCTACCCCTGCGTCGCGCAGACGGCGCAGCGCGGCGATCAGATGCCGCTGCCCTTTGCGTTCGATCAGCCGCGCCACGCAGATGATGCGCAGCGGACCGCGCAAGCGCGGCTTGGCGACCCGAAATGCAGCGACATCCACGCCGTTCGGCACGATCGCGGGGGTGATCGACGGATCGACACGCCGGATCATGGCGGCTTCGCCGTCACATTTCGCCACCACCAGCCGTGCATGCTGCCACACCGCGCGGATGAACGGCGCTAACACCGGGTACAGCCAGTCATACCGCTCCTCGAAACCGGGAATATCCGGCCCACACACTCGCACCAGATACGGCAGACCGGTGAGAGAGCGAAGCGCCAACGCGACGCCGCCCGCAGGCACGGCGCTCCAGGCGAAGCAGAAGTCGTAGGGCAGCGCGCACTGTCGTGCCAGTGCAGCAGGCAACACCCCGGCAGCGTAGGTCAGCAGCTCGCGGTTCGATGAGTGATGAAGATCGCGGTTGTTAACCGGAACTTTGTAGATCTGAATGCGCTCGCTGAACTGCTCACGCTCTGGTTTGCCTCCCAGCGCCGCCGTAAACAGATCGATCTCCAGATCGACGACGCAGGCGAAGCGCTGCAACAGCGCCTGGTTGACCGTCCCCGTTCCGCCGCCGAGCGGCGGAAACTCATTGTTGAGCATCAGAATGCGCATTTTTTCTCGCTTGCCAGCCATCGTACAGGATGAACGCCAGCGTGGGAAGGAAGAGCGCCGGAACCGACCATGCTGGACGAACCTGTAGCCCAATGCCAAAATGGAACAACGGAACGACCCAACTCAGCACCGTCAGCGCGAGCACATGGCGGCTGCGCGTGGGAATCAACCAGAGCGCCGCCAGATCATACACGCCGCGGAATGGCAAAACCGACAATCGCCAGAAACAACCGGACGCGCTCTTGCCGCCAGCGTAGCAGCGCGAGCGCCAGCAAAGGACCAAAGGGCAGGGTAAGCAGTGCGATCATCTGCTGGTACTCTCCGGTCATCTCCAGCCACCGGCGGGGCCAGGATGGATAGATAATCAGAGACGCCGCGAGAACACTGCCTGCCAGCGCTATGCCGCGCCAGGTCACCCGATTGATCGCTACCGGCAACGCGATGTTGGGTTTGATAAGAACCAGGAGCGGCGCCAGCAGCGGGAAAAACCAAGCAGCAGCGATAAGCGGCGACCACTGAGCGAACATCAGGGCATAGAGATAGGGAAATGATGCAAAAACGGACAGTCGCCACACGTCACCCGCGCGCAAAATGCCATATGCCAGCAGTCCTGATGATCCCCCAAAGAACAGTGCTGCGGCTAGCGGTTTAGGGAGTGTGACGAACGGCAATCCAAACAGTGCGACAGGCAAGGGATAGGGGACTTTGAGCGATGACGGCTCAAAATCATACGGATCACGCCCCTGAAGGAGCGCAGTTGCGGTATCGAGCGCCCAATTGAAATCGCCTGGACCGGGAAAATACATTGGCAGCGTTCTGAATCGGTAACACAACACAGCCGCAGCGCTCCCAATCATCATCGCAAGCAACACCTGGCGATACCAGCGAACACTGTGCCAGGTCCGCCACATCCATCCTTGATGTCTTGGAATAGAGCGCAGATGCATTTGGCTCTCAGTCCTCACGCCGAATCGCAATCTACACGATGTTCGAGCGCCCGGTTCGCAAGGCGTCACAATCTATAACGCCTCGGCATCAGCAGCCCCAAGGGGGCTTGCACTTGCGGTGAGCGCAGTCGAACCGCGTGCCTCAGCAAGGGCTTTCGCCCGCAGCGCCCTGGCAGTATTGTACGAATGACCGCGCATTGGTGTCAGTTCTCAGTTCTCCGGTTCTACTCCCCGCCAACCACCCGTCGCACCACATACAGCGGGCGCTGTTTGACCTCCTCGAAAATACGTCCCACATACTCGCCGATGACGCCGATGGTGATCAACTGAATGCCGGACAGCAAAAAGATCGCCACAATCAGGGTTGGAAAACCAGGAGGATTCAACCCGAACGCGATGCGTTGCACGGCATACACTATCGCCAGCGCAATCGAGATCGCTGAGACAATGAACCCCAGCATCGTAATAATCCGCAGCGGCACAAAACTGAACGACACGATTCCATCGAGCGCCAGATAGGTCAACCGGCTCAGGGTATATTTCGGCTTCCCCGCGTGTCGTCCCTGCCGGTCGTAGGGCAGCCCGATCTGCCGCATCCCGACCCAACTGCGAATGCCGCGCACAAAACGGTTCCGTTCCGGCATCGCCGTCAGCACATCGACAACCCGCCGATCCATCAGGCAAAAGTCGCCGGCGTCAAGCGGGATGTCGATATTGGCGAGCCGCCGCAGCATGCGATAGAACAACGCATACGCCGCACGCAGCAGCAGGTTCTCTTTGCGACTCGCGCGCACTGCGTACACGACGTCGTACCCCTCGCGCCAGCGGGCAATAAACTGCGGCAGCACCTCCGGCGGGTCTTGCAGGTCGGAGTCCATCACGATGACGCCATCGCCGCGTGCGTGGTCCAGCCCGGCGCTGATTGCAATCTGATGCCCGAAGTTGCGCGCCAGCTCAACCACGACAACCCGTGCGTCGTTCGCTGCGAGCGATAGCAGAACATCCCGACTCCCATCGCGGCTGCCATCATCGACGAACACCAGTTCATACGGTTGCCCTTCATCTTCCAGCACGCGGGTGAGCCGTTCATAGAGCGCCGGCAGGTTCTCACGCTCATTGAAGACCGGTAGAACAACCGAGAGATGCGGACGCGGGCGCGACGTCTGTGCGACGCCATTGCCGGAATGATCGGCGATCAACCCCGCGAGCCTGCGGCAGAATGCCAGCGCCGCCTGCGGGTTGTCGATGGGAATGACGGACGCCAGCGCCGCAGCCGTATCGCGCTGGTTTGCCGATCCGCCATGGAAACTGTGCTCACCCATATCCCATCCCGGCCAGCAGAGACGTTGCACTGCAACGTTTCAACCCGGCAATTACCATCACCAGTATATGGCAATATCAGGGTACGCGATTGATCGACATGGAGTCAAATTGATAATAAGGTCGAAATAGTTGAGATGTAAGGGTTGCTGGTTAGAGCCTGTTATGCACTTCAGAGATAAACGTGGTATGATTTCAGCACGACACGCAAACCCTATCCAAGCGATGTGATCGACGCGGAGCGCTGAGCCGGTCGAAGCGAGGAGCGGGCCTTCGTCGCTTCGACCGGCTCAGGCGCCGCGCTCCCTCCCTGACCTTCATGACCGAAGACGCCCCGTAGCGCAACCACGCGCTGCGCCCCCCCTTTCCCCCCCTGCGGGGGGGGAAAGGGGGGGGGCGCGCGCCGGCTATGACGGGCATCAACGTCCCCCCGCATGCGGGGGGGGCAGGGGGGGCGGCAAGGTCCACGTGGCTGAAGCGGTTCATTACCTTTATGCTCGAAAGTACATAACAGGCTCTAGGGAACCGAGAACCGAGAACCGGGAACTAATACGAATGAGAGGCAGACGATGGCAGAGCCTCTCGTAGCGGACGGTGGCAGAGCCTGTCGCAGCGGACGGTGGCTGAGCCTGTCGCAGCCAGCGTCCGCTTGTTGATGCTAGTTGATCCTATTGCCAGAGCCATGACTGGGGTTGGCAGAGCCTGTCGAAGCCACCGTCCGCCGCTCCAGGTTTTGGTTGTTCGCTCTATCGGGCATCGGGGCGCCCCCCTTCGCTCCGTGTGGGAGAGAGGGGCAGGGGGTGAGGAGCAACCAGGCATCGGAACGCAGGTCAGGGCGCGGCAGCGTCTCACCTCCCTGCCCCACCCCTGCCCTCCCCCCAGCGGGGGAGGGGGTCGCCGTTGTACTGATTGCGGCGCTCGTGCCGGCTGCCCTCCCCCCAGCGGGGGGAGGGGGTCGCCGTTGCGCTGATTGCGGCGCTCGTGCCGGCAGCCCTCCCCCCAGCGGGGGGGAGGGGGTC
>CALGYB010000162.1 GCA_937935075.1 uncultured Roseiflexus sp. | reverse complement strand
GTTAAGCTGTCGGAAGCCAAACGCGGCTTCGTGCCGCTGCCGCGCCGCTAGGTCGTTGAGCGAGGCTTCGCCTGGCGAAGCGCTGAGCTAGGCGAAGCGATGGCGCGCTTTCGCCGGCTGGCACGCGATGATGAGCGGTTGCCGGAGACCTTGGCGGGATTGCATGTTCTGGCCTTTGCGATGCGTACGGTGAGCGCAGTCGAACCGCTCATGCTGAAGCGATGCGCTGAGCGGGTCGAAGCGCGATGCGCTGAGCCTGCCGAAGCGCGGTTCATTACCGTTATGCTCGAAAGTACATAACAGGCTCTAGCGTGACGCCATGATCGATGGCATCCGGCAGAATGGCGGCGATTCCCTCAGTTTTAGCGCATCGCGCAAGATCGATAGCGTCGTCCAGCGTCGCCGCCGACGGCTTCTCGCAGTAGATATGCTTCCCGGCGGCAATGGCGGCGCGGATGCTTTCAGCGCGGCGCTGCGTCGTCTGCGCATCAAAATAGATGATATCGGCAGGGTTGGCGAGGCAGGCGTCGAGATCGACGCTCCAGCGCGCAATGCCGCAGGTTTCTGCCAGTGTGCGCAGCTTCTGCTCATTGCGCCCGACGAGGATCGGGTCCGGCATAAGGATATCGCCGTTGGCGAAGGGGACGCCGCCTGCCTGTCGAATGGCGACGATCAAGCGCAGGAGGTGTTGATTGGTTCCCATGCGCCCGGTGACGCCGTTCATGATGATGCCAATTGGAATGATGGTCATAGAACACCCTTTCTGCCAAAAAGCGGCAACGACAACACAGGACGCGCCAGAGCGATTGGTTCAACGATAACCGACGTGCCGCTTACGTTGCTGCCGGCGGCGCAGTGCTCCGGCGCACGACGATCTCGGTCGGCAGGTGAACCGTATGCAGCGTCTCGTCAGTGGAGAGCGCCAGTGCAAGGGCTTCCACGCCGAGTTGACTCATCGGAACGCGCACCGTCGTCAATGCTGGTGTCACATCAGCGGCAATCGGAATATCGTCGAAACCGACGAGCGACACCTGATCCGGCACGGCGATGCCGCGTTCGCGCAACGCAGCGAGCGCGCCGACCGCCATGACGTCGTTGAGCGCGAAGATCGCCGTCAGTGATGGAAAACGCTCGATCAGGGCAAGCGCAGCACGAGCGCCGCCATCGCGTGTAAAATCGCCGGGAATGATCGCTTCCGGCGGGAGATCAACCCCGCTGCTTGTAAGCGCTTGTACAAAGCCGTTGCGTCGGTCGCGGCTGGTAGTCAGCAGCGGGGGACCGTCGATCACCCCGAACGCACAGTGCCCCAAATCGAGCAGGTAGCGCGCGAGCGCGCGCGCGCCGCCGACATCATCGGGAATGACCGCATCGGCAGCGATATTATGGCGGCCAATGACCGCCACCCGACCGCCGAGCGCTGCGAATGAGTCGAGGCTCTCGGTCAGCGCCCGACAGTAGGCGCGATCATCGAGGCCGCTGCCTGCCAGAATGATCGCCTCCACGCGCTGCATCTGCAAGAGATGGACGTATTCGAGTTCGCGTTGCGGCTCACGGAACGTGTTGCACACAATCATCAACCGGCCGGCGTCGGCGGCGCTGCGCTGAATGCCACGCAGAATCTCGGCGAAGTACGGATCGCTGACATCATGCACGATCACGCCGACCGTGCGCGTTGTGGCGCGCACCAGCGCCTGTGCGTGCGCATTGGGCACATAGTTCAACTCGCGTGCAGCAGCGGTGACGCGCGCGCATGTCCTCGCTGACCGCGCGCGCTGCCATTGAGCACACGCGATGCAGTCGCCGGTTCATAAAAATGAAGAGCATTTCCTTTGTGTCCATTTGTGACCTTCGTGGTTGCTTTTTGCAGTGAAGTCAATAATGGTTTTTGAGAAAATAATCCGGTCTCGCCCGGTGCAGCCCGCGCAGGCGGGCCTGGCGCCCGTAGCCCGCGGCTTCAGCCGCCGGGTGAACTGCCGGGCGGACTGCTAACGCGCGTTGTGGACGGTTGCGCCTTGTAAAACGGGCGCTCAAACATCTTGTCTGACTGACCGCAAGTTCGTATTAGATCCGGGATGACCGGTCGGACGCCGGCAGGTCTGGCGCGTGCTTCTCGCGCTTTGTGTGCGTCAGTTTCCCTGGAGTATAATGGCGGTACGCACAGGCGGTCACCTCCAGGAGAAAAGGAATGTCGGCGCCGCTCGAACATCACTATCTGCGCGTGAATGGCATCCGTTTCCACATGGTTCGCGCCGGCGTCGGCGACAAACTGTTGGTGTTGCTGCACGGCTTCCCTGAATTCTGGTGGTCGTGGCGGCATCAGATCGAGGCGTTTGCCGATGACTACACCGTTGTCGCGCCTGATCTGCGCGGCTATAACGAAACCGAGAAACCGGCGCGCGGTTATGAACTCCACGTGCTGGTGCAGGATGTTGTCGAACTGATCCAGGCGCTCGGCTTTCAGCGCGCATATGTTGCCGGGCATGATTGGGGCGGCATGATCGCCTGGTCGCTGGCAATTGCGCGCCCTGAACGGGTCGAGCGGCTGATCGCGCTGAATATGCCGCATCCGGCGCGTTTCTATGAGGAACTGCGGTGCAACCCGGAGCAGCGACGGCGCTCGCGCTACATCGCCTTCTTTCAATTTCCCTGGCTCCCGGAGGCGCTCCTGCGCGCGAACAACGGCGCTGCGTTCGACCGTATCTTTCGCGCGACGCCGGTGGATCGCACAGTGTTCGATGAGGAAACCATTCGATGCTACAAACAGGCAATGGCGCGTCCTGGCGCGCTGACCGCTGCGCTGAACTACTACCGCGCAATCGGTCGCCACGGCGCTGGCGATCTCTTCCGCGGCACAGGGATGCGGGTCCGTGTCCCGACCCTCCTGATCTGGGGCGAACAGGACATTGCATTTGCGCCAGAGGTGGTGCATGGCACAGAACGGTTTGTTGCCGATCTGCGCATATGTCGCCTTCCGCATGCATCGCACTGGGTGCAGCAGGTGGCGCCGAAAGAGGTCAATGCCGCGATGAAAGCGTTTCTGGAGACGTAAATGGCCATTGTGTATCGCCGTATCGAAACCCACGAGGACTATCGTGCCGTAGAAGACCTTCAGGCGCAGGTGTGGGGGAGTGATGTGCGCGACATCGTGCCGCTCCACCTCCTGCTGACCGCTGGCAAGAACGGCGGTGTGACGCTCGGCGCCTTCGATACGGACCTGACGCCGCCAGATGATCTGGTCGGTTTCGTATTCGGTTTTGTCGGTCTCACGGCGGAAGGTCAGGTGAAGCACTGCTCGCACATGCTCGGCGTGCTGCCGCACTACCGGGATCGCGGGATTGGCGAAGAACTTAAGCGTCGCCAGCGGGAATACGTGCTGGCGCAGGGCATCACGCTGATGACCTGGACCTTCGATCCGCTCCAGAGCCGCAATGCGCGCCTCAACATTCGGAAACTCGGCGCGGTGTGTCATACGTATGCGCGCAACCTGTATGGAACGATGAGCGACCGGTTGAACGCGGGCGTTCCCAGTGATCGTTTCGAGGTCGAGTGGCATCTGGCGTCGCACTATGTCGAGCGGCGCCTGGCGCGCGCTGAACCGGCGCCGTCGCTTGTTGCGCTTATTGCGCAAGGTGTTTCGGTGCTGAACGAAGCGCCTCCCGGCGCCGCCGCCGATACGCCAGCGAGCGTCTGTCGCACACCGTCGGGCGACTGCGTGCTCATCCGCTTTCCGACGGATATTCAGACCGTCAAGCACATGCGCCCGAATGAGGCGCTGACCTGGCGCATGCAGGTGCGCGAACTGTGCGAAGCCGCCTTTGCCGGCGGGTATACTGTGGTTGATGTTCTTTCCGAAGGTGCGTGCAGTTACTATCTGTTACGCCGGCACTGGAGCATTGTATGAAGATCGAGACAATCACTCTGCACCATATCGACATGCCGCTGGTCACGCCCTTCGAGACAAGTTTTGGGCGCGAGACGCACCGTCCCTGCATTCTGGTCGAGATGCGCGCCGACGGGTTGACCGGCTGGGGTGAATGCGTCGCCGGCGCGGGTCCCTGGTATGCGTATGAAACGATCGGGACGGCCTGGCACATCATCAGCGAATTTCTGGCGCCCATAATCGTGGGGCAGGAGATCGACGAGCCGGGGGAAATCGCGGCACGCTTCGCGCCGGTGCGCGGGCATCCGATGGCGCGCGCCGCCGTTGAAGCCGCATTCTGGGATCTCTACGCACAGGCGCGGGGCGTCTCACTGGCGCGGCTCATCGGCGCCACCCGCGATCGTGTGGCAGTTGGCGTGAGCGTCGGCATCGAACCGACGCTCGAAGCGCAACTGGCGAGCATTGAGCGGTTTGTCGCTGCGGGGTACGCGCGCATCAAACTGAAGATCAAGCCGGGATGGGATGTTGCCGTGGCACGCGCCGTGCGCGAACGCTGGCCCGACATTGCGTTGCAGGTGGATGCCAACTCAGCCTACACTCTGAACGATGCATCGATCTTCCGTGAACTGGATGCCATGAACTTGCTGCTTATCGAGCAGCCGCTTCACCACGACGATATTGTAGACCATGCGCGGTTGCAGGCGCAGATCCGCACCCCTATCTGCCTGGACGAAAGCATTCACTCGCCGGAGCACGCGCGTTGGGCGCTCGACATCGACGCCTGCCGGGTGATCAATATCAAAATCGGGCGGGTCGGCGGGCTGACCGCTGCGCGTCAGATTCACGACCTGTGCGCCGAACGGGGCGTACCGGTCTGGTGCGGCGGTATGCTGGAAACGAATGTTGGGCGCGCGGTGAACCTGGCGCTGGCGGCGCTCCCCAACTTCACCCTCCCCGGCGACATCTCAGCGTCGGCGCGCTACTACCGGCACGACATCGCTGCGCCCGATTTCGTGCTGAACGATGACTCGACCATTACCGTGCCCGACGCGCCGGGCACAGGCGTGGCCGTGTTGCCGGAGCGCCTGCGTGAGGTACAGGTGCGTGAGGCGACCATCGGGGAAGGATGAGACCAATGCCATCGCCGTTTCCAGGAATGGACCCATATCTCGAAGGTTCGCTCTGGACCGCGTTCCATGCTACGTTCGCAATCGAAATTGTGCGTCAGATCGCCCCTCAACTGCGTCCGCGCTACCTGGCGTTGCCGGTCGAGCGGGTGGTTTTTGAAGAAGTGACCGACGTTGCAGTGACAACTGCGTCGCTCTACCCGGATGTCAGCGTCGTCTCATCGTCGCTGCCGCCAGAGTCGACAACGGGCGGAGCGTCACCTGTACTGGCGCCGCCGCTCCAGATGGCGACGGTTGTGCCGCAAGCCGTGCCGCATGTAAGCATCGAAATCCGTGATGTTGCGCAACGTCGTCTGGTCACGGCAATCGAAATAGTATCGTCAACAAATGAGCGCGGCGAAGGGCGCGCTGAATATCTGGCAAAACGACGACGATTATTGTTGAGTAGCGCGCATCTGATCGAAATCGACCTGTTGCGCGGCGGTGAGCGTGTGCCGATGCAGCAACCGCTGCCTCCAGCGCACTACTTCGTGGTGCTCAGCCGGGCGGAAAAACGCCCGCTCGTCGATGTCTGGCCCCTGACGCTGCGCGATAGACTGCCGATCGTGCCCATCCCGCTGCTTGCAGGCGACGATGACCTGCCGCTGGCGCTACAGGCGGCATTCGATGCCACCTACGACCTGTTGGGTTGCGATCTGCTGATCGATTACCGCCAGCCGCCAGAACAACCGTTGAGCGACGAGGATGCAGCATGGGTTGAGACACTGCTGCGTTCGCACGGAGTCCGGGGCGCTTGACACCAACCTGCTCAATAGCGCCATCATTGAGGGTGGGTCTCAGACCCACCCGCAGGTGACGCTCAGCCCGCAGGGCGGGAAGGCGCTTAGGGGGGCGGTGGGGACGGGTCTGAGACCCGCCTTACGAGGCGGCATTAGCCCCCGTTGCCTCTGCCGCGCTTGCAAACCCGTCGCGGTGCAGCAGGTGCGCCAGACCACGCTTGATGTCACGGGCAATGGCGGGCCCAGCGTACACCATGCCGGTGTAGAGCTGGACAAGGCGCGCTCCTGCGCGAATGTGCAAATAGGCATCTTCGGCAGTCAGAATGCCGCCGACGCCGATCACCGGCGGCGCACCGCGGGTCAGGCGGTAGATGGCGCCGATGACCTGGCGCGCGCGCGGCGCCAGTGGACGTCCGCTCAGCCCGCCGGTTTCGCTCGCCAGCGGGCTGTGCAATCCTTCGCGCACGAGGGTGGTGTTGGTTGCGATGAAAGCCGCCACGCCCGCCTCGCACCCGGCGCGTACCACTGCTTCGATCTGCTCCGGGGTTTCGTCCGGCGAGACCTTCAGCGCAATTGGGCGCGGATGCGGCAGGTTACGGTTGAGGCGCATCAGTTCGCGCAGCAGATCCTCGAGCGCTGCGCGTTCGTGGAGGCGACGTAACCCCGGCGTATTCGGCGATGAAATATTGACCGCCACATAGTCGGCGAGCGGCGCCAGCGCCACGAAGGTCGCTGCGTAGTCTTCGACCGCGCGCTCCAGCGGCGTATCGCGGTTTTTGCCGATATTGACACCGACGATCACATTGCGCGACCGGCGTGCGCGCAGCCCCTGAGCCACAGCGACCATTCCAGGGCTGTTGAAGCCGAGGCGGTTGATCAGCGCCGTGTCTTCCGGCAGGCGGAAGAGGCGCGGACGCGGATTGCCCGGCTGCGGGCGCGGTGTGACGGTGCCGACTTCCACATGGCTGAAACCGAGCAGTGCCAGCGCATCGACCAGATCGGCGCGTTTGTCGAATCCTGCCGCGACGCCAAGCGGATGCGCGAAACGCAACCCCGCCCATTCAACCGCCAGTTTGGGATCGTCGTAAGCATAGAGCGCGCCGATCAGCCGGGGCAGCAGCGGCATCCGACTCGCAGCGCGGAACATCGCCGTCACCGCATCGTGCGCGCGTTCGGCATCGAGCCGGAACAGGAGCGGGCGGAGGAGATGGTAGAGCAGAGTCATAGTCTCCGGCAAAGACGGGTTCCCGGAAGCGCCGCGTCATGGATGCTGATACGAACGTGCGGTCAATCCGACAAGATGTTCGAGGGTTTGGTTCGCAAGGCGCGCCGGCAGGCGTGTCGTGGACCGCAGTTGGCATGCGCAACCCCAGCCCGCCCGGCGGCTGAAGCCGCGGGCTACGGGCGCCAAGCCCGCCTGCGCGGGCTGCATCGGGCGAGACCGGATGATGTGCTCAGAAACCATTATTGTTCAGATGACCGCGTATTAGTATGACATTATACGGCACAACGAGCGTACTAGGGTGACCTCGCGCTCTGGTTCAGCGGCGGGCCGCGTGCAACCCGTCCGACGGAACCGGCTGTTCGATGTCCGATGCACGGGACACTCCATCAAACAACCCCCACTGGCGATACACTGCGCTTCTGATCTCGGGCCATTTGTCAGTAAACGCCGACGCAGAAATACGGGCAAGTTCGCTCGGTTCAATCTTATGAAGGCCACCCCCGTAGGTGCGCCCCTCGCCACGAAGTTCGTGGCCGGTCACCTGCTCAAGCAGCGCAAACACATCGGCGCAATACTCAGGATGTTCCCGCAAAAGCCACGCTAAACCGCCCTTTGGATAGAGCATGAGATAGAGATTCGTTGCGATGGCGCTCGACTGATTCCAGATGAACCGAAACGGTCGCTTCTCTTCTGTGCCGCGCCCCATATACGTACACAGGAACGGCGCCGGATCACGTTGCTCCTGTCGATACCATGGGTTGCGCTTGCCGATCAGGTAGCCATTCTTAATGCCCAGCGTCTCGGCGGTTTGCAGGTATTCCCAGAGGTCCGGGTGTTGGACTCGCAGGACTGCCTCGGGCAGGTCACAGTCGATGACGCACAGTTGAGGTTCGATGCATGGGTAGCCGTCCTGGTCTGCCGCAATAACAGTCGTTTTGAGAAAACGTGGAGCAGGTAGGATGGGGCGAAGGCAGTGCATTGGGAAACCGCGCCGCTCAGCGTCCCGGCGTTCGAGGATAAAAAACCTGTTGTTGCCTGTCGCAATACCTCGTTGGATACGAAAGAGATCGCCGAGCGCCACATCGTTACCGGCGCTCGACGTTCGTCTATCGTTGCGCGTATGACGCGGGTATACCGTCCACTTGCGCAAGTCGTGCAACTGCTCCAGAGTGACCGAGTCGCTTGCAAGCGGATTCAACATGCCTCCTCCGAAGGTAAACTCAACACGATGCTCAGCGTGAGGCGGAGTTTTCTGGAACACGAGCACAACCGAAGAAACCAGTGCATCGTTGAATTGGAGATCGTGCGGATCAAAGCGGTGGACTCGGATAAGCGTGACGCGATTCGTAAGGTATCGCTTCAGAGCAATACCATAATTAACGTCCATAAACTCTGACGGCACAAGCCACGCCGCATAGCCGCCGTCTTCCATCCACGTTGTGGCGAGGAGCAAGAAGTAGACATACAGGCCCGCAAGACCGTTGACGTTGACGCCAGCCATCTGGTACGCCAGCGATTGCAGGCGTTCCTTCTCCTTGCGATCGATGTGGTGATGTCGCACATACGGTGGATTTGTCAGGATGAGATTTGGCGCCGCCGACCAGCCCGAACTGGCGACGAGGCGTGTGAAATCGCCTTGCACCACCTCGAGACCGAACGATGCCCACAAATCACGAGCGGCATCGCAAAACGCAGTATCAATCTCCACACCAATAGCGCTTTCGATCCGCGCTAGGCCGAACACCTCAAGCGCAGCCGAGTAAAAGCTACCGGCGCCAATCGCAGGATCGGCAAACCGAATCGCTCGTAGTCGATTGCCGGCAATAGATTCGACATAGCGAGCAATCTCCACTGCAAGGGCATACGGAGTCGCAAATTGGCCCAGACGGTTCCTCTCAGCAGCAGACTTGCTTGAGTCGAGCGCCGCTTGGATGGCTTGTCGCCGCACTTCAACGGCATGCTCGTGTTTCGCCAGCATCGATCCTACAACCCCAGTTGTTTCAAATCGTCGATCCTGTGCTCCCACACCCAGTCGATCCCCTCCGCAGCTTCGTAACCGAGATAGTCGCTGCCAAAATATCCGCAAAGGAATAGCACGAAAACCACGGTATCCCCGTAGGTTGCCTGTAGCTGATGAATCTTCGCGGCCTCTTCCTTGCGCCGCTTGTTTGTGTTTGTGAAATCACCTGCTGACTTGGCTTCGATAAAGATTGGCAGCCGGTCCTTGCGCGGTTTCTTGGGCTGGATGACAACATCGATCGGGATATTGACCCTACGCGTCCTTCCGACGGGCACATTCAAACGGAAGGTATACGTCCCCGGTTCCATATCCGTAAGCGGTTTGTCTGATAGATGGTATTGTTTTCGATAACCAAGCTGATCGAGATAGTCGCCGATTAGGGCAAGCTGCCGTTGCTCCTGAGCGTTACGGATAATGGGATTCGCTACCGCGCTGCAAAGCCGGTCGGCAACGATCGTTAAGGCCCGGTCGCGTTCATGATCTGTTGGACCCTTGCGATTGTCCAGCCATGGGAAAATGTCCCGGTCCAAGAGTCGTGAGAGAATGCTGCAGATCTTTGTCAGCTCCGTGTCGAGGACGGTAGCCGCCATCTTGGTTGGCAGCTTACCTTTCTCCATTCGTCCAACGAGATTCTTGCTTGAACCTGCCAAACCGACGAGTCGGTCGACGGCAAGCGGCGGTGCGGTGCACATGCGCAGGGTCGGGAGCACGCCGGGGTTTGCCTTCAGCGTGGCTGCATTCAGGGCTCGCAGGTTGCTGGTCGCAAGAAGCGCCTTCCTGACATGTTCGGTGGTTTCAACCCGTGCAGACCGAAATGTGTCGGGGGCAAAATCCATAAACCACTGATTGAAGCGATCAACAGAGGCAGCAATGTCTGCTTTCCAGCGATGAGGCTTATCGGCATTGATTCTTTGCATTTTCATGCCAGAGTCCACTGCAAAAAGGCTTAACCACAAAGGACACGAAGCGCACGAGGGTGGAAGCGCATTTCCTTTGTGTCCCTTTGTGACCTTCGTGGTTCGCTTCAGTGAAGTCATGCCAGCCATTCTTCAACTTGCGATCAGTCAGACAAGATGTTTGCGCGCCCGGTTCTCACGGCGCAACGATCCACAACGCGCACCAGCAGCCATGGACGCATGACTGCGCAGTGGCATCAGCAGCCCCGGCGGGGCTTTCACGTGCCTCAGCGAGGGCTTTAGCCCGCAGCGCCCCGGCAGTGTGGTACGAATGACCGCGCATATTAACTACCCCTCACCTCGCGCACATCGAACCACGGACCCTCGACGCACGGCAGGCGCACTCCGCTGCTCAATTGAATGGCGCACACGCCACACGCGCCGAACCCGCATCCTGGCGGCGCGCCGATGAGCGCATGCGCAAACCCGGGAAGATGGCGCAGACGCACTGCCCGAATAACCTGTACAAGCGTTGCCAGCGCCGCGCGCGGCAATGCTGCGACCACCGCATCAGCCCACGCCAGCGGCGAAGGTCCGGTTGCCGGTTGCAGCGCCCCGGCAACCGCCGTGGTCAGGTCTGCACTCACAATCGTTTCGTACTCAACTGCGGAGGGCAACAGGAAAGGCGGCGGCAGCCCCTCCTGATCACCGGCGATGGCGATCAGGGTCACTATGGTATGGGGTGGAGCGGCGCATGCAGCGAAGATCAACGCCGCAAGCCCGGCGCCTGCGCCGATCAGCAGCAGATTATGCTGGCGATCGGCGAACGGGAGAGCACGTCCGCACAGTCCGATCACATTGAGCGAGTCGCCGGGGATGCGCCGCGCCAGCCACGCCAGACCCGGCTCATCCGGCGCGTAGAGGAGCGCAATCTGCCCCAGTTCGTGGCGTGCCGCTGCCACGAAGAGCGGTCGGCGCAGCAACCGATA
The DNA here is from genome assembly GCA_937935075.1 of uncultured Roseiflexus sp. Lineage (GTDB taxonomy): Bacteria > Chloroflexota > Chloroflexia > Chloroflexales > Roseiflexaceae > Roseiflexus. The sequence goes on along the minus strand of CALGYB010000162.1, from coordinate 36,414 downwards.
GGGGTCGCCAGGATCGTTGCACCACACCAGCAGCGAATGACCGGGACGCACATCCTGCGCGAGATCGGGGGCGTGCAATGCCAGCCAGCGGAGACGCGGCGTCACCTGGCGATGATCGGCGATTTCAACCGTGTGCTGACGTGCCATTATTCCTCGTTTTCGCTGCCGAGAATGCCTTCCAGCCGCGACGCCTGCTGCAATGCGCCCGTGCCGACGCCGAAGTTGCCGCGGCGGAAGACAATCTGCCCCCGGCACATCGTCAGCATCACCTGCCCCTTGAGCTGCTGTCCGGCAAGCGGCGTATTGCGTCCCTTCGAGAAGAACTTTGTCGGATCGACCGTCCACAGCGAGTCCGGGTTGAAAATGACAATATCGGCGGGTGAACCGGGGCGCAGGGTAGCCGGTGCACGACCCAGCACCGTTGCCGGGCCTTCGGTGAACTTGGCGACCAGATCGACCAGGTCGAGCTTGCCGCGATGGACAAGGGTGAGCGCCAGTCCCAGCGCCGTTTCGAGGCTGCTGATTCCCGGCGCTGCCAGGCGATACTCGCACTCTTTATCGATGGCGCTCTGCGGTTCGTGATCGGAAGCGATGGCATCGATCGTGCCGTCGCGCAATCCTTCGATCAGCGCCTCGACATCCTGCTCCGTGCGCAGCGGCGGACGAACGCGGGTTGATGGATGGTAGGGCGGCAGAAGGGTCGGCTTGAGGCGGGATGGGAGATCGAGTCCTTCATCATTGATTTCGGCGCGATCACGTCCGCTGCGGTGAAGTGATTTTCCTTCGACACGCACTGCTGCGAGATTGCCGAGCACCCACTGATCGGTGAGCGTCAGGTGATGCGGCGTCACTTCGGCGGTCACCCGCACGCCGCGCGCTTTGGCGGCGCGAATGAGCGCCACGCTCCCGGCAGTGCTGACATGGCAGATATGCAGATGCGCGCCGGTCATTTCAGCCAGTGCGATGTCGCGCGCAACAATGACTTCTTCTGCGGCAGCCGGGTACCCTGGCAACCCCAGGCGAATGCTGACCGCGCCATCGTGCATGCCCCAGCCGCGAGTCAGGCGTGTATCTTCGCAATGCGCCATGATCGGCACATCGAGCATCGCCGCATATGCCAGCGCATTGCGCATCACTGCCGCATCCGCCACGGTGTTGCCTTCGTCGGAGAAACCGACACATCCCGATTCGACCAGTTCAGCCATTTCGGTAAGCGTCTGACCGGCGCGTCCAAGTGTGATCGCGCCAATCGGCTCGATACGCACCAGTGCGCGGCGCCGGGCAATGTCGCGCACCTGGCGCGCAACGGCGGCGCAGTCGATTGCCGGATGCGTGTCCGGCATGACGCACAACGTTGTGAATCCGCCCGCCGCTGCCGCTTTGGCGGCGGTTTCGATCGTTTCCTTGTGTTCATCGCCCGGTTCACGCACGTGGGCGTGCAGGTCGAGGAATCCAGGAGCGATTACCGCGCCGCGTGCATTGATAACCTCGGTGTGTTCATTAAGCGGCTCTGGCGCCAGGGTGAGGTCGGCAAGGTCGATGACCTGAACGACTTTGCCATCCTCAACCAGCACATTGCCAATCGTGGCGACACGCCGCGCCGGGTCGATGATCGAACCATTTTTGATCAGATACCGCATACACATTCTCTCTACTCGCCGGACAGACGGTACAACAGCGCCATCCGCACCGCCACGCCATTGGCGACCTGTTCTTCGATGACCGATTGCGTCGAGACGGCGACATCGGGCATGATCTCGACGCCTTCGTTCATGGGTCCGGGGTGCATCACCAGGCAATGCGGCGCAGCGCGCGCCACCCGCTCGGCGGTAAGGGCGAAGAAGCGGCTATACTCGCGCAGCGAAGGGATCAACCCGCCCTCCATCCGTTCCTTCTGCAACCGCAGCGTCATGACGACATCGGCGCCCATGATACACTCATCCAGGTTGCTGGTGATCGTCAGATCGGGCCAGGTCGCCTTCCAGAACGACTCGGGACCGATCAGCGTCTGTGGCGCACAGAGGGTGACCGATGCGCCCATCCGGGTGAACCCCCACAGGTTGGAGCGGGCGACCCGACTATGCAGAATATCGCCGACGATCACGACCTTTAGCCCTTCGATCCGCCCCAACCGCTGTCGCACGGTAAACAGGTCGAGCAGCGCCTGGGTCGGATGTGCGTGCCGTCCGTCTCCCGCGTTAATGACCGATCCGTGAAAGTGCTGCGCAACGAGATACGGTGCGCCCGACTCGCTATGGCGCATAACCAGCATATCGGCGCCGAGCGCCTGGAGCGTTCGCACCGTGTCGATCAGCGACTCGCCCTTCTCGACGCTGCTGCCGCGCGCCGTGAAGTTCACGACATTTGCGGAGAGCGCTTTCCCGGCAAGTTCGAACGAAATCCGGGTGCGGGTGCTATCCTCGAAGAACATATTGACGATCGTTTTGCCGCGCAGGGTCGGCACCTGCTTGATCGCTCGCCCGAGCACTTCTTTCATACTGACGGCGGTGTCGAGGATCTCATCGATCTCTTGTGTGGAAAAATCGTCGAGATCGAGCACGTGGCGCCGGCGTCCTCTGGCGGTTGCCGCACTTGCAGGCGCGCTCATAACAAACTCCTTATTCAGTTGCGGTTTCCGCAGTGCGCACAATAAAGACGCCTTCAACGTCGCCATCGACTTCGTGCAGCCGTGTGGCAATCCGCTCGTCGCGCGATGTCGGGACGTTTTTACCCACAAAATCGGCGCGGATCGGCAGTTCCCGATGACCGCGATCGATCAGCACTGCCAGTTGAATGCGCGCCGGTCTGCCGAAATCGGTGAGCGCATCGAGCGCAGCGCGAACGGTTCGCCCCGTGTACAGCACGTCATCAACCAGAACAACCGTGCGTCCGTTGATGTCAAAGGGAATATCCGTCGCGCGCACAACGGGCGCCGGTCCACGGATGCCAAGATCATCGCGGTAGAGGGTGATGTCGAGAATCCCAACCGGCACGCGCACCCGTTCGATCTCTTCCAGCACCGCCGCGATGCGCATCGCCAGCGGCACGCCGCGCTGCCGGATGCCGACGAGCGCCACATCGCGCACTCCGGCGTTGCGTTCGGTAATCTCGTGCGCAATGCGCGTAATTGCGCGCCGAATATCGTCAGCATCGAGGATCTGCTTTTCGGCCATAGTCGCTACCCTTCGAGCATCTTTTTCAGATTGCTCAACGATTGTTCCAGGTCCTTTTGGTTCTGGCGTTCGACGAACAGTTTGTCGAGAATCCCGCCGATCAGGGCGCCGCCCGGAACCGTGTAATCGATGCGCACATGCACATGGGCGCCGCTCATTTCCGGCGTCAACCGCCATGACCAGACATTCGACAGATCGCCGCTGCCCTCTTCGCGCAGGTACCGCCCTGGTTCGATGGCGGCAAATGTCGTTTTGCCGCGGAATGTCAACGCTCCTGCCATCTTAAAGGTCCATGCAAAGGTATCGCCGACGTTGCGCCCAGTGACGTCATGCACTTCTTCCAGCCCGACCACCCAGCGAGGAGCCTCTTCGACACGCAGCAGCGTGTCGAACACCGTGTCAACCGGCGCATTAATAAAGATGCTGTGCTCGACTGATGACATCGTTCGCCTCCTTTTGACTGATAGCAGCGTGTGCTGCGTTTGGCGGCGTTGTAGCGCAGGCGCCCCATTGCCGCGACATCCCGGTTATAATGTAACATTGGTCTAATGAATCGACAGTCGCCGGCGTAAGCGATTCGAAGGCATTCCGGGCGTCTGAGTTACGATGCGCAGTGCAACTATCTACATCGGGCTTGGCAGCAACCTTGGCGATCGTGTTGCGCGGTTGCGAGAAGCTGTTGTGCGTTTGAGCCAGATCATCGCTGTGACTCGCGTTTCGCGTTTGTATGTTCACGCACCGCTCGGCTACGTCAGCGATGACGCATTTATCAACGCGGTCGTCGAAGGGCGCACTGCGATCAAACCCCTCGACCTCCTTGCCGAACTGCAGAAGATCGAGCGCGCGATGGGGCGGCGTCGAGGCATTCAGTACGGTCCGCGGCCTATCGATCTCGATATTCTCCTCTATGGCGCCGTGCAGATGGAGTCGCTCGAACTGACCATCCCGCATCCGCGTCTGGCTGAACGTGCATTCGTGCTGAAGCCGCTCGCCGAACTCGCGCCGAACCTGATGCATCCAGTTCTTTACTATACCGTCTCCCAATTACTTGCGAACGTTGATGACGCTGCTCAGGTGAAGTTGTACGAGCCAGGCAATTCCTGAGCAACGTCTGTCGAGGCGAACATTATACGCCCAACGCTGCACGCAGACCTGCGCTCTCCTCTTCGAGTTCACGCGCCAGCGCCAGGCGATCCGCTTCGGGCAGGAACGCCGCGCGTGCGCCGGTCAGTGTGAGTTGCACCAGATCATCGGCAGTGAAACCGAATTGCCGGACTGCCAGGCGATACTCGTCGCACAGGGTCGTTCCGAAAAACACCGGATCATCGGTGTTAATCGTTAGCGGTATGCCGGCATCGAAGAGGCGACGCAGCGGATGTGCATCAAGCGCAGGAACGGCGCCCGTCCGTATATTGCTGGTCGGGCACACATCGAGCACGATGGCGTGGGTTCGCAGGTAGGCAAGCAACGCCGGATCATCGATGCTGCGAATGCCATGCCCCAGGCGGCGAACGCCGAGCGCTTCGATGGCGCCCCAGATGCTGGCAGGACCGACGACTTCGCCAGCATGCGCCATCACCTGCAATCCGGCGCGACGGGCAGCGGCGAAGACGCCGGCGAACGGCTCCGGCGGGTGGTTGATCTCATCGCCGCCAATCGACCAGCCAACCACGCCGTACTTCATGTTGCGAACGGCGCTCTCCAGCAGGCGCCACGCCAGATCGACGCCAAACTGCCTGCCATAGTCGAACACCAGTCCAACGCGCACATTGTACTCGCGCGCAGCACGGGCAAAGCCGGCAGCCGTTCCCTGCACCACCTCATCGAGATCGAGCGCTCGTCGGTGATACTGCACCGGCGAAATCATAACCTCAGCGTAGCGCACATGCTGTTCCGCCAGATGCGCGCCCAGTTCATATGCGACCTGCTCGAAATCGCGACCGGTCGCCAGGGATCGCGTCAGGACCATGAAGACGGTGAGGAATTCGTGGAAATTGTGGTAGCGGAAGAGCTGCGCCACCCCCGCCTCGTCGCGCGCCGGCAGATCAACGCCGTTGCGCTCCGCGAGCGCCAGCAACGTGGCAGGTTGAATGGCGCCTTCCAGGTGCAGGTGCAGTTCGACTTTCGGCATGCGAACAATGAACTCGTCGAGCGCAGAGATGAGTTGCTGTTGGGTGCTCACAGTCACCTCATCTTTTATCGAGCGGCGACGGCCTCGAGGCGCTCGGCATTGTCGGCAATGATCAGCGCGTCGATCAAGCGATCAAGGTCGCCATCGAGAATACCCGGAAGATTGGAAAAATTCTGTCCAATGCGATGGTCGGTCACCCGATCTTGGGGAAAGTTGTAGGTGCGAATCTTCTCGGCGCGTTCACCGGCGCCGACCTGCGCCAGACGCGACTCGCCCAATTCCTTACGGCGCTTCTCTTCTTCACGAGCAAAGAGACGCGCGCGCAGCACTGCCAGCGCCGACGCCTTGTTCTTCAACTGCGAACGGCTATCCTGGCAGGTGACGACGATCTCTTCCGGCGTGCCGGGCTTGTAGACAATCCGTACCGCCGAGTCGGTCGTATTGACGCCCTGTCCGCCATGCCCGCCCGAACGGAATACATCGACCCGGTAGTCGGACGGGTTCAACTCGATGTCGGTCTCTTCGACCTCGGGCAGCACAGCAACCGTCGCCGTCGAGGTATGGATGCGCCCGCGCGCTTCGGTGGCCGGCACGCGCTGCACGCGATGGACGCCGCCTTCATACTTGAGGCGACTGTAGGCGCCTTCGCCCCTGACCTCGAAAATGATCTCCTTATAGCCGCCGGGTCCGTTTTCGGTGGCATTGATGACCTCGATGTCCCACCCGCGTTGCTCGGCGTAGCGCGTATACATACGGAACAGGTCGGCGGCGAACAGCGCGGCTTCATCGCCGCCTTCGCCCTGCCGCAGTTCCATAATGGCATTCTTCGAGTCGTTCGGGTCGCGTGGGAGCAATAAGACTTTGATCTCCTGCTCGAGTTGTGCGCGCCGTTCCAGTAGATGATCGAGTTCTTCCTGCGCCAGCTGACGCACGTCCTGGTCAGTCTCGTGTTCGAGCAGGAAATGCGTATCTTCGATGTGACGCTCCACGTCGCGGTATGCGCGATATGCTTCGACAAGCGGCTCGAGTTCGCGCTGCTCGCGCACGTACCGCTGTAATCGCACCGGGTCGGTGGCGACGTCGGGTTGCGCCATCAGATCGAACAGTTCATCGTAGCGTGCCGCAACACTGGCAAGTTTGTCGATCAGAGCATCAGCCATAGTTTCTTACCATTCGTAGCATTATAGCATATCCATCAGGCAGCACAGAGCGCCGGGCACACAACCCGGCGCTCTGCGTCGTGTCGCACGCCGCTCCTACTGGCCCTGCTGCAATGCCTTCTTGCGGCGATTGCGCTCGGCGCGGCGACGTTTTTCTTTGCGCTTTTCGCTTTCGGAAACAAAGTGCATCTTTTCACGGAACGTTTTGGTGATACGCTCAGCAACAACAACTTTGTTGAAGCGACGAAGCAATTGATCTACAGTTTCACCGTCACGTCGTTCTACTCGCATAGATCTGGCATATCTACGCGCACCGGCTTTTTCTTTCGGCGCGGAAGAATGACCCGTTCACCCCCCTCCCGGCGCAACATTACGGCGCATATCGGCATTGGCGCCGCTTGCACACTGTTAGTATACACATTGGATAGGGATTGTGCAAATAGGGGTGAGGGGTGAGGGATGAGGGGTGAGGGGTGAGGGGTGAGGGGTGAGGGGTGAGGGGTGAGGGGTGAGGGGTGAGGGGTGAGGGGTGAGGGGTGAGGGGTGAGGGGTGAGGGGTGAGGGATGAGGGATGAGGGGTGAGGGGTGAGGGGTGAGGGGTGAGGGGTGAGGAGCGTTTCGCGACGCCGTGTGCCTCTTTCTTATTCCCTTGCCTCTCAAGTGTGGGAGATCGACGTGCGTTGTCGGCGTCCCGCTCCCCGTGCGCCCCGCATTCTCCCACTGCTCCTTGTGCCCATGCGACGCTTCGCCCGTTCCGCTCCCCGTGCGCCCTGCATTCTCCTACTGCTCCTTGTGCCCATGCAACGCTTCGCCCGTCCCGCCGTCCCGCTCTCCATGCGCTCCGCATCCTTCCAACGCTCCCTGTTCCCGCGCGCTCTGCGTCCGGCGGCTGAAGCCGCAGGCTATGGGTTCGAAGCCTGCCTTCGCAGGCTCTACCGGACTCAATTCTTACACTAACTTGCAGTCAGTCGGACAAAATGTTCGAACGTTCGTTTTGTAAGGTGCAACGGTCAACACGCACTCGCAGGCGTGTTGCGGACGCATGACTGCGCCTTGGCATCAGCCCGCCCGGTGGCTAAAGCTGCGGGCTACTGCTGCAAAGCCCGCCTGAGCGGGCTTAACCAGGCGATGCCGGATTATTTTCTCAAAAGCCATTAGAGCCTATCCGAAAAATCGCTGACTGAAGTGCGACCAGGAAGGCGAAGGCATTGCCTTCGCTACCCAATTCGTATTCAGCGATACGGCGTTTCCTGGCAAATCATGACTGCCCTCTGCGCCCTTGCGTGTTTGCCCGGCGCCGATTTTCATGGTAGCATACGTTTCTACCGAGACTTTTACCCCATACCACATGGCACGACGCGCAGCACATGCGCTGCCCAAAGAAAGAAACGAGCAGTCCTATGACCAGCACTGAACGTCCGCCGCGCCCGCGCTTTATTGGCGTCGACACCTACGCCGACCCGCATGGGCGTTTTACGTTTCGTTACCCCTCTGACTGGTATCGCTTCGAGCTTGACAATGGTCTCGAAGGGGTTCTGTTTTCACCTGAACGCGAGAATCCGCAGACCTTCTTCTCCGCATGGGTGCGCCGGCTCGAGGCCGAAGCGGTCGCCGAAGACCTGCCGCTGTTGCAGAAAGGCGTCGCCGAAGGGCTGGCGCAACTGCCGCAATGCGTCGTCGAGTCGAGTTCGGACGACACATACGGCAATCTGATCAAGTTCGAGCGGATCTACACCTTTCGCGACGGCGACGAAACACGCAAGCGCAAGGTGTGGATCATGTATGTCGCGCAGTGGCAGATTGTGCTGACCTACCAGGGGCGCACACCGGAAGAATGGGAGTACTGGCTGCCCATGGGCAATTACGCCTTCGCGCTCTTCAATATCCCGCCCGAACTCTGGTTCGCCACCGACCGTGACCTCACAAAGAAGACCGGTCTGCCGAAGAAGGAAACGGTCAGGCGTGGCCGCGCGAAAGATGAATAACAACGTAGGGACGGGTCTCAAACCCGCCCGGACAGACGGTAGGGGCGGGTCTGAGACCCGCCCGGATTCCACCGCGAGGCGGCACGCATGTTGAACGTGCAAATGTGGAAGATTACAGGTGCGAAGGGTGTAAGGTTAGGAACGTAACGCCGGTTCATGGTTCTCAGTTCTCGATTCTCATGACCATGCGCCTCTCCAGATCCGCCCTCATCCTGATCACTGCCTCGACCGCCGCCTGCATCCTTGCAGCGGTGGTACTGATTGCCCTGCGCCCGCGCAGTTTCACTACGTTCTCCGACGCAATCGGGTATATGCTGGAGCAGCGCGGCGTTGCCTACGAAAACATTTTCGTCGAACGCTCCTGGCCCGATACTGTCAACGATATCACCTACGGCGCCAATCTGCTGATCGTGACCCCTGATACGAGAACAGTGACGGGACGACTCGATTGTCGCGGCTGGAAGACGGATTGTTTCTTCACCGTGCGCGAGTTCGGGATCTACCGTGAGCCGTTGCCTGAACTGACGGAGCAACGACGACTGCCGTGGGCCGCCTGGATAGAACAGGCGCCTGGCATACGTCAGATTTTGAGTTTGTGGACGGGAACGTGACAGATGGCAGGCGGGATGGTTGACTCCTGACTATTTCTGGTTCTCAGTTCTCGGTTCTCAATCACATGCGACTCCCCAGATACATCCTCATCCTGCTTGTCGCCTCGACCGCCGCCTGCGTGCTTACGGGAGCGTTGCTGTTCGCCCTTCGTCCACGCCCCATCACCAGCCACGCGGACGCCATCGCCGTCATACTCGAACAGCGCGGGATTGCGCATGAACGCATCGTTACCGCATAGGTCTGGCCCTCGGCGGTCAACTACTACGCCTATGGACCGTCGGTCTACCCGTACAGCGCCACAGTGAGCGTGACGCTCTCCAGCGGCGAAGTCCTTCCTGGCAGCCTCGAATGCGCCGATGATCGCCGTCGTTGCCGGGTGACCATTGCGCGCCTCGAGATCGACCGCGAGCCAATTCCCGATATCAGCGCCATGCGACCGCTGCCGTGGATGGCATGGGTGCAACGCCTGGCTGAACGTGTGCCGTTACGTTGAACGTTGAACGCGGGGGCGCCGGTGGCATGCGTGTAGGGGCGGGTCTCAGACCCGTCCGGACGACCGGCGGGTCCGCGTCCCGCCCGGACCGATGGCGCGCCCACGCGGGATGTGCGTTTGATGTCGAACATAGGCGGCGAATCCCTGATCCCGCTGCAGGTTGACCGGTTCAGTTTGACAGTCCTTCAAAACAGCGATACAATACCTCATGAATGCCGTGCACAAAACCTGGAAGGGGGTAACAATGGCGTAAATCCCTCACTTGGTGTGTGTGCTCCGCCGACGGCGAGCATCAGTCCTCGGATTCTATTCCACAGTTCAAGGTCAACAAACTACAGATGCCCTGACAAGGAGGTACCACGTGAGCAACGCTCGAAAGCTCAACCGGCGCACATTCCTGCGCCTGTCCGCAGTGACGGCGGCCAGCGCCGCGATCGCCGCCTGTGGCGGCGGTCAGCCAGCCGCCGGTCCCACAGCCGCGCCCGCAGCGCCTGCACCGACCACGGCGCCCGCGGCGCCTGCCCCTACCACGCCTCCCGCTGCGACGGCTGTTCCTCCCGTAACGACCCAGTACAAAGAAGCGCCCATGCTGGCAAAACTGGTGCAGGAAGGTAAACTGCCGCCGGTCGATGAGCGCCTGCCGAAGAACCCGTACACTCCGCCACATCCGTGGCTCACAGTTGGCAAGTACGGCGGCGTGTTGAAGAAGACCTACAACAACAACTGGGGTATCACCGGCTTTATCCACGAGATGCAGTACGGCTCCTCGCCGCTGCGCTGGCTCAAGGATGGTCTGGCGATCGGTCCGGGCTTCGTCGAAAGCTGGGAGTCGAATGCAGACGCGAGCAAGTGGACGTTCAAGATCCGCGAAGGGATCAAGTGGAGCGATGGCCAGCCGTTCACGACCAAGGACATCATGTACTGGTGGGAGTACACGGTTGGCGGCAACGGCAAAGAGAAGGAGTACCCCGCCGGCCTCAAGCCGATCAATAGCCCGCCTGATGAGGCGCGCTCCGGCACCGGCACCCTGATGACTGTCAATGCACCAGATGACTATACCTTCGAGATGGTGTTCGACGCGCCGGCGCCGCTGACGGCGGACCGACTGGCGATGTGGGTCAATATGTTCATCGGTCCGGCCTGGGTGATGCCGCGCCACTACATGGAGCAGTTCAACCCGGTGCTCAACCCCGATAAGTACAAGGACTGGGAAGAGCATCAGCGCAAGTTCAATCACAACAACCCCGACTGCCCGCGCCTGACCGGCTGGAAACTGGACATCTTTGAGGAAGGCGTCCGCGCCGTCTGGTCGCGCAACCCCTACTACTGGGCAGTCGATAAAGAAGGGAACCAACTGCCGTATATCGACCAGATCATTGTGACGGCGGTCAAGGACAAGGAAATCGAGAAGCTGGCATACACCGAGGGACGCGCCGACCATGCGCACTTCCATAGCCAGGGTCTGGCGGACGTGCAGTCGCTGCGCGATGCGGAAGCCAAGAGCGGTCTCGAGGTTCGCTTCTGGGACTCCGGTTCGGGCACTGGCTCGCTCTACTTCTTCAACATGGACTTTAAAGACCCGAAGATGCGCGCGGTGTTCCGCGATCCGAAGTTCCGCCAGGCGCTGTCGCATGCCTACAACCGCGCCGACGTGCAGAAGGCGGTCTACTTCGGTCTTGGCGAACTGACGACCGGCACCTTCAGCCCGAAGGCGATCGAGTACAACATCAACGACCAGGGCAAGCAGGTGTATGCGGCCTGGCGCGATAGCTACGTCAAGTACGATCCGGCGCTGGCTGAGCAGATATTGGACGAAGCAGGCTACAAGAAGGGTCCCGATGGCAAGCGCACCATGCCGGACGGCAGCCCGTTGCAGATTCAGATCACCTATGGCGCGGATCAGGCGCCTGGCGGTGAGCACCTGTCGAAGAACGAGCGCCTGGCGCGCGACTGGCAGGCGATTGGCATCGATGCGGTGCTGACGCCAATCCCGGGGGAGGGCGCCGACGAGAAGTGGCGCGCCGGCGAATTGCCGATGAAGACCACCTGGGAGGTCGGTGATGGTCCGAACCACCTGGTGTTCCCCTCCTGGCTGGTGGCAGATGAGACCGAGCGCTGGGCGCCACTCCACGGTCGTGGGTACACCCTGCGGGGCACGGCGTCGGAGAAGGAGGAACTGGATAAGAACCCGTGGGACCGCAACCCGCCGCGCATCAATCGCGGCGAGCCTGACTACATGCCGGCGATTGGCAAGCTTCACGAACTGTTCGACAAGAGCAAGGTGGAGCCGGACGCGATGAAGCGCCACCAGCTCGTGTGGGATATGATCAAAGTCCACATCGAGGAGGGTCCGTTCTTCACCGGAACGATCGCCAACCCGCCGCGCATCATTCTGGTCAAGAAAGGCTTGATGAACGTGCCGACCCGCGACGACCTGTTGAAGGAAGGATTGGGCGGCTTCGTCAACCCGTGGATCATCCCGTCGCCGGCCACCTATGATCCGGAGACGTGGTACTGGGATAACCCCGAGGCGCATACGGCGTAGCGTGCATCCGTGTACCTCGCGCAGGTTGCACGCCTGCGCGAGGGGTACCACCTGAAGCCCATCCAAATGGCCAGGAAAGACCGGTCGTTGTGAGTAGAGCACAGTAATCTCCCCGCTCAGCAGACGATTGCTTCGTCGTTTGCGCTCTTCACAATGACAGCAGCACAGGGTTGTGCGGATGGGCGCTCAGGCAAAGTGAGGCGAAGATGCTCAACTTCATTGCTCGACGCCTGGTCAACATGTTTTTTCTGTTGATCGTTGTTTCCTTCGTGGGCTTCTGGATCATTCAGTTGCCCCCTGGATCGATTCTCGACGTGCAGATCCAGCGTCTGCGGATGCAGGGCGGCAACCTTCCCGAGTCGATGATCCAGGCGCTGCGTGATCGCTATGGCGTCGATGACCCCTTCTATATTCAGTACTGGAAGTGGATTTCGCGTTCGCTGCAAGGTGATTTTGGCACATCGTTCGAGACCGATCAGAAAGTTGCAGAGCGCATCTATAACCGGTTGGGGATTTCGTTTGGGTTGTCGTTGACGGCGCTGCTCTTTACATGGCTGGTTGCGATTCCGATCGGCGTATATTCTGCAACTCATCGTTACAGCTGGCCCGATTACCTCATTACCTTTGTTCAGTTTTTAGGTCTCTCGATTCCTGGCTTCCTGCTGGCGCTGATTTTGCTTATTACGGCGTCGCGCCTGTGGGACCAACCGATAGGCGGTCTCTTCTCGCCGCAGTATGCCGATGCGCCCTGGAGCCTTGCCAAACTGTGGGACTTCATTCGCCACGTCTGGATCGCAATTGTCGTGCTGGCGATTGGGGCAACGGCTGGATTAACCCGCGTGATGCGCGCCAATCTGCTCGACGTGCTGAATATGCAGTACATCCAGACGGCGCGCGCGAAGGGGTTAAAGGAGTCAACTGTCATCTGGAAGCATGCAGTGCGCAACGCCATCCACCCGCTGGTCATGTCGCTCGGTACGCTGCTGCCGGCGTTGGTCGTCGGTGAGACGCTGATTGCGATCATTCTGAGCCTGCCGACTATTGGTCCTCTCTATCTCGACGCGCTCCGCTCGCAGGATATGTATCTGGCAGGCACAATCCTGGTCATGTTGTCGGCATTGCTGCTGGTCGGCAATCTTATCGCCGATCTGCTGCTCGCCTGGGTCGATCCGCGTGTGCGGCTTGAATAAAACGCTGGACGTGGTGCGCTGAGTGTTACCGGAAGGATAGAACCATGGCAACAGCCGCAGGTGAACTGCCCAAAGTAGCCAAAGGCAAAAAGCAGGAAGACGTCGGCCAGATTCCGCAGTGGAAACTGATGGTGCGGCGCTTCAGCCAGAGTAAACTCTCGGTCGGCGCTCTGATCGTGTTAGGGATTATGTACACGATCATGATTCTCTCCGATTTCATTGCCCCCTATCCGCACGATGTGCTCGACTCGAACAATGCGTTTGCGCCGCCGACGCAGATTGTCTGGGGTTCGGAAGGTCCAGGCATTTACGGGTTGAAACAGGAACTGGACATGGAGCGGTTCCAGTGGATCTACACGCCCGACACCAGCGTGATTTATCCGATCCGCTTCTTTGTTCAGGGGCACGAATATTCTTTTCTGGGACTGTTCCCGTCGCGATTACATTTGTTTGGCGTTGATGCACCGCCTGAGTCGAACGCCAGAATCTTTCTCTGGGGGGCGGACAAAGAAGGCCGCGATCTCTTTTCGCGGGTGTTGAAGGGTTCGCAGGTCTCGCTGACGCTCGGTTTCTTTGGCGTCTTCCTGTTTGTCGTTATCGGCTCGATCGTCGGAACGGCGTCGGGATATTTCGGCGGTGCGCTCGATAATCTGATCCAGCGCCTGATCGAATTGATCCGGTCGTTTCCCGACCTGCCGCTCTATATGGCGCTGGCTGCGGCAGTGCCGCTCAATGTGCCGATCACCGTGCGCTACTTTATGATTACGGTGGTTATCGCCGTGATTGGATGGACCGGTCTGGCGCGCGAGGTGCGCGGAAAAGTGCTGGCATTCCGCAGTGCGGATTACACGGCTGCCGCAATGGCCGCCGGCGCGTCACACTGGCATATCATTACCCACCACCTGATGCCGAATGCGATGAGCCATATTGTGGTGGTTGGCATGCTGGCGATCCCTGGCGCAATTGGATTGGAGACGGCGCTGAGTTTCCTGGGGCTGGGCATTCTGCCGCCGGCGGTCAGCTGGGGTATTCTGCTCCGTGATGCGCAGACAGTGCAGGCGGTCGTGACCTATCCCTGGCTGCTTATTCCGGTAGCCCTGCTGATCATTACGGTGCTGGCGTTCAATCTGCTTGGCGATGGCGTGCGCGATGCGGTCGATCCGTATGCGTAATGCAGAAGGCGAAGGAGCTTTTCCATGACGAATGTGGCAACCGGGACAGGCACGGCAGCAACTGGCACTCAGATTGTCAGCGAAGACGATGTTGTGCGCGTTGAAGATCTGAGGCTCAGTTTCTATACCACGCTCGGCGTTGTCCGCGCACTGAATGGCGTGTCGTTCAATATTCCGCGCGGCAAGGTGCTCGGCGTTGTCGGCGAGTCGGGGTGTGGCAAGAGTCAGACCGGCCTGTCGATTATGCAGTTGACTCCTGGACGCATCGAGGGTGGGCGCATTCTCTTTCGCGAATTCAATACCAGTGAAGTGGTCGATATTACCAAACTCGAGAAAAATGGTCCCGAAATGCGCAAAATTCGCGGCAACCATATCTCGATGATCTTCCAGGAGCCGATGACCTCGCTCAATCCCTGTTACACCGTTGGTTATCAGATCGAGGAAGCCATTCTGCTGCATCAGACGCAGGATAAAGCGGAAGCGCGCCGCCGTGCCGTCGATATTCTGCGCAAGGTCGGCATGCCGAACCCGGAACGTATCGCCGACAGTTATCCGCACCAACTGTCTGGCGGGATGCGGCAGCGCGCGATGATCGCCATGGCGCTCTCCTGTACGCCAACGCTGCTGATCGCCGATGAGCCGACGACAGCGCTTGATGTGACGACTGAAGCGCAGATCCTCGATCTGATGCGCGACCTTCAGAACGAGATTGGCACGTCGATCATGTTCATCACCCATAATATGGGCGTGGTTGCGCAGATGTGCGATGAAGTCGCCGTGATGTATCTGGGACGGATCATCGAACGCGCCGCCGTTGACGATATTTTCTACGACCCGAAGCATCCGTATACGATCTCGCTGCTGCGCTCGATTCCGCGCCTTGGCGTCGCTCGTGGTCAGAAACTCGAGTCGATCAAGGGGACTGTGCCCGATCCGTATTCAACGGTGCCCGGCTGTCCGTTCCATCCGCGTTGCCCGGCGGCTATTCCTGGTCTGTGCGATGCGGTGATGCCGGATGAGACGTTCGTCGCCGGATCGCGCACGCATACGGTTCGCTGTCATTTGTACACGTAGAGGAGCGCTATGGATACCGCAAAGAAGAATGGCAAATCAGACGAGATCTTGCTCGAGGTCCGTGGGCTGAAGAAGCATTTCCCGATCCAGAGCGGTTTCCTGCGGCGCGTGACCGGGTATGTCAAAGCCGTCGATGGCATCGATTTCTATATCAAGAAGGGCGAGACTCTCGGCCTCGTCGGTGAGTCGGGGTGCGGCAAGAGTACAACCGGGCGCACGATTCTTCGCCTTCTCGATCCGACTGCGGGTGAGGTTATCTTCGATGATCCGAATATCGGCAAGGTGGACCTGGCAAAACTCAACCGCTCCCAACTCAAGCGGGTGCGTCCAAATATGCAGATTATTTTCCAGGACCCTTTCTCGTCGCTGAACCCGCGCCTGACAGTCGGGCAGATCGTCGGCGAACCGCTCGAAATCCAGAAAGTCGCCTCCGGTCAGGCGCTCAGGGATCGCGTCGCTGAGTTGCTCCAGGAAGTCGGCATCCGTCCCGAGAATATGACACGCTATCCGCACGCCTTCTCCGGCGGGCAGCGACAACGTATCGGCATTGCGCGCGCCCTGGCGCTCAACCCGAAACTGATCGTCTGCGATGAGCCGGTGTCGGCGCTTGATGTGTCGATCCAGGCGCAGGTGCTCAATCTCCTCGAAGACTTGCAGGAGAAGTATGACCTGACCTACCTCTTCGTTGCGCACGACTTGAGCGTCGTCGAGCACATTTCAGACCGCGTGGCGGTGATGTACGTCGGGTACATCGTCGAAATGGCAAGCACCGAGGATCTCTATTATCACCCCAAACATCCGTACACCGAGGCGCTGCTTGCTGCTATCCCGAAGCCCGACCCACGCAAGCGCACGCGGCCGATCAAACTCCCCGGCGATGTGCCCAGCCCGGCGAACCCGCCATCCGGGTGCTACTTCCATCCGCGTTGCCGCTATGCCGAGGACATCTGCAAGGTCGAGCGACCGCCGCTCCGCGACATCGGCGGCGAGCACTGGGTTGCCTGTCACTTTGCCGAAAAGCTCCAGTTGCAGGGCGTGTCGCGCCTGAACGAAATCCCGCTTATCGAACTTCCCAAGCGCCAGGCGCCTGTGCCGGCGACCACAACGGCGACAACGTAGCCCCTCACCCCTCTCCCCACATGCCGGGGAGAGGGTCCCCGGCAGCGCGGGCGTCTCGACCGCATGCAACGCGGTGGCGATCGCAGGAGCGCGGGCGTCTCGCCCGCAATGCGCCCCCCTCCCTGCACGCCGGGGAGAGGGGCAATGTCTAGCATGCCGGCGCCTTTCGGTTGTTATAACTAAATGCGCGGTCAGTCAGACAAGACGTTCGAGCGCCCGGTGCGCACGGCGTAACGATCCACACTATGCGTTGGCGGTTGTGGGCGCATGACTGCGCCCTGGCATCAGCAGCCTCGACGGGGCTTGCACGTGCGGTGAGCACGGTCGAACCGCGTGCTCAGCGAGGGCTTTCGCCCGCAGCGCTCCAGCAATAGTGTGACCGCGTATTAGTATAAGAGCCTATCCGAAAAATCGCCGACTGAAGTGCGCCTGGGTAGGCGAAGGCATTGCCTTCGCCTACCCAACGAGCTTTTCTGGATAGGCTCTAATGCATAGGCGACGACTTCGGTGAACAGTTACTCACAATCGTAAGTGTCCACACGTAGCGTATCATGTAGCCACATCGATCGGTATCATTGCATCATCCATGGGGTGGCACGATGGCAATCAAAGCAGGCGTTCGTGAACTTAAGAGCCGGCTGAGTTCGTATTTGAGCATGGTCAAGTCCGGGAAAACGGTGATGATCACGGAGCATGGCAAAGTGATAGGATATCTCACGTCCGTAGCACCTTCGCTCGAAGAGCGTATGCGCGCTCTGGAAGCGGCTGGACTCCTCAGACGGGCTCAAGGGAAATTGCCGCTGATGTACGAGGATGGATACAGCACGCAGATGCGATTGGCACGGTTGAGATCACGAAGGTGGAAATGGCCTCTGCTATGTCGCGTCTGATCCGGGCAGGTCAGGTGTCCGAACACAATGGAGCGCTGTTCTGGAAAGATTTCGAGAATGACTGGTCACTTATCAATGTTCTGCTGATTTCAACAGAAATAGTGGAACGCGCTGTCTCGCTGGCACGTCGGTATCATCTTCAAACGTATGACGCAGTGCATCTTGCCGCTGCACGAACGTGGCAGGAAATGCTGGTAGAACCTGTCGCTCTGGCGACCTTCGACCGTGAACTCTGGCAGGCGGCGCAATGGGACGGAATGCATGTTTATCCAGAACAAAGCCGGTAGTCGCCAGAGCCGATCATCTTGTCCGATACGGTCCCAGGTAGCGTTGCACCAGGTTCAGACCAAATTCGTTCTGCAATGCCGTGCGTGCGCCTTCAGCGGTTGCTTCGAGTGCGCGCCCGGTCTGGCGGCAGATGGCATCCGCCAGAAACTGCGGCAGTGGTTCCTGGAGTGCGCCAGTGCGCAATGCCGCTCGGAACGTCGCCAGCACCGCGCCGAGCGGCTCACGCGCGATCAGGGCGGATGGCAGTTCGATGCGGTAGGCTGGCGCCGCCGCGTCGGGCCGATAATAGATGACGTACAACTGGCCATAGCCCTGCTCAATTGCAGCCCGGCGCTCGCCAAAATCTTTCAGGCGCGGCGAACGGTACCCGGTCAGCAGATGGGGCCGGTCGCGGCGGATGAGCGGCGCAGGCAACGCATACTCCCCCGGTTCCAGCACGGTGCTCCACAACATCCGGTCAGTCACCGTTCCTGACAGGTGCGGTGCGAGGTGCGCCACATCGTCGGCAGCGGTCGCCAGTTTGGGATGGGCGATCACTCGCCGCGACGAAAGGACCAGTCGCCAGTCTTCACCGGCGAAGAAGGCTTCGAGCAGATCATCGAACGACTTCCACCACGTCGCCATCCGTCCGCTGCGCGCGTCTTGAGCGTGGCGCACCAGCAGGCGGTTGATCTCCAGCAGCACCGAATAGAACGATCCATCGAGTACAAATAGCCCGCTGCTTGTTGCGCGAATGCGCTTTGCCAGCAGGCGCAGTTCCATCACTGTGCGCGCGCCGCTGATGATCGTCTCCAGTTCTTCGACTGGCGGCATCAACTGCACCAGCACGTCCTGATCGGTCAGTTCCGCATCTTCGACCGCAACGGCGGCAATGGCAGCAAAGGTGGCGCCAGCAGCGGGCACGGTTGCATGCGCGCCATCGACGGCGCACAACCGCCGCACAGGACCGTCGGGTGCGGGATGAATGCGGCGCGCCAGCGCATCACGCAGGCGGTCGCGGTCGCCTGCGAGCCGGACCAGGGTGGCGCGGCACGCCTCAGCGCATGCGTCGATCGCGCTCAGGATGGATGCCGGCAGATCGGCAGTGGTGAGTAAGGACTCAATTGCAGGAGGTGTAGACATGGCACCGTCAAGCGGATACTTGCGCTTCAGTCTCTTCCGTAGGAGGAAGCGGCGGAATTAGAGGCTCCAGAAGAGCAATCAACTGCGGAAGTCGTCCCGCAGCGCCGAGCCGAAGATCGACAGTTCCTTGATCCGCCAGCGCTGGCAGAAGGCGGCGATGTCATCGTGCGGAATGTCGATCTGGAGCGACATTGAGTTGGCCTTTCCTGTCACATGGTGACTACGCACCATTGTAGAGCAAACGTACTACTATTGCAACTGAACGGCGCTGGCTGGATGCAGCGGCTGCCAGCGATTTCAATCGTCCCTGAAGGGCCTGCCGCCGACCGTCCGCCTCCGTGTGGATCCGTGTCCCCCTTATGATACACGCCCACACAACCTGTTCACCACAATCATTCGACAAATCAAGACGCCGTTCGGCTATGCCGAAAATCGGTCTGGAAGTTTCTTCGTATCAGTGGTAGCCTTAAGCCATCACGATAACGTTGTTTCAACCAATCGTCTCCGCATCCGGCAATTCGCAACAGGCAGGAGAAGTAAGGAGGTGACACAGGGCCGCATGGCAGGCGGCTATGATGGGTGTTTTCTTATGAACGGCGTCGATGGCAATAGCACGAAGCAAAGGGAGGTCAACGAATGACCGTCGAGACTGTAGCGAAAACGATCGTGCCCCTCACCGGCGAGGAGTATCTGGAAAGCCTGCGTGATGGACGTGAAATCTGGATTTATGGCGAGCGCGTCAAGGACATTACCGTCCACCCGGCGTTCCGCAACGCCACCCGCATGGTTGCTCGCCTCTATGATGCACTGCACGACCCTGGGAAGCAATCGGTTCTGACCTGCCCCACCGATACCGGCAACGGCGGTTTCACCCACAAGTTCTTCCGCGCATCGCGCAGCGCCGATGACCTGGTTGGCGCACGTGATGCAATCGCTGAGTGGTCGCGGCTGACCTACGGCTGGATGGGGCGCAGTCCTGATTACAAAGCCGCTTTTCTGGCAACGCTTGGCGCGAATGCGGAGTTTTACTCCCCCTACCAGGAGAATGCGCGGCGCTGGTACCGCGAATCACAGGAGCGGGTGCTCTACTTCAACCACGCAATCGTCAACCCGCCGATTGATCGCAACCGTCCCCCGGACGAAATCCGTGATGTGTACATGCATGTCGAGCGCGAGACCGACGCCGGTCTGATCGTCAGCGGCGCGAAGGTCGTCGCTACCGGTTCGGCATTGACGCACTACAACTTCATTGCGCACTACGGTCCGCTGCCGATCAGGAGCAAAGAGTTCGCCCTGATTTTTATTGTGCCAATGGACGCGCCCGGCATCAAGTTGATCGCCCGCCCGTCGTATGAGATGGCGGCGGAGGTCATGGGCAGCCCGTTCGATTATCCGCTTTCGAGCCGCCTCGATGAGAACGACTCGGTGATGATCTTCGACCAGGTGTTGATCCCCTGGGAGAATGTCTTCGTCTACGGCGATGTCGAGAAGGTCAATGCCTTCTTCCCGCTTTCCGGCTTCATTCCGCGCTTTACGTTCCATGGCTGCACCCGCATGGCGGTCAAACTCGACTTTATCGCCGGTCTGTTCCTGAAAGCGGTCGAGGCGACGGGCGCGAAGGAGTTCCGTGGCGTGCAGGCGCGCGTCGGCGAGGTGCTTGCGTGGCGCAACCTGTTCTGGGCGATCAGTGATGCGATGGCGCGCGCGCCGATCCCCTGGAATGACGGCGCAGTGCTGCCGAATCTCGATTACGGCCTGGCGTACCGCGTGTTTGCAACGATGGCGTACCCGCGCGTCAAGGAACTGATCGAGAGCGATGTCGCTAGTGCGCTGATCTACCTCAACTCGCACGCCGTCGATTTCAAGACCCCCGAAATCCGCGGCTATCTCGACAAGTATCTGCGCGGCTCGAACGGCTACTCGTCGCTTGATCGCGTCAAACTGATGAAACTGCTGTGGGATGCGATCGGTTCCGAGTTCGGCGGACGCCACGAACTGTACGAGCGCAACTATGCTGGCAATCACGAGAACATCCGCCTCGAGGTGTTGCTGACAGCGATGGCGACCGGCGCCGCTGATCAGTACAAAGGGTTCGCCGAACGCTGCCTCGGCGAGTACGATCTCGATGGCTGGACGGTTCCCGATCTGATCAACCCCGATGATGTGAATGTCATCCTACGACGGTTTGGCAACGGCAAGTAAAATCCTGCAAAGAAGGAGGATGAGCCATGACGGACTACAAAGAGCCGATCTTCGATGTCGCGCAACTGGCGCACGTCGAAATCCTGACGCCGAAATTGAACGACACCCTCTGGTTCTTCAAGGACCTGCTCGGCCTCGAGGAAACCGAGCGGTCGGGGAAATCGGTCTATCTGCGCGCGTATGAGGATTATTACCATCACAGCCTGAAGGTCACCGAGGCGGATCAGCCGGGTCTGGGGCATGTCGCCTGGCGCACGACGTCGCCGCAGGCGCTCGATCGCCGCGTACAGGCGATTGAGGCGGTTGGCCTGGGGCGCGGCTGGATCGACGGCGACCACGGGCATGGGCGCGCCTATCAGTTCACCACGCCTGATGGTCACCTGATGGAACTGTTCTGGGACGTGGAGTACTACCAGGCGCCCGAAGCGATGCGCACCGAACTGCTCAACCGCCCGCAGAAGCGGCCGCTGCGCGGCGTGCCGGTGCGCCGCATCGACCATGTGAACCTGCTGTGCCAGAACGTCACGCCCAACAAGCAGTTTATGATGGATCAACTCGGGTTCCGGCTGCGGGAACACATCATTCTGAACGACGGTTCCGAAGCGGGCGCGTGGCTTAGCGTCAGCCCGCTCGTCCACGAAGTGGCAACCATGCGCGACGCCACCGGCGCGAAGGGGCGCCTGCACCACATCTGCTACTGGTACGGCATCCCGCAGCACCTGTCGGACATTGCTGATGTCTTTTCCGATTATGGCATTACAATTGAGGCGGGACCGGGCAAGCACGGCATCAGCCAGGCGCTCTTCATGTACGTCTTCGAGCCGGGCGGCAACCGCGTCGAACTGTTCGGCGACGCTGGCTACCTGATCTTCGATCCGGACTGGAAGCCGATCACCTGGCATGAGTCGAACCTGGCGAAGGGGATTATCTGGTTCGGTTCACCGCTGCCCGCCGAGTACTTTATGTACGGCACGCCGCCGGTGCAGAAGGAAGCGCAGGCGCGCACCGAGGAAGAGCTGGTCGGAGCGAGTTGATTCGGTTGGCCCTCACCCTCCTGCCCCTCTCCTGTACTGCGGGAGAGGGGAGACAAGGAGGGGCAGGTCTGAGACCTGCCCTGGCGGGTCTGGTAGCGTACCGTAAGGGCAGGTCAGCGACCTGCCCCAGCGAGGTATGCCATGCTTCAAACACTCCAGAAAGCGGTCGAGGTTCTGAACCTGTTCTCGCCGGCGCACCCTGAGTGGACGGTTGGCGACATTGCGCGCGCACTCGATCAGCCCAAATCGAGCACGTCGGAGTTGTTGAGTAGCATGGCAGGGCAGGGATTATTGCGCCGCACCGGTCCGGGGCGCTATCGGCTGGGGTGGCGGTTGCTCGAATTCGGGCAGACGCTGCTCAAAACCACCGAGTTTCGCACCGAGGCGCGCCAGGTGATGGAAGAAGTCGTGGCGCGCTGGGGCGAAACGATGCACCTGGCGGTGCTGGAGAACGGTCAGGTGATCTACGTCGAGAAACTCGAAGGAACGCACGCCGTCCACATCTCGCTGTCGGGCGTCGGCGCGCGGCTGCCGGCGCACTGTAGCGGCGTCGGCAAGGTGCTGCTCGCGCACGCGCCCTGGAGCGAGGTTGCGCAGATTCTCGAACAGCAGGGCATGCACGCCTTTACTCCTCATACGATCACCACGCCGGAAGACCTGGCGCGCGAATTGGAACTGGTGCGGCAGCGCGGCTATGCCTGTGATCAGGAAGAAGTATCGATCGGTCTCTGCTGTGTGGCGGCGCCGATCTACAACTTTGAAGGTCGCGTGATTGCGGCAATGAGCATCTCGTTGCCGACGCACCGCTTTCAGGCGCAGCGCGCCGGTTATGTCGCTCTGATTGTAGAGGCGGCTCAGCGTGTTTCCGAAAACCTGGGCTACCATAGAGGAATGCCTCGATGGGCAATGAAACGATAAAAGCGGCCATCCTCGGCTCCGGCAATATCGGAACCGACCTGATGTACAAACTTCTTGATCGCCCCGGTTCGATGGAACTGGTGTTGCTGGCAGGGATCGACCCCCACTCCGAAGGTCTGGCGCGCGCACGCGCGTTGGGGGTGGCGGCGAGCGCACAGGGCATCGATGCCGTGCTGGAGCGCCCCGAGATTCAGATCGTCTTCGATGCGACCAGCGCCAAAGCGCATGTGCGCCACGCAAAACGTTTGCACGAGACCGGCAGGATCGCCATTGACCTGACGCCGGCTGCGCGTGGACCCTATGTTGTGCCGCCGGTCAATCTCCGGCAGCACCTCGATGCGTCGAATGTCAACCTCATCACCTGCGGCGGTCAGGCGACGATTCCGCTGGTGTATGCCGTCAGCCGTGTGACGCCGGTGCGCTACGCTGAGATCGTCAGCACGGTCGCCAGCCGATCCGCCGGACCGGGCACCCGCCAGAATATCGACGAGTTCACCTTTACCACGGCGCACGGTCTGGAAGTCATTGGCGGCGCGCAGCAGGGGAAGGCGATCATTATCCTCAACCCGGCGGAACCGCCGATCCTGATGCGCAATACGGTCTACGCCATCCCGGAAGGCGATTTCGACCCGGCGCAGGTGCGCGACTCTGTCGAGGCGATGGTTGCCGAGGTGCAGCAGTATGTTCCTGGCTACCGGCTGAAGAATCCGCCGGTGTTCGACATGCGCGACACGCCGTGGGGGCGTAAACCAGTAGTGACGGTGCTGCTGGAGGTCGAGGGTGCGGGGCATTTCCTCCCGCCGTATGCTGGCAATCTCGACATCATGACGGCCTCTGCGCGGCGGGTTGGCGAAGTCTTTGCCCAACATCTGCTGAGTCGTCGGGAGGTGATGGTATGAATGCGCCCCGCCTGACCGATACGACCCTGCGCGATGGATCGCACGCCATGCGGCATACATTCACCCGCCAGCACGTGCGCGACATTGTGACCGCACTGGATCGCGCCGGTGTGCCGGTGATCGAGGTGACGCACGGCGATGGGCTGGCAGGATCGTCGTTGCAGTACGGCTTCTCGCTCACACCCGACCTCGACCTGATTGCCGAGGCGCGCGAAGCGGCGGAACGGGCGCGGATTGCGGCGTTGCTCCTTCCCGGCATCGGAACGCGCCGCGAGTTGAAGGCCGCCGTCGAACGCGGCGTGCAGGTGCTGCGGATCGCCACCCAGTGCACCGAAGCGGACATCAGCGAGGAGCATTTCAAGATGGCGAAGGACATGGGGCTGGAAACCGTCGGCTTCCTCATGATGTCCCATATGCGGCCTCCTGAGTTTCTGGCGGAGCAGGCAGCCCTGATGGAGTCGTATGGCGCCGACTGCGTCTATGTGGTCGATTCGGCGGGCGCGATGCTGCCGCACGACGCAGCGGCGCGGGTGCGGGCGCTCAAAGCCGCGCTGCGGGTGCAGGTCGGTTTCCACGCGCATAACAACCTGGGTTTGGGGATCGGCAATACGCTGGCGGCGCTGGAAGCGGGCGCCGACCAGATCGATGGATGTCTTCGCGGGTTGGGCGCCGGTGCGGGCAACGCCGCCACCGAGTTGCTGGCGGCGGCGCTCGACCGGCTGGGCGTCAATCCAGGATTGGACGTACTGGCGCTCATGGACGCCGCCGAGTATGTGGTGGCGCCGATTATGCCCTTCCAGCCCTTCCCCGACCGTGATGCCATTATCATCGGATACGCCGGGGTCTACTCGACGTTTCTGCTGCATGCCAGGCGGGTGGGCGAGCAATTGGGGATCGATCCGCGCGCCATTCTGATCGAATTAGGGCGGCGCCAGACGGTCGCCGGGCAGGAAGACTGGATCCTGGATGTAGCGCTCGAACTGGTGCGCAAACGAGAGCAATCTACGGAGGGGCTGACGTTGGCTGAGCCTGTCGAAGCCAACGGCAGCCGCAAGACAGTTCCAGGAGGGGCTGACGTTGGCTGAGCCTGTCGAAGCCAGCGGCAGCCGCAAGACAGTTCCAGGAGGGGCTGACGTTGGCTGAGCCTGTCGAAGCCAACAGCAGATCCGTCGCACCCGCGTAAATCCGTATCCCATTAAGGCTGGAGATGACCATCATGACCGTACCAACCGATGGGGCGACTGTTGCGCCTGTGCCGTTCGACTCGCGCCAGTTTCGTATGACGATGGGCAAATTCGCTACCGGCGTCACGATTGTGACGACCTATCACGAGGGGCAGTCGCATGGGATGACGGCGAACTCGTTCCTGTCGGTGTCGCTCGACCCGCCGCTGGTGCTGGTGTCGGTTGCGGCGCGCGCGCGCCTGCATGCGTTGCTGGCGCCAGGATGTCGCTACGGCGTGAGCGTGCTGGCAGACGACCAGGAGGCGCTCAGCCGGCATTTTGCGGGCCGTCCGATCGAGGGATTGCACATCCCATTCGTCTGGCAGCATGGTGTGCCGCTGATCGACAACGCGCTGGCGCACGTCGTTGCACGGGTGGTCGATGCACACCCGGCAGGCGACCACACGCTGTACATCGGGCAAGTCGAATACCTTGCCAGCCGCGACGGACCGCCGCTGCTCTTCTTTGCCGGCAAGTACGGTCGGATGGAGACGGTCAGCGACGCCGGCGCGGAGGGTCCGTTCTGGTATCTCTGGTAGAAAGAGCGTGCCATGCTGGTATTGCGGGTCACAATGGTCGAAGGGCGCACGGATGAGCAGCGCGCAACGCTGATGCGCCGCCTCTCGGAGTGCGCCGCGCGCCACTTCGATCTGCCGCTGGAAGAGGTTCGCCTGGTGATCTATGAAATCCCCAAAACCCACTGGGGCGTTGGGGGGCGATCACTGGCAGAGCGTGAAGGAACGAGCCATGGAACTGAGCGCTGATGCGCTGGCGCTATTGGAAGAAATTCGCCAGGCGCGCGCGAGTCGCCGCGCGATTGCCAGTCGTGGAAACGCGCGTCAGGTGACGCTGGCGGAGGCGTATGCCATTCAGACGGCATTGGGCGAAGGTCAGCCAATTAAGGGGTACAAACTGGGGCTGCTCAGCCCGGCAAAACAGCAGCAAATGGGCATCACCGAGCCGGTCTACGGGCGCATTTTCTCCGACATGATGCTGGAAAGCCCGGTGCGGCTCAGCCGGTTCATTCAGCCGCGCGTCGAACCGGAACTCGCCGCTGTGCTGTGTGCGCCGCTGGCGCCGGGCGCCGCTCCTGGCGCAGCCGCTGCCGCGGTCGGCGGGTGGTTTCTCGGCGTCGATGTGCTGGACAGCGTCTGGGAGGGGTATCGCTTCAGCGCTGCCGAAGTCGTCGCCGACAACAGTTCGGGCGGCGGGTTCTTGCTCGGCGTGCGCATGATCGATCACCCGCCCGACGGCATGCTGCGTCTCTACCTCAACGGCACGCTCCGCGCCGAGGGAGACCTGCGCACCCTTGGCAATCTGTACACGCGCCTGGGCTGGCTGGCAACGATGACCGGCGGTTTGCGCGCGGGTCAGATCATCTTCTTCGGCTCACCGTCGGCAGCGACGCCAGCCGAGCCGGGAACGCTGGAAGTGATCGGACCAGACGCAAACTGCCTGATTGTGCGATTGGAGCGAGAATAATGCAGATCCCTTCATTTCATGTGCAACACTACATCGACGGCGCATTTGTTGAAGGAACGCGCCGCTTCGAGATTTTTTACCCGGCGACGAATGAAGTCATCGGCACGGCGCCGGAAGGTCACGCCGATGAAGTCGATGCAGCGGTGCAGGCGGCGACGCGCGCCTTTGCCGTATGGAGGCGCGCTGGCGCTGCCGAACGGCGGCGGGTGTTGAAGGCGTTCGCCGATGCAATTCGCGCGCACACGGAAGAACTCGAACAGATCGAAACCTGGGATGTCGGCAGACCGATCCGCGAGAACCGCGCCGGATACGTGCAGCGCCTCGCCGCCAACATCGAGTTCTTCGCCGATTTTGCCGTCACCCACGATAGCGAAGCCTATCCCATGGACAACGGCTACATTAATTATGTGCTGCGCCAGCCGGTTGGCGTGGCGGCGCTGATCACTCCCTGGAATGTTCCCATGCTCCAGGCGACATGGAAGATCGGTCCGGCGCTTGCCTTTGGCAATACCGTCGTCCTCAAACCCGCCGAATTGACGCCGATCGGGGCGTGGAAACTGGCACAGATCGCGCACAGCGCCGGTCTGCCGCCGGGGGTGCTCAACGTTGTCCACGGGTTTGGTCCTGAGTCGGCAGGCGCGTTGCTGACGCAGCACCCTGGCGTACAGTTGATCTCGTTCACCGGCGAGAGCACGACCGGCAAAATCATCATGGGCGCGGCATCGCACACCCTCAAGCGCCTGTCGTTCGAGTTGGGCGGCAAGGGCGCCAATATCATTTTCGCCGATGCCGACCTGGATCGCGCCGTGGCGATCAGCCTGCGCTCTTCCTTTTTCAACCAGGGAGAGTTCTGCCTTGCCGGTCCACGGCTGCTGGTCGAGCGCCCGATCTACGACGAGTTCTTGCAGCGGTTCATCGCCGCCACGCAGCAGTTGCGCGTCGGCGATCCGATGGATCCGGAGACGACCGTGGGGGCGTTGATTGCGCCAGAGCATCTACAGCGGGTGCGCAGTTACATCGACATTGCGCGCGGCACGCAGGCGGAAATCGTCCTCGGCGGCGATCAGCCCGACCTGTCGGCGCCGTTTGATCGCGGCAATTTCCTCAACCCGACGATCATCGTCGGCGTTCAGCCGCAGGACCGCGTCTGCCAGGAGGAGATCTTCGGTCCGGTCGTCACGGTTGCGCCGTTCGACGGTGAGGACGAAGCGATTGCCATTGCCAACGGCGTTGCGTATGGTCTCTCGGCGGTTGTGCAGACGCGCAACCTGGGACGCGCCGTGCGCGTGGCCGGCGCCATTGATGCTGGCACCGTCTGGGTCAACGACTTCTTTGTGCGCGACCTGCGCGTGCCGTTTGGGGGCATGAAGCAGAGCGGCATCGGGCGCGAAGGCGGGCGCCACAGCCTTGAGTTTTTCACGGAGGCGAAGACGGTATGCCTGAGCAATCAGTAGGCGGGGTGAACATCGACGCCGTGGCGCAGCGCCTCGACGATGCCTGGGAGCAGCGCCAGCCGCTGGCGCCGTTGAGCGAGAGCATGGCGCTGACGCCCGAACAGGCGTATGCTATTCAATCGCGCTGGACGGAGATGCGCCTGGCGCGCGGTGAACGGATCATCGGGCGCAAGATCGGGCTGACCAGCAGCGCCATCCAGCAACAACTCGGAGTCAACGAACCGGACTACGGCAGCCTGTGGGCATCGCGCTACTTCCCGCTGACCGGCGGGCATGTCGATGTGCCGGCAGACCTGTTTTTGCAAGCGCGCGTCGAGGGGGAACTCGCGTTTCTCATCGGGCGTCCGCTGCGCGAAACGGGGGTCGCCCTGCACGACGTGCTGGCTGCCACCGACGCGATCGCCGCCGCCATCGAGATCGTCGATAGCCGCATCGCCGACTGGCGCATCACACTGGTCGATACCGTCGCCGACAACGCATCATACGGCGGCTTTACGCTGGGACCCTGGAGTCGCGCCCTGCGCCACGTCGATCTGCGCACGATGGGCATGCTGCTCCACCACAACGGCGAACCCGCCGTTCAGGGCATTGGCGCAGCGGCACTGGGGCACCCGGCGCGCGCCGTCGCCTGGCTGGCGAACAAAATGATTTCGTTCGGCATTAGCCTCGAACCCGGCGACATCGTTCTGTCCGGCTCACTCGGTCCTGCCATTCCCGCGCGCCCCGGCGACCTGTTCACGCTCGAAATCCACGGGCAGCCGCCGGTGAGCATGCGATTTGTGTAGCGCGTTTCTCGCGGCGTCGGCTGAGCCTGTCGCAGCCAGCGCCTGCGGTCCGCCGGACGAGGCATAGCGGACGATCTGAATGCGAGTGGCGTTGGCTGAGCCTGTCGCAGCCTGAATGCGGGTGGCGTCGGCTGAGCCTGTCGCAGCCAACGCCTGCGGTCCGCCGGACGAGGCATAGCGGACGATCTGAATGCGGGTGGCGTTGGCTGAGCCTGTCGCAGCCAACGCCTGCGGTCCGCCGGAGGACGCTTCGAGGCGAGCGTTGCGAGAAGGGCTGAAGGGGAGGATGTACGATGCCACTGCTCGAAGTACTCTACGCTGCCGAAGAACCGCTGCCGCCGGAGCGCCGTCGCGCCTTTGCGCGCGAAGCCGTCGCCATTTTTCAGGAGGTGCTGGGTACGCCGCCGGGGAGACTGCGCCTGGTCATCCACCACCTGCACCCCGACGATAGCCTGGGGTTGCTGGCGGCGGAGGAGGAGGAAGGCGCAGAGAGGTAATGTGCGTTTGCGGTGTCCTCCTGCCCGTTTTCCCCTCATCCCCCTTCTTCCTTACAGGGAGAAGAGGGTTGGGGCAAGGCGCACCCTTGCCCCTCCATGCCAAAACGCGTCATGTACTGATATGTGACCGATCCTGGTTGTTGACAGACTCCAGCATTTCCTCAATATCGTGATCAGAAAACCCCATTAACCTGCCAACCTGTTTGATATACATTTTCTCCGCAACATGAACGCTTCCATCACATTTTGCGAGTGTTATCAGGTCAATGAGTAAGCCTACGGTATCTTCGGGCGAATCTGCAATAGCGGCATAATCTATAGTAAACTTCTCTCCTATGTCTATATGATTGATGAGAAGACTCTTCTCTTCCTCGGTTAACGTTGTATTGCTAATAATAATTCGCATGAACTCACGCTCCTCGGCTCGGACTATACCATCAGCCTTCATCAGGTTAATCATGGCTTGCAATCTCAGCATTTCGAGACTTCTTGCTGAATCCACTCCGTTAATCGACGATCCTTCATCAGGAGGTTCTGCACTACCCGACAGTACTATGTCTTTCTCGAAGATCTCCACCGCTTTTTTCCCGATCTGCTTCGTTTGATGGTGTGACCAAAGAGCCATGGCGCCTGCGCCGATGCCCGGCGCCCATTTGCTAATGGACGCTTTCAATGCCCGTTGAGTGATTCTCCCTCCCAGGAGAGCGACTATCTTCTGAAATACGCGCAAACTGGCACGACGCACTAAAACCTTGCTTCCTTTTATGACAATGACTGATATGGCGCTTTCGCCAAGGGCAGTAAGGAATATGCCGACGATGAGTTCTTTTGTCAATACATCTCTTTTTCCATAGGCCATACCAATATCGTAGATCAATGCAATTTGATTCCGACAAACTGCGATTATTTCAGGAAGTATTGCGAGCATTCCCCAAGGACCTGGGATGAGGCTCGCTCCTCCTGAAATGAGTGCGTTATTCCTGGAATACGAATCTATGAGGTGAGGAACAGATGTTCTTTCGGGGATATTTTCGGGATGTTCAGAAAAGTATTTCCTGCGCTCCGAAACAACCTGATCAAGCGCATCTATCAGTTTATCCGTCATTTGTTTCGAAAAATCGCTTGTCATTGATGTGATCCCTGTAGATTGTGATAAACTTGCGCGCTTACGTGAATTGCCCGACGACACCTTTAGTCCTGTGCAGAAAGGGGTGTTGTAACCGTAGCAACCCTTTTTTGAAACCTTAGCGCATATGAGTACTATATGTCAATATAACCGGAGAACCATTCTCTCTCGCTCACCCGTGCGATTGTCTAATGTAGTGCGGTCTCGTGCGCCCGCAGCACTCCGGGGTTCTCGCCACTGCCCGGCCGCCCGCAGCGGGGGCTTGCGCCCGCACTGGGGGCTTGCACGTCCGTAGTGCGGGCTTCCGCCCGTAGCGCGGACGGCATCCTCTCCAATATGATGACCCCGCATCCACCCTTCCTTCCCGCGAAATGCGGTACAATGAATCGTTCACAAATAGTGAAGGAGACGACACTATGCGACTGTCCGGGAAGCGCATTGCAATTCTGCTGGCGGAAGGCGTCGAAGACCTCGAGTTCTATGTGCCGATGATGCGGTTGCAGGAAGAAGGCGCCGAGGTTGTGGCGGCCGGTCTGGATCTGCGCCCGGTGCGCGGGAAGAATGGGCTGGAGATCACGCCGACGACTACGATTGCCGAACTGCGCGCCGATGATCTTTTCGCACTGGTGCTGCCCGGCGGTTGGGCGCCGGATAAACTCCGCCGCTATCGGGCGGTGACCGACCTGGTGCAGGCGATGCATGCGGCTGGCAAGGTGATCGGAATCATCTGCCACGGCGGATCGATTGCCATCTCGGCGGGGATCGTTGGTGGTCGCCGAGCGACCGGCTCGCTCGGTATCAAAGACGACCTGATCAACGCTGGCGCCATCTGGGTCGATGAAGCCGCCTTTCGCGACGGGAACCTGGTCTGGGGGCGGGTGGTCGCCGACATCCCCGCCTTCTGCCGGGAACTGATGGCGGCGCTGGTCGAACAGGTATAAGCCATCGAACCTGGCTTGGTCTGTGCGCATCCGTATGCCATCGCAAGCCAGGAGCGCATCGCCTGATCCGCAAGAGTCCGTCTCAATCCGCGCGTATCCGGTTCTATGACAAACTACACTCATAACGGGAAGCGCCGATGGAATCGACTGCATCCCCTCTTCGCATCGTTCTCCTGGGTGATATTCGCCTCGAAGCCGGAGAAGCGCGCACGAATCTGCCGCAACGCGAGAGCCTGCGGCGGTTGATGACCCGTCTTGCGCTTCAGCCGCGCCAGCCGCTTCCCCGCAAACAATTGGCGTTCACCCTCTGGCCCGACGATGATCCGGCTGACGCGCTGGCAAATCTGCGCCGTCATCTCCATCTGCTCCGCCCCCTCCTGCCCCCTGTCGCTCGTGAGTGGCTGGTTGTTTCAACTCAACATATCGTCTGGAATGCGCCGCCTGAGTGTCAGGTCGATGTGCATGCCTTCGAGCGGGAATGGACGACGCTGCACGAGATGGAGGCGGCGGCTGAACTCTACCGCGGCGACCTGGCGCCCGGCATTGACACAGACGATGATATTCTCGTTCGGCGCGAAGCGCTGCGCCAGCGGTACCTGCTTCTACTCAAATCGTTGGTGCGCGCCTGGATGGATCGCAGCGATTGGAGTCGTGCATGGAGGTGGGCGCGCCTGCTGGTGTCACACGACCCCTGGGACGAGGAAGCGGTGCGGCTGGCGATGACCGCAGCGGCGCTTACGGGCAGTCGCACTGCTGCGCTCGATATGTACTGCGCGCTGGCGCGGGACCTGGAACGGGAGTTGCACGTCCAGCCGGCGCCGGAGACAACCACCCTCTATCACGATATTCTCCACCACCGTCTGGTGCGTTCCATGACGCCTAATCGCTCCTCGAAGGCGTCCCTCTTTATCGGTCGGGACGATGAACTTCAGCAACTGGTCGATCTGATGCGCAGCGTCGCGCAAGGACGCGGGCGGATTGTCTTCGTTTCCGGGCAACCCGGCGTGGGAAAGACCACGCTGGTGCAGGAGGCGGTACGACGGTTCGGCGCTATGGACAGCACGTCGGAACCGCGCGTGTTCTGGGGGTATTGTCAGCCATCGAGGAATGTCGGAGAGCGCCATCCCTACCTGCCCTGGCGACACATTTTTACTGCCGCCGCGCCGCGCCTGCTTCAGAGCGCCGCCGACTGGCTCGGTCGTCTGGCGCCCCTGGTTCCCGATTTGATCGCGTTGCGTCCTGATCTGGTTGCACCGTCGCAACCGGATGCAGCGGCGCTGCGTTCTGCCATCCGGCAGGGCATACAGGCGCTTGCCCTGCATCAACCGCTGGTTCTGATCATCGAAGATGCGCATTGGATCGACACCTGGTCGCTCGAAACCCTGATCGAACTGGCAGATATCTGTCTCTCCCTTTCGCTGCTAATCATTGTGACCCATCGCTCCGGCGCTGTGACCCCAACGTTGCTCTCCGCAAAGCGAACGATGCGCCGCCAGCGCTGCGCGCTTGACGTCCATCTCCAACCGTTTACGACTTTAGATATAGATCTTTTTATTGAGCATGAATTGAATATAGATACGATCAATATTCAGATCATAGAAGAAATCAGAAGATATACCGGCGGTTTACCGCTTTTGCTGCGCGAGGCCGCCGAGGGCCTGCGCCAGTCGCATCACCTGCAAAAGCGCGGGCTGCGAGGCCTGCGGGATTCGCTCAGAATGCGCTTGCGCGACATTGGCGAGCGCAACCGGCAGATGCTGGAAGCCGCGGCGATCCTGGGGTTTTCATTCGCCGATGAAGAATTGCAGCAGATGCTCGGCTGGACTCTGTCGGTGTATGCGTCGGCATTGGACGATCTGCATGCCCGACGATTATTGATCGATACCGTTACCCATGGCGCCGACGATTACGCCTTTTCACACCACCTCATTCACGAGATTCTTCTGAGCGACGTTTCCGCCGAACGTGCCAGGATGCTGCACCAGCGGGCCGCCCGGAGTCTGGAGGCGCTGCATGCCGGTCAACGGGGGCACGCTGCCAGGATTGCCGTGCATTATGAGATGGCGGGATCTGCGCACCCGGCTGCGCGTTTCTGGCTGGAGCACGCCCGTGAAAGCGCCGACCTGGCGGCCTTCGAGCAGGCCCTGGACAGCATTGCGCGCGCCGAGTCGCTTCTCGATGGCACAGATCGTGATGTGCGTGAACTCCGGGCGCAGGCCGCCGTGCAGCGCGGCCTTATTGCGCTCTACCAGGGTGAGTCTGTCCTCGCGCTGTCGCTTTTGCACCACGCCGTTGGCGCGAGCCGTGAGTTTCCGGCGCTCTACATCCAGGCGCTGGTGGCGCACTCCCACGCACTCTATACGTGCGACCGCGCCGAAGAATCCCGCGCCACCGCATCGCAGGCGCTTGAACTGGCCTTGTCGTTACACGATGCATCCAGCGCCGTGCGTGCGCTCAATATCCGCGGCGTCAGCGCCCTTATGCTAGGACAGGTGCGCGAAGCCGTTGATGACCTGCGACGCGCCTGTACGCTCACCGGCCAGATCCAGCAGGGCGACGCCGATGTCCACCATGCGATTGTTCAGACGACGCAAAGCCTGAACCATCTCGGAACCGCGCTGGTCTTTGCCCAGGAGTACGCACAGGCGCGGGAGGTTCTCGACCAGACGGTTGCGCTGGCGCAACGCAGCGGTTTGCCCCGGGTAGAGGCCGCGGCGCTGACCATGATCGGCCAGATAATGCTCAATTGTGGTCGTTATGACGAAGCGATCCGGGTATACACCCGGTCAATCGAGGTGGCGGGTGTGTCATACCTCCCAGGCATGTGGGGCAAATATGCCGGGCGTGGCTGGGCGCATCTGCGTACTGGCGAGCTTGCCGCGGCACAGCACGACTTTGCCCAGGGGCTGCAGATAGCAACTCACGTGAACAGTCAGTACGGCGCGCTGCTCATGCAGACCTATCTGACATTTGTCGTTCTCGCGCAGGGAACGTCGCCCACGATGTCGCTGGCGCAACTGATGGCGCGCGCCGATGAGGCGCAGGTTCAGCCGGTGGTGTACGCGACCGGTTTGCTGTCGGGT
Source organism: uncultured Roseiflexus sp. (assembly GCA_937935075.1). Classification (GTDB taxonomy): domain Bacteria; phylum Chloroflexota; class Chloroflexia; order Chloroflexales; family Roseiflexaceae; genus Roseiflexus. Next base: position 1,816 of record CALGYB010000162.1, on the reverse strand, counting down.
CAACTCTGGCGCCTGCTGGGTGATGTCGAACAGGCGATGGACATGCACAAACGAGCACTGCGTGCGGCGCAGACAGCAAATGTGCCATCGTTTATCCTGCACGCCCGCGCCCAGTATCTTTGTGACCGATTGTGGGCAGCGCCCGCTGACGATGCATTGGCTGAAGCAGACGAGATCATCGAGCAGGCGCGCGTCGCCGGTGAACTGCCGGTGCAATCCCTGGGCTGGCTGGCGCGGGCTGGCGGCCTGTTGCGGCTCGGTCGCCTTGATGAAGCCGCACAGGCGGCGGAAAAGTCCGTGATGCTGGCGCGCGCCTGCCCTGATCAGCCGGTGATTGGCGAGGGACTGGCGCTGCTGACGCAGATCCGCGCCGCTCTCGGTTTCGCCGCACTCTCTGGCGCGGAACTGATCGAAGCGCAGACTATCGCCCGGCAATACTTTGCACCGCTGGCGACTCCGCTGGGCATGCCCGACGCCGAGCGCCTGCGCCAGTATTGCCTCGATGCCCTCCTCTCCTCAGGCTTGCATGCCACACCTGCCGCACAGCAACCGGCGGTCGTGGCCGCTCCACGAAAGCGCCGCAAAACGTCGTGATGGAGAACATGGATGTTCGCGGATCGAGACGGACTCATTCGGATTGACTGCATCACGAGCAGGACCGTGTGAATCCGTCGCATCCCTGTCCATCCTTTCGTTCCCGGACCGTATGCGCTGCGTTATGCGTTATGCAATGAAGCGGGCTGAAGCCCTCGCTCAGAACGTGGAAGCCCCGTTGGGGCTCGGGTGATCGCCGCCCGCAGCGCCCCGGGCGCACCGTGGGGCAGCCCCGCAGGGGCTTGCACGCCCTCAGCCAGGGCTTCAGCCCGCAGCTTTCACCCGCGGCGCCCCTTGCGTGCGCTCAACGGCGGCGAGGACGTTATGAGGACGCTTGATCGCTACAATACCGATCGCCCGGTTTTAACAACCGACCGGGTCATTATCCTGCCATCAATCGTCTCAGAGGTGCTCGCATGCAACGAATTGTTCATCCCCTGCTGTTATTGCTAACGGTTCTGCTCTTCCTGTCTGCCTGCACAGCAGGCAACACGACCAGCAGTGCCCCTACCGCTGCGCCTGCTGTCGTGCCGACTCAGGTTTCTGCCGCTGAAACGACCGTGCCGACTCAGGCCCCGGTTGCTGCCGGACCGGTCGATCCGCGAACAAGTGAACCCTGCGCTGTCTTGAATGCAGATTCCGTTGCGGGCCTCCTCGGTTCGTCATTGATCACGACTGTTCCACTCAAAGATGGGTTTATTCTTACCTGTTCATACGAGTTTGATGGTCAAAAACGGGTCGATTTCGAGATGGATCTGCTTAATCCCGGTAGAGAAGCATACGATAAGGTAATTAAATTACAGGAGGGATTGGGTAATACGGTCGAACCCGTTAATGTGGGCGACGTCGCCGCCATCAAGGAGAGCGGCGGCAATCTCTCGCTGTACATGGTCGTCAACGGATGGTACACCGCGCTGTACGGGTATGGCGTCGAACGGCAGACGCTGATCGAGATCGGTCGGCGCCTGACGGACGGCGTCATCGCCTTCACGCCGGCGTCAATGGGTGATGTCGTGCCCACATCGGTTCCCCAATCCGGTTCCCTGACCGATATGGAAGTCGTGATCGAGGAGCCGCCGGAGATGGCAGGCGTCACCACGCTAAAGAGCCTGAACATCGTTTCGATTGCCGGATTTGCCATGTGCTCGTTCACGCCCTCAGCAGATCCCTTCATTGTTACGTTCATTGCGCCGCCGGGCCAGGAGCCGCCGACGCCGGTCGC
>CALGYB010000161.1 GCA_937935075.1 uncultured Roseiflexus sp. | reverse complement strand
ATGACACGTCAACCCTATCCAAGCGATGTGAGCGACGAGGAGCGGGCCTTCGTCGCTTCGACCGGCTCAGGCGCCGCGCTCCCTCCCTGACCTTCATGACCGAAGACGCCCCGCAGCGCAACCACGCGCTGCGCCCCCCCTTTCCCCCCCCTGCGGGGGGGGCAGGGGGGGGGCGATTGCATCGTCCGCGCTTCGGCAGGCTCAGCGCATCGCACGGGAGCGCCCTGGGCATGATGCCCAACGCTCCGCCGCCGTGGTACACCGTCTATCAGCAAACCCAGCGCTGGCTGAAGGCCGGGGTCTTTGCAACGCTCGGCCATAATCTGCGCGCTTCGACCGGCTCAGCGCACCGCCGCGCGCGGCGATCGTTGACGCGCGCACGATGCAATCGCCCCCCTGCCCCCCTGCCCCCCTGCCCCCCTGCCCCCCCCCGCAGGGGGGGAAAGGGGGGGGGCAGGGGGGGCGCAGCGCGCGCCGGCGATGACGGGCATCAACGTCCCCCCCTTTCCCCCCCCCCGCATGCGGGGGGGGGAAAGGGGGGGGCGGCAAGGTCCACGTGGCTGAAGCGGTTCATTACCTTTATGCTCGAAAGTACATAACAGGCTCTAGACTCAGCCAACGTCAGCTGCTCCACGTCCTTGAGTGTCCAGGTTTCGAGTGATCGTATAGAAAAGCGGATGGCAGCGGCTCATTCGCCAGGCAAACCGTTGCTGAATTGATACAAATCTTCCAGGTAGGAAACCTATTGCACTCAGGTTAACATTTAGTGTATAATAGCGTCGCCGCATGATGAGAGGTCAATCTTGAGCAAAACGACTTGCGAGAAGGCGATACCCAACAGGCATTGACCACCTTCTGGTATAGCATCGATTGTGATCAAAGGAGGAGCGCTATGGCACTTGGCGGGTACGCGAACCGAATTGCCCATGTCGACTTGACGAACGGGACGGTGGAGTATCGCGGCATTCCTGAGGATTGGGCACGCAAGTACATCGGCGCCCGCGGGCTCGGAGTGCGATATGTGTTCGAAAACGGTCCGCAGGTGGACCCTCTCTCGCCCGATAACCTGCTCTGCTTCATGAACGGACCTCTGACCGGCACTGAAGCGAACATGAGCGGGCGCATGGCGATCGTCACCAAGTCGCCCCTGACCGGAACCGTCACCGATAGTCATCACGGCGGCTGGTCGGCGGCACGCCTGCGCTGGGCCGGCTTCGACGGCGTATTGGTCAAGGGGAAGGCCAAAGGACCCGTCTACCTGTACGTTCAGGACGGCACGGTCGAGATTCGCGACGCCTCTGAAGTCTGGGGCAAGGGTGTGCACGACACCGTCAGGTTCTTCCGCGAGCGCTATGGCGAGAAAGACCTGAGCGTGATCGCCATTGGTCAGGCTGGTGAGAATCTGGTCAGGTTCGCGTGCTGGATCAACGAAGATGATCGGGCCAGCGGGCGCGGCGGCACCGGCTGTGTTGGCGGCAGCAAACTACTCAAGGCGATCGTGATCAAGGCCCCTAAAAAGATGCCGAAGGCCGCTGACCTCGAGGCGTGGAAGCCTGCCCACAAGAACGCTCTGGCAGCCATTATGCACGAGCAGAATATCACCAGCCCGCGCAAGGGCGGCCTCTCGGTGTACGGCACGAACGTGCTGATGAACATCACCAGCACAATGGGCGCTCTGCCGTCAAAGAACAGCATGCTCACTTCGTTCGGACCAGGCGCCGAGAAGATCAGCGGTGAGTATGTCAAAGAGCATATCCTGGTCGATGATCCGACGTGCCATGCGTGCCCCGTGGCGTGCAAGAAAGAGGTCGAGATCAAGGAGGGACCCTGGAAGGGGCTGCGGATGGAGAGCCTTGAGTACGAGCCGGCCTGGTCCCTCGGCGCGAACTGTGGCAACGACGACGTCAATGCTGTTGCAAAACTGATCGACCTGTGCAACGACTATGGCGTCGATGCGATAGAGACCGGTCATCCTATTTCGATCTACATGGAAGCCACTGAGCGCGGCTATACCAATGGCGACGGCGGTATCGCCTGGGGCGACACCATGGCCATGGTTGAACTGGTGCGCAAGATCGCCTTCCGCGAGGGGATCGGCAATGTGATGGCTGAGGGCGCCGATGCGACCGCAAAGCACTTTGGCCATCCCGAACTGGCGATGACCGTCAAAGGGCAGGGCATCCCGGCGTATGACCCCCGCGGTCTCAAGGGCATGGGCATCGGTTACGCCACCAGCAACCGCGGCGCCTGTCACCTGCGCGCCTATACCCCGGCTGCCGAGTTGGGCGTTATGCCCTTTGGCTCGCTCAAGGTCGATCCCCTTGCCTGGAAGGGCAAAGGCGAACTGGTAAAAATCTTCCAGGATGTCCATGCGTTCTCCGATAGCCTGGACCTGTGCAAGTTCAGCGCCTTTGCTGAGGGAGTGCAGGAGTACGCTGCTCAGTATGCTGCTATGGTCGGGGTGGAGTTCACGGCAGATGATGTGCTCAAGGCCGGCGAGCGCATCTATAATCTTGAGCGCTACTACAACAACCTGGCTGGCTTCCGCGAAGGCAGCGACTACCTGCCTGCCCGCTTCATCCAGGAGCCTTCGACTATGCCCGGCTCGCAGGGCCACGTCTGTGAACTCGACGAGATGCTCGCCGAGTACTACGCTGCCCGCGGCTGGGAAAACGGTGTTGTGCCCGAAAGCAAGTTGCGCGAACTTGGGATCATTGATTAGTAATCAGCAGATGAGGCGGGCGCATCATTGCGCTCGCCTCATTGTATCAACTGAACCACAATGCAAGTAAACTTTTATGCAACGCTGCGCCCGATCGTTGGTAGTCGCACGGTGCAATTTGATGTCGACGAGAATATAACGGTCCAACAACTTGTTGATGCCGTGGTGACGCGCTTCCCGCGCTTGCGCCAGGAATTACTGAACGATAATGGCGATCTCTACCCGCACGTGCACGTGTTCGTCAATGGGCGCGATGCGCCATACCTGCCTGACGGCGTTGAGACGCTGATCCAGCCAGGTGATACGATCGATATCTTCCCGGCTGTGGCAGGAGGCTGAGATCAATGTTCATCCCGGCAGGAGATCGGCGCTGAAACGCGGCAGACCTGCACCTGGAGCATGTCTGAAGAAGTTGCTTGGTGCGTGAAGGCAGCGCCTTCACCCTTGCGGCAGACGGTGGCTGAGCCTGTCGAAGCCACCGTCTGCCGTCCCACGTTCTTGATTGTCCAGGTTGGGTTGATCGCTCTATGAGACGCGCACTTCCTCGCCCATCCGCGCTACATTGTAGCCGCCCAGCGCCTCAACGGCGCTGCGGTATGTCGGGTCGAATAGCATACGCCGCAACGGCGCTAACAACTCGCTTTCCCAGTGACGGCGTGGAATGGCCAGTTCGTAACATTCGCTAAAGAGCGGGATGAAGGTCAGGCCAAGGGCGCGCGCAGCAGCGCCGATCCCGAGACCCACATTCGCAGCGCCGCTCTGCACCGCAGCAGCAACCGCCATATGGGTGAACTCCTCACGCTGGTAGCCTGCAATTGCGCCGGGGTCGATCCCCTCCTGGCGTAGGTGGTAATCGAGCAGTATGCGCGTGCCCGATCCGCGCTGCCGGTTGACGAAGCGCACACCCGGCCGCACCAGGTCTCGAAGACTGCTCAGACCAAGCGGGTTGCCCGGCGCCACGAGAAAGCCCTGATCACGGTATGCGAGGTGAACCAGCACGATCTCCTCGTCAGGCAGGAGACGCCGCACATATGAGATGTTGTATTCACCTGTTTCCTCGTCGAGGAGATGCACGCCGGCAAGGTGAGCATCACGGCGTTGAAGCGCCATCAGGCCGCCCAGACTGCCCACATTGGCGGAACTGAGGCGTCGGCCCGCTCCGGCGCGCCGCAGATGGTTTGCCAGCAGATCGAGAGCCAGGTCGTGGCTGCCGATGGCGATGATCGTTGACTCGATTTCGGCCGGATCGCGGAGAAGTTCGACCATCACTTCGGAACCGGCGTGGAGACCTTCTGAGAAGCGCGGAATACGCGCGACCCCGTCGGCGCGCACCAGCGACATCACCACCCCCGCGCCTCGCATCAGCGGCGCCGCAATCAGTCGGCCATCCACCCGGCCCAGGGTGACGCGCACAAACTCATCTTCACCCAACGGCGAGAGGAGTTTCCGGCTGATCGCGGCTGTCACCTGAGGACGAGGCGGCGGGGTGAGACCCTGGAGGCGGTAGAGCAGCGGACGCAGGAACAGGTCAGCCGTGAGCGCCGCCGACACAGGGTAGCCGGGCAGTCCCAGCGCCGGCTTTCCTCCTGCCACACCGAGAATGACGGGATGACCGGGGCGAATGGCCACGCCATGGACGGCCACCTCGCCAAGATCGGCAAGCACGGTCGCGGTGTAGTCCTCGGCGCCGGCTGACGAACCGGCATTGATCACAATCACATCGTGATCGGCCATGGCACTCGTAATGGCGGCGCGCAGCAGGTCTTGCCGATCAGGCACAGGGGGCAGGCGCGTTGCCTGGCCGCCCCACTCCTCAACCATGCCGGCAAGGATCAGGGAATTGAACTCGATAATCTCGCCGGCGCGCATCGGCTGACCGGCCGCCTCGCGTGCAGCGACGGCTTCAGGAGTGACCAGCTCTGTGCCGGTAGGAATAATTGCCACCCGCGGGCGCCGCCGCACGGTAACGGTTGCATGGCCGGCGGCAGCGATGGCGCCCAGATCAACCGGGCGCAAAGGCACACCTTCGGGGATAACGAGTTCGGTGGCGACGATGTCCTCACCAAGCGGACGCACATGCTGCCAGGGCGCCACGGCAGCGGTGATCGCCACGGTCGCATCATCGAGCGTCTGAACGTGCTCAGCCATCACCACCGCATCGGTATCGGGCGGCATAGGATCGCCTGTATCGACCCAGACGGCCTGGCTGCCCAGTGCGAGGGTCAGCGGCGAAGACTCGGTAGCGCCGGTCGTTGCAGCGGCGCGCACAGCGATGCCATCCATGGCTGCGGCGTGGTAGTGGGGCGCCGAGCGGGCCGCCCACACCGGCACGGCGGTGATGCGACCACGCGCCTCAGCCAGAGGAATGGTTTCACTGTCTAGAGGATGAATCCCGCCAGCACGCTCAATTGCCGCCTCGAAGCGGGCTATCGCCTCATCCAGGGCGCGATCTTCGAGATAGTAGCGTCGTCGTGACATATGATTTCTATCGTACTCTCCTGACAATCATCAGTCCGGCGCCGCACCCAAATCCTTCGCTCAGAACAGTGCAACCTCAACGGCATCGCCGGCATAGAGACCGCTCAGGTCGAGGGGAACGCGCACCAGACCATCGGCATGGGCGAGGGTATAGATCAGGTTCGATTTACCAAAGACCGGCTCGGCGTGCAGCACCCCGTTGCGTCGTTCAAGGCGCACCGGTACGAAATCCTCACGGCCAGGCTTCGAGGCAATATTGAGTGTCAGCACTGCCTGGATGGTCAACGGGTCGGTCTCAGGCTCGCCCTGGAGTCGCCGCAGCGCCGGAGCAACAAACAGGCCAAAGGCGATGATCGCCGAGACCGGATTGCCCGGCAAGCCAAAGACCGGTCGCCCGCCGGCTACAGCGATAATGGTGGGTTTGCCGGGGTGAATAGCCACCCCATGCACCAGCACCCCCGGCTTGCCCAACGCTTCGATCACATTGACCGTATGATCCCGTGTGCTGACCGAACTGCCGGCGGAGAGGACGAGCAGATCGGCGCCTTCGAGCGCGGTGCGCGCCATCTGCTCGAGTTTGACCGGATCGTCGGGGGCAATGCCGCACAGCACTGGCTCGCCGCCAGCACGTCGCACAAGAGCGGCGATGGTATAACTGTTGATGTCGCGCACCTGTCCCGGCGCCACGTCGGCGTCGGCGGGAACCACCTCGTCTCCGGTAGCAAGGATGGCAACACGCGGGCGGGCGACGACCGGGACGCGCACAAGACCGACGCCCGCCAGACCACCGAGGTCCTGCGGGCGGAGACGGTGGCCACAGGGAAAGAGCGCATCGCCGCGAGACACATCTTCGCCGACCGGGATGACATTCTCGCCGACGGCCACGGGACGAACCACTTCTATCGTGGTGGGGTCGAGATACTGGGTATTCTCAACCATCACGACGCTATCACTGCCGGAGGGAAGCATACCACCCGTATGAATGAGCGCCGCCTGCCCGGGACCGACGGTGAATTCGGGCGCGCGACCCATCGGCGCCTCGCCGCAGAGCGTGAGGTATGCCGGGAGGCTCTCGCTGGCGCCGTATGTGTCAGCAGCACGCACGGCAAAACCGTCTACGGTAGAGCGTGGAAAGGCGGGCAGATCGACCGGTGAGCGTAATTCCTCGGCCACTACCCGGTCGAGCGCCTCATGGAGCGGAAGCGACTCGTGGCGTGGTATGGGAGTGATGTGGGCACGAAGGCGAACGTTCGCCTCGGCTACGGTCACAACCTGAAACAGCTCAGGCATAGGCACTCCTGATGGTGTTGGGATAATTGCGCATTATTATACCATCTGGAGCGCAGGTCGAAGGCGGGGAAAGCGGGAAAGACAAGGGACGAGAGGCAAGGATAGGAGCGTTGAGCGTTAAGCGTACCCCAGGCGCACCATCGCATCACGGATCACATCGGCGCAACGCGGCGCCCGCTCGGTGTGGGTCGCAGTGCGGGCCTTTTTTCGCTTTATAGAGCGATTAAACAAAACCTGGACGATCAAGGACGTGGAGCGGCAAACGATGGCTTCGACAGGCTCAGCCAACGTTTGCCGCTCTACAGGCGCAAGCGTGTTTGTCCAAGTTTGGATTGATCTTCCTATCAGGTCTCGGTTCTCAGTTCTCAGTTCTCGGTTCCCGGTTCTCAGTCCTTGCAGAAAATCAGGTACCATGATGACATCCCGATTCCTTATACTACCATTCAGAGACCATGATCCCAGACACCATCCTCTCCGGCGCAACGATCTATCCCATTGTCACAGCGCCAATCACTCACGGTGCGATTGCCATCTACAACGACCGTATCCTCGCGGTGGGTGCGACGGATGAGATTGAGGCGCTGGCAGGCGCGTCCACACGCATTGTGCGTCTGCCGCCCGAGTACGCCGTCATCCCGGCATTCCACGACTCGCATCAGCATCTGTTGAGTTATGTCCGTAGCCGCACCCGCGTGGCGTTGTGGGATACAACCAACATCCCGGCAGTGCTCGAGCGACTGCGCACGGAAGCAGCGCGACGATCGCCTGGTGAATGGATCGTCGCAATAGGGCACGATCAAGGGCGATTGGCGGAGCATCGCCATCCGACGCTGGCGGAACTCGATGCCGCCGTTCCCGCTCATCCGCTCCTGATCTATCGCGCGTGCAACCACGTGGCGCTGGCAAACTCGGCTGCTCTGGCGCGCGCCGGCATCACTGCCGCCACACCCGACCCGACAGGCGGGCGGGTTGAGCGCTACGAGGACGGAAGACCCAACGGCGTATTGCTCGAAGCGGCAATAGCGCTGGCAGCGTGCGCCGTCGAGGCGCCAGCCATTAATTGGCGCTCCGGTGTGCAGGAAGCGGCGCATGAGTATCACAAACGCGGCATTGTTGCGGTCGGCGAAGCGGCGCTTGGACATATCGCCGGTTTGCACGACCTTGCAATCGTCAATGAAACCATTCGCGGCGGCGGAGCAGGGCTGCGGATGTATGTTCTGGCGTATGGCGCCGTTGCTGAAGCGATGCTACAGGCAACGGAAGCGGGCGAGTCGCATGATGCCTGGCGTGATGACCCATGGTTGCGCTTTGGGGCGATCAAATATTTCGCCGACGGGACGCTCGGCGGTGGAACTGCATGGCTCAGCGAGGGGTATGGCGATGAGCCGGACAATCGCGGATTTCCGCTCGTATCGGCGGAAGAACTCGACGCGCGGGTGCTGCGGGCGCATCGCGCCGGTTTCCAGGCGGCCATCCACGCCATCGGCGATGCAGCCGTCGCAATGGCGCTCGATTCGTATGAGCGCGCGCTCACCGCACATCCGCGTCTCAATCATCGTCATCGCATCGAGCATGTCGAAGTCGTGCATGCCGGGCTGCCGGAGCGCTTCGCGCGCCTGCGGGTTGTCGCCGCCATTCAGTCCTGCTTTACCTGCTGGGAAGAGGGTGATGTGACACGGCTGGGTCCCGAACTGACACCGTGGGGACATGCCTGGGGCGCCTTGCACCATGCTGGGGCTGTGCTTGCCAACGGATCGGACAATCCGGTGTTGCCGGATTTTGCGCCGCTTCAGGGGATCGCAGCAGCGGTGACGCGCAGGGCGCACAATGGTCGCATCATTGCCGCACATCAGGCAATCGGTTTGATGGATGCGTTACGTAGTTACACATGGGGCAGCGCGTATGCCGCCTTCGCCGAACACGAGCAGGGTGCGCTGGCGCCGGGTATGTACGCCGATATTGCCGTGCTCGACCACGATCCGGCGCGCGTTGACCCGGAAAGGCTCGCCGACCTGGCAGTGATGATGACCATTGCCGGCGGCAGTATGGTGTACGAACGATAATCTATGTGAGCAAAACAGATGCCGCAGACGCTTCTTAAAACATCACTCCGTTACATCCTTCGCCATCCCTGGCAGTTTGGTCTGGCAGTGCTGGGGGTCGCGCTTGGCGTTGCCGTGGTCGTATCCATCGATCTTGCCAACGATAGTGCACGACGGGCGTTTCTGCTTTCAACCGAGACGCTGACCGGACGCGCAACACATCGGATTGTCGGCGGACCATCGGGGATACCGGAAGAGGTCTACCGCCGGTTGCGGATCGAACAGGGAGTGCGCATAGCGGCGCCGCTGGTCGAAGGAGAAGCCGTGGCGCCGGATCGCAGCGGGTTGACGCTGCGTATCCTGGGGATCGACCCGGTCGTGGAAGCGCCGTTCCGTCCATGGCTGGCTGACGCGCCCGGCGCGGGCGCTGCGCTCGACCGCACGCCGTCGGCGCAGGAGGGATGCCAGGGATTTGGGTGCTACGGATTGCTGATGACACGCCCTGGCGCAGCCCTGCTGTCAGCGGAGACGGCGCGTGAATTCGGCATTACCAGTGGCATGCGCCTGCCGCTCATGATCGGCGCTGCTACGGTTGAAGCAGAGATTATCGGCGTGCTGGAGCCTGCCGATGACGCCAGCCGGCGCGCACTCGACGGGTTATTGATCGTCGACGTCGCCACGGCGCAGGAATGGACAGGAAGCATCGGCAGATTGAGCAGCATCGACCTGATCATTCCCGAAAGCGCTGAAGGAGAAGCGCTACTCCAGCGCATAAGCGCGACATTGCCATCCGGGGTGCGCATCGAACGTCCTGAGCAACGCAGCAACGCGATCCAGCAGATGACGGCAGCGTTCGAACTCAATCTGTCCGCCCTCAGCCTGCTGGCGCTGGTTGTTGGCATGTTCCTGATCTACAACACCATGACATTTTCGGTGGTGCAGCGGCGCACCATGCTCGGCACGCTTCGCTGTGTCGGCGTGGCGCGTCGCCAGATTTTCGCGCTGGTGCTGGGAGAAGCAGTGCTGATCGGGTTGATCGGCGCACTGGCGGGTCTGGCGCTCGGTGTGGCGCTTGGGCGCGGTCTGGTTGGGCTGGTGACACAGACGATCAACGACCTCTACTTTGCGGTGACGGTGCGTTCGGTTGAACTATCGCCCGGTGTGCTGCTGAAAGGATTTGTGCTCGGCGTGGCAGCGACGCTGGCAGCGGCAGCGGTTCCGGCGACAGAGGCGACGCTGACGCCGCCGCGCACAGTGCTGCGCCGCTCGTCGTATGAAGAACGGATGCGGCGGGCTGTACGCACAGCGGCGCTGGTCGGCGTCGTGCTCCTCCTGATCGGGCTGGGGTTGCTTGCTGTGCCAGGGCGCAGCCTGACATTGAGTTTTGGCGGGTTGCTGGCGCTTACCATCGGCGCAGCCGCATTGACGCCTCTCGTAACGCAGGGTCTTGCCAGCGTCATCCGACCGATCGCTGGACGTGTCTTCGGGCTGCTGGGGCGCATGGCAGCGCGCGACATTGTGGCATCGCTCAGCCGCACGTCGGTTGCCGTCGCCGCGCTGATGATCGCTGTTTCGGTCACGATTGGCGTCGGTCTGATGGTGAGCAGTTTTCGCACGACGGTCGAGCGCTGGCTGGAAAACACCATCCGTGCCGATATTTTCGTTTCTGCGCCCAGCGCGCGCGGCAACCGCCTCGAATCGCCGTTGCCCGACGAAGCGATTGCCCGTATTGTCGAAGCGCCAGGCATTGAACGCTACCGCCGCTACCGCAGCGCCACCATCGAAAGCGGCGTCGGTCCGCTGTTGACGATAGCACTCGATGTTACCCCGGCGGATTACCGGGTCTTCCAGTGGGTTTATCCCGTCGATGAGTCTGCGGTCTGGCAGGCGTTCGCCGGCGGCGCGGCGTTGATCTCGGAACCGCTGGCATACCGCCACAACCTGCGTCCTGGCGATACGCTAACGTTACTGACTGATCGCGGCGAGCGGCAGTTCCCGATTGCCGGCGTCTTCTACGATTACGGCAGCGACCAGGGCGTGGCGATGATCGATCTCAGCGTGTACCGGGAACTGTGGGACGATCAAGCGCTCTCGTCGCTGGGGTTATATGTTGCGCCCGGCGTGGATGTCGATGCGCTGGTGCGCGATCTGCGCGCGCAGATGCCGCCTGGTCTGGCGGTCAATATCGTCTCGAACCGCGGGCTGCGGGAAGCGTCGATGGCGATCTTTGATCGCACATTTGCGATTACCGCAGTGCTGCAAATGCTGGCGACAATCGTGGCGTTCATTGGCATTCTTGCCGCGCTCATGGCGCTGCAACTCGAACGGGCGCGCGAAATGGGAGTGCTGCGCGCCAACGGGTTGACGCCGCGTCAATTGTGGGGGCTGATCGTCGGGCAAACCGGGTTGATGGGATTATTTGCCGGAGTGCTGGCAATTCCGGTCGGGGTTATGATGGCGGCAGTGCTAGTGTATGTCATCAACCGTCGCTCGTTTGGATGGACGCTCCTCTTCGAGTTGAACGGCGCACTCTTCGGGCAGGCGGTAGTGGTGGCGGTCGTAGCGGCGCTGCTTGCGGGGCTGTACCCGGCATGGCGCATGGGTCGCACCTCGCCGGCGCTGGCGTTGCGCGAAGAGTAGGGGTTAGAGCGTAGCATCGGGGGCGTTGGCGAAGAAATTGGCAATGCTCGCCTGGATCGGCAACGTTGGGGAAGCCAGGACTCCGGTTGGCGGAATGGTATCGACGGTCTGGAAAAGTTCAGCAACAGGGTCTGGCTCGCTGCACACCAGCGCATCGCGTTCGGCAGGGCGAACAATCCAGTATTCCGGCACGGCTGCGCGCGCATATGCTCTGCGCTTGATATCGAGGTCCTGCTCAGAGTTCGATGGCGAAACAACCTCCACGATGAGGTCTGGCACGCCATAGATGCGCCGATCATGGATGATGCCCAGGTGCGTCGTCTGAACAACAAGAATATCCGGCTGCACCGGATCACAGCCGGGCATAAAAACCCCGATCGGCGCCCACAGGGTGACGCCGAGGTTTAGATCGTCAATCTGAGCAAAGAGCGCACGCACAATCTGGCGAACGATCCACTGATGAAATGCGCTGGGCGCAGTCGTCATATACAGGACACCATCGATCACCTCATAGCGATTGCCGTCATCGGGAAGCTGTTCCCAGCGCTCACGGCTCCAGTCGGCGCGCAGCGATCGCAGCACGCGATCAGGACCGGCATGCACGATTGTCATTGCACGTCTCCCCCGTTGAACGTAAACGCCAGCGCCGATTGCAGAGTCGCCGCCGTGCGCATGCTGTGCAAATCGGCGCCCAGACTGATGAGCGTCTGCGCCACCTCGGGACGGATACCGGCGACAATCGTTTCGGCGCCCATCAAGCGCGACGCCTGCGCCACCTGGAGCAGCGCAGCCGCGACGTGACTGTCGATGACGGCAACCCCGGTCACATCGATAATCAGGATGCGCGCGCGGGTGCGCTCAAGGGACTGAAGCGCCGAAGCCAGCAACCGCTGGACCCGGCTGGCGTCGATACTTCCGATCAGCGGAATAACCAGCGTATCGTTGCGGACAGGAATGACCGGCACCGTCAGATCGGCGATCATCTGGTTCAGGCGCTGTTGCGCGCGCAGGCTTTCCTCTAACCGGGCAACGACTGCGCGTTGTTCGTCGGCAAGTTGGCGGTAGGCGGCGGTGCGCTCCTCAACGCGCGCCTCGAGGGTTGCGTTGGCGACTGCCAATTGCCGACCGGCTTCCTCCGCCTGTCGGCGCGCCTCATCAGCCGCATCGAGCGCCGAAGACAGACTGCGCGATCCGATGAAGGAAATGAAGGCGCTGACAACCAGCAGGACGGTAAGATGCGCAGATGCCAGGTTGAGATTGATCGCAGTGCGGGTCGCTGCGGGAACGCCTGCCAGAACGCCTGCGACACCGGCAAGGCACAGACCAAGAACGACCCATATCTGACGCGGGGGCAGCAACACGCTTGCCAGCAAAACGCTGATGAGAAGATAGAACATGTTGAACGGCGAGTTTGGATTGAGAAACACACCGCTCAGAGCGCCAATTCCGCTAACGATGATCAGCACATATGCGCCTGCGCTTACAAACCCCTTTTTCCCAAGCATTGCAGCCGAAGCAAACACCAGCACCGCCAGCCCAAGGTTGACGAAGCGCCCCACCGATGGTTGAAGCAGGGTCAATCCCATCCCGACACTCAACAGAAGCGCAATCACGCCAAGTGACAGTGAGACCAGAATGCGCCCGCGCCGCCGGTCATTGGGGGTACGGCCTGAGACGCTGGTCAGGGAGGATAGCAGACCGGTCATTCCATTGCCCTCCGGTGCGTGTCGAATCGAACTGCGATGATGCACATTGAGTGCGATTGTATCATGGATTGTTATAGGTGGATAGATGGGTACGTGTTCAGAGTCGGGCAACTCCGCTTCCGGGAGTGCAGGCGTCCCGTTGGCTGCGACAGGCTCAGCCATCGGGATGTCCCCCCGGTGCGCAGGCGTCCCCAGCCCGCAGCTTCAGCCGCCGGGCGCCGGGCGCAAAGCGCATGCCGGATTATTTTGTACATGTTCATGACCCATGCGCAGAGAGATGGCAATGCCGGCTCGCCTGACAACCTCATTGCCTCGTTCCTCTTGCCTGCTTGCGGTATAATAGTCGCGTTCCGGTTCCGACATCCGACACTGCTACGAGAGCGCCATATGAACAGCAGCCGCGAACGCATGCTGGAGCGCATCCGCGCCAGCCTGCGCACTACACGACCGTTTCTGGAGGCGGAGGCGGCACGCGCGCCGCACGCCCCACCGCCATTCGTCCATCCAATCACGCACGATGACCTGGCGCAGCAATTTGCCGCCGAACTGGCGAAACTCCAGGGCTATGCCCACCTCTGCGACGACGACGAAGCGGCTCTGGAAACTATTGCCAACATCCTCGCTCAACACGAGGCGCAGGAAGTCATTACGTGGGATCTGGAGAAGATCGACCTGCCAGGGCTTGCCAATCTCCTCCAGCAGCGTGAGGCGAAGCGACTCGACGGACGGATCGCAGGCGAACCGATGCAGCGGGCAGCGCTGCTTCAGGCGCACGAACGCGCACCGGTGTGTATTGCAGGAGTCGACGCCGCCATCGCCGAGAGCGCAACGCTTGTCGTCCACAGCGGCGAGGGACGAGCACGCATGGCGTCGCTGCTTGCGCCGGTGTTTATTGCCGTGGTGCGTCGCCCCCGGTTAGTGCGAGGTCTGGGAGAGGCTATCGAGCGCATCAAACAAACGTATGGCGAAGTGTTTCGTGACGCCAGTGCGTTGACCCTGATCACCGGTCCGAGCCGCACAGCCGACATCGAACTGACACTGACGCTTGGCGTACACGGACCCCGTGAGATTCATGTCGTCATTATCGGGTAGCCCTGGCGCTCACGGATTCCGAAACTGCGGGAGGGTGTGGCGCCGTTACGCTTCGACCTTGACCCCGCGCCAGAAGGCGATATACCCGGCAATGCGACGGGCGGCATCTTTGGGTTCGGGGTAGTACCACGCCGCATCGCGGTTCACGGCGTCGTTGACAACGATATCGTAGTAACTCGCGACGCCTTTCCAACTGCACACCGTATGAGTTGCGCTATCGCGCAGATATTCGCGGTTGACCGACTCAGGCGGAAAATAGTGGTTCCCTTCAACAACAATAGTTGCATCGCTCTCGGCGATCACAACGCCATTCCACATGGCGCGAGCCATAGACCATCCTCCTCGAAAGTGATGTTCCTGAATGACTCAATAGTCCAGCATGCTATAATTCCAGTACGTAGCGAAGTCGAGAAGAGATCTCATGCCCGGAAACGTGACACGCTCCAGTCCGTTCGGACTGGTGAGCGGCATTCTGCAGCAAAAGAGCGACCTGACGCTGGTGGTAACGCCGGCCAACCCATTCGCTCCCGAAGCGCGCAAGGGGCAGCTCCACATCGTCGTCGAAGCCGACCAGGACGTATCGCGTGGACGTGACGCCTGTTTGCTTGTGATTCGCACAATCCGTCGGGTCTTTTATGAAGATCCGTCGTTCTCCGTCACCTCCTCGCTACGCAAGGCGATCCTGGCGGCTAACCGCACGCTCTATCAGCAGAACTTCAATGCGCCGCCGCAGAAACGGGCAGTTGTCGGGCTGACATGCGCCGTCATCAAAGATCGTGATCTCTTTATTGCCCAGGTGGCGCCGGCGCAAGCGTATGTGATGGCGGAGGGTCGATTGCGCGCACTGCCTGCCAGTGCAGAATGGGGTGGAACATCCATTCCGTTCCGTTCCCGCGCGCTTGGCGCCAGCCTGACGATTGAGCCGGATCTGTACCGCGCGGTGTTGCGTCCTGGCGACGGCATCCTGATGTGCACAAGCAACCTGTCGGATCTGCTCTCGCGCGACGATGTCACCCGCTTGTTGCGCGCCGCAGAACCGGAAGACACCATCACCGACATTACTGAATGGTGCCGTCATCATCAGATCACCGATGCTCACGGGATTGTCGCCATGACGTTTGCACGGCTCAGTCCTGCCGCTCAGGCGTCGCCGTTCAGTGCAACGGGGGTCAATGAACGGGCGCGCCTGGCGCTCAGCGGCGTCGCTGAACGACTGGCGCGCGCAGGCGCCGACATCGTGTGGTTGTTGCGCGGTCCGGCTGAACGTGAAGCGCGCCGGCGCACCGAAGTAGCGCGTGCGCGGCTTGCGGAAGAAGAACGTCGCCTGAACCGTCCCTATGAAGAGCCGCCGTATTCCGCCGAGCCGCCTCCGGCGCCACGACCGCTCAATCTGGGTGAGCCGTTGCTGAGCGATACGAACCATCGCTCAGCATCCACTGCACGTTCGTCTCTGCAAACGCCGGTTGCCCCCAGCGCGCTGCTCGGAGAAGTCTCGTTCCGTGACGCGCCAGCCCCGAAACGGGTGATCGACCTGAGCGACACACCGGTGCAGGAAACGTTCGGTTCCCGCATGCGGATGAAACGACCAGGCACACTATCGTCGTCACCTGTAGTCGAAGGGTTTTCCAACCCCTTTGCCCGCTTTGGCAGCGCGATCACGCGGCGATTGCGGCCACGCCCTGGTCCCCCGCCACGCGCGCTGCCCCGCCAGCCCCATGCGGCCGGCCTCAGTTACCGGCGGCAAAGCCCGCCATTTCCCTGGTTGCTCCTGTTGCTGCTTGTCTCGTTCGTCAGTCTGCTCATCCTGTATGGCACGACGTTGAGTCGCGAGAATGCGCTGCGTGAAACAGAGAACGTCCTGGCAGAAGCCGAACAGGCTGTGGCCGCTATTCGTAATGCGCCCGATGAGGCAACTGCACAGGCGCGTCTGATCGAAGCCGAAGAAGCGCTTGCGGCGCTGCGCAGTTCGGACCTGATCACGGCAACGACGGCGAATCGCCAACGCTATGATGAGTTGATGCGCGAGTACACCAGAGCGCTGGCAGCAGTACAGAAACAGACGTACTTCGAGGACCTGACCGAGGTCACACGCCATCCGCTGCCGGGAGGTCTGTTCGATACGGTGATTGTCCCTCCGCCGCCGCGTACTGTGACCGATACGTTATCCTTCGGCTCGATCTACATGCTCGACACGAATGCGGGCATTCTCTATCGCGCACCACGCACCGGCGGAGCGGCGCAACCGTTCCTGCGCCCCGAAGACGTCATCGGTCCGATAAACGTCGGGCGAGTGCGCGCCGCCGCGTGGCGCATCGACAACATTGTGGCTGTCGCGCAGAGCGGTGAGAGCGGACCGTTTACATTCTACTTTCGCAGCGGCAATGAATGGCGTTACAGCCTCCTGGCAGGCAGCGAAGAATGGGGGCGCGTCGGTGAACGTTTTCGCGCGGTCAACTATGAGGGAAATCTGTATGTTCTCGGTGCATCGCGGAATAATGTGCTGCGCTACCTGAGCGGCGAGTACGGCTCATTCCCGCTTCCCTGGATTCAAAACGATGGTGGACGATCCATCGAAAGCGCGATCGACCTGGCGGTCGATGGCAAGATCAATCTGCTCATGCCAGATGGTCGCGTCTTGATCTTCGCAACGAATAGCGCCGGTGAACGTGCATTCGAACGAGAGATCCCCATTCCTCAGGTTCGCCCGCCCCTGGTGACCGCTGCACGCTTCTTCGTGACGGGTCCGCCGGATAGCGGATCGATCTTTCTGGTCGATAGCTTCAATGGTCGTATTATTCAGATTGATAAACAGACCGGCGAGTTCGTTCAGCAGATCAGCGCCCCGCCAGATAGTCCGATTACGCTCGATCAGTTGTTCAGCGTCTTTGTTGATGAGAGCAGCAGCCGACCGGTGCTATACATGGTTAATGGCGGGCAGATCGTGCGCGGCTCACTGCCTGATCGTCCCCGTCCCTTTCATGGATCGGTCACACCGGCGCCAGAAACCACACCATAAGCGACCTGCGCTCCGCAAGAGGTCTCATCTCGATGGAATCAGCGCCAACGACATCGGCGTCTCATACCGTCAATCCATTGCGCTCAGGCATGCGTATGCAACGCACACCGCCGCCATGCACCGTGGTGATCTTCGGCGCCACCGGCGATCTGACGCATCGCAAACTTATTCCTGCACTGTACCATTTGCAGCGTGAACGGTTGCTTCCACCCGGCTTCAGCGTCGTCGGGTTCGCCCGACGCGACTGGAGCGACGATTATTTTCGCGAGTCGTTGCTCCAGAGCGCGCGCAGGCACTCCCGCTCCGCAATTGATGACGATCTGTGGCGCGGTTTCGCCGACGGATGCTCCTACATCCGCTCCGCCTTCGATGATATGCGAGGATATGCCGAACTCGCCAGGCGCCTCGATCAACTCGATAGCGAACGCGGCACCGGCGGCAACCGCCTCTTCTACCTGGCGACGCCGCCGGAAGCGTATGGCGAGATCGTGCAGCGCCTTGGCGCAAGCGGCCTCAACCGGTCGCCCAACGGCGGATGGACGCGCATCATCATCGAAAAGCCGTTCGGTTCAGACCTGACGAGCGCCAGGACGCTTGACCACGCAGTACATCAGGTATTCGAGGAGCAGCAGGTCTATCGGATCGATCACTACCTCGGCAAAGAAACGGTCCAGAATATTCTGGTCTTCCGCTTCGCCAATGGTATTTTCGAGCCGCTCTGGAATCGCCGCTACGTCGATCACGTTCAGATCACGGTGGCGGAAAGCGTCGGCATCGAAGGGCGCGGCGGCTACTACGACCGCACCGGCGCCTTGCGCGATATGGTGCAGAACCATCTGCTGCAATTGCTGTCGTTGACCGCGATGGAGCCGCCGGTCGGCTATCGCGCCGATGCCGTCCGTGATGAGAAGGTCAAAGTGTTACGCGCCATCCGTCCCATTGAACCGTCTGCGGTTGGACAGGCCGCCGTGCGCGGGCAGTACGGACCCGGCGCCGTCGGCGGCGTGCCGGCGCCCGGTTATCGGGAGGAGCCGGGGGTAGCGCCAGACTCACTGACCGAGACCTTCGTGGCGCTGCGACTGTACATCGAAAGCTGGCGCTGGGCCGGGGTGCCGTTCTTCCTGCGCACCGGCAAACGCCTTCCCAAACGCGCCAGTGAGATTGCCATTCAATTCAAAATGGCGCCGCTTATGCTGTTCGAGAACGGTCCGCTCAGCGGCATCGAGCCAAACGTGCTGGCGATCAACATCCAGCCCAACGAGGGAATTTCGCTGCGGTTCGACTCTAAAGTGCCGGGACAGTCGAACATCATTCGCCCGGTGATGATGGATTTTCGCTACAATGCCGCATTCGGCGTCGAGTCTCCCGAGGCATATGAGCGATTGTTGCTCGACGCCATGCTGGGCGATTCGACCCTCTTCATCCGCAGCGATGAGGTTGAAGCCATGTGGTCGCTGCTCGATCCGGTGATCGAGGGGTGGTCCGCCACAACGCCGCCGGTTTTCCCGAACTATGCCGCCGGAACCTGGGGACCGGCGAGCGCCGATGAACTGATCGCATTGGTCGGTGCAAAATGGAGGCGATTGTGACCGACATGATCTCCACGCCATCGGTTGTTCTCGCGCAGGTTGATGCCGGCGCCATCGAGCGCGAACTGGCGCGCCTGTGGAACGCAGCGATAGAGGCGGAACAAGGAAGTGGAGCGGCGCTTATGCGCGCCTGTCTGTTCAACCTCGTCGTCCTGACCGATACGGCGCACGTCTCGCACATAACCCCCATCGTCTCCCGATTGACGGCGCTGCGCCCCAACCGCGCCATCGTGACGGCGCTCGCGAGCCAGGAGGCGCCAACGACGACTGAACCGCGCCTGGAAGCCTGGGTGCAGACGCACTGCGCCCTCATCGCGCCCGGTCGTCCACAGGTGTGCGGTGAGCAGATCACCATCATTGCGCCGCTGAATACCGGGATGCATATTCCAGGAATTGTGCTCTCCCTGCTGGAGCCGGACATGCCCGTAGTCATCTGGTGGGCATACGATCAGGCGCCTGGCGGAACAGTACTGGCGCAATTGCAATCTGTTGCGGATCGTCTGATTCTCGATACGGCGCGCATCGATGGCGCCAGAGCAGCGCTGCAATCGGCGCAAACCCTGATCGGCGCAGATATGGCAGTCGGTGATCTTGCGTGGGGACGGTTGACAGTGTGGCGCGAACAGATTGCTCAACTCTTCGATGCACCGCCTGCGCTGCAACGGTTGTGGTCACTCGAACAAATTGTGATCGAGCATGGAGCACGTGGCGTAACGGCAGCGCTGCTCCTTGCCGGCTGGCTTGCCGCGCGCCTCAACTGGCGATTAGCGGAGGGACACGAAACAGGTATGACGCTCAAGCGACTCGATGGCGGCAAGGTTGTTCTGGAGTTCACCAGGGTCGAGACCGAAGCAGCCGATAGTCTGACATCGGTCACGCTCCTGACGGCCGACTCCCGGTTTTCCGTAACCCGCAGCGCGTCTGGCGATCACCTGACCGCATGCACTATCATTGACAACCTGGCGCCGGTTGAGCGTGCAGTCCATTTACCGCCGCTCGACACCGCCGCTTTGATTGTCGATGAACTACGCCTGGCGCGGCACGATCCCATCTACGAAACAACGCTGCGCCAGGCGCTCGACCTGGCGGAACGTCTGCCTACGCCAGCGCCTGAATGACCATTTCGATGATCCGGTATGCCGCATAGACCCCAAAAATGGTCACGACAACCACCGGAATCCACACCGCCCCCAGAGTCACCAGCCGTTCCGCCCCACCCGCGCGTTCAGGAACAAACCCGGGAATAATTTGCTCCTGCGTTGACCGCATGCCGCCAAAAAGCGTCACCAGACCGAGTGCGGCAAATGCCACTGCCGACGCAATTGCGATAAGCACCCCAAGGAAGAACATGGCGTCCCTTTCCAGTACGCTGAAGCGCAAATTTGCCTGCGACGAACTTCCGCCACCGGCGTCAGGTATAGACAATCCGGGTCGAACAGACCGGTGCGCACGTTGAGCCGCGCACCAACAATTCCGTTGGAAGGATATGGTGAATCGGCTCACTGTCCTCGTCATCGAGCGCCGCAACCAGCATTTCGGCAGCCAGGCGCCCTTTTTCTTCAATCGGTTGATGAACGGTTGTCAGCGGCGGCAGAGCGCGTTCGGCTTCCGGCAGATCATCGAACCCGACAATCGACAGGTCTTCCGGCACGCGCACACCCTGCGCCCTGGCTGCTTCGAGTATCCCAAGCGCAGTAATATCGCTCATCACCACAATTGCCGTCGGCGGCGTCTCCGACTGCCAGAGCCGGGTGAATGCCTCGACCCCGCCCGCGCGACTGGTTGGCGCTGCGATGATCTGAACATCCGGGTCATTAATTGAGCGCCCATACGCCGCCAGACCGTCGCGATACCCGGCGAAGCGCGCTGCCAGCGTGCCGGTGAACTCCTCGTACCGCTGATGCCACGACTCCAAAGAGACAATTGCAATCCGTTGGTGGCCAAGACTCAAGACGTGCATCATTGCCGCGCGGGCGCCCTGCCGATCATCGACATTGATCGATGGAATATCGTGCGGGGCGTCGCCATCGACCATTACAAACGGCACGTGCCGCCGCCGTAGTTGCTGCACCTCGCCGCGATCGATTTCCAGACCGACGACAATAAACCCATCGACAGTCGCGTGCGGAATGGCTTTGAGCATCGACCCCCACAGCGGCGGCACGAGCATCAGCGTCATGCCGGCTGTGCCGCACACGGCGCCAACACCGCGCAGAAACAGCGGAAAGAAAGGGTTTGCCATCGTCGCGGCAATGTCCTGCGGCAGCAGGACACCCAACGCATTCGTGCGGCGCGTCGTCATGCTGCGGGCAATCGGGTCAGGCGAGTATCCCAGACGTTCAGCAATTGCGCGAATGTGATTGACGGTGGCCGGCGAGAGTTGCGACGGATCGTTGAACGCAAACGACACAGCCGTCTTCGAGACGCCCGCTTCCTTCGCGATCTGACTGATCGTGATTTTGCGCTGTGCTGTGCGTTT
>CALGYB010000160.1 GCA_937935075.1 uncultured Roseiflexus sp. | reverse complement strand
GCACGCGGTTCGACGGCGCTCACCGCACGCGGTTCGACGGCGCTCACCGCAAGTGAAAGCCCCGCCGGGGCTGCTGACGCCACTGCGCAGTCATGCGTCCACGACTGCCAACGCGCGTTTCGTTACGCCTTGCGAACCAGGCGCTCGAACATCTTGTCTGACTGACCGCAAGTTAGTATCAGAACCAGACCTCTGGCGCAGGGCTTTGTGCGTTCCGCGCGGGCATTCAAGTCCACACGCTGAATGAGGGTCAGTAAGCGTCCTTGCGCACCAGGCAAGATGAGCGTCATCCTGCGATCCGCGCTGCTGCCACTGCCGCCTGCCCCAGGCAAAGACCGCCGTCATTCGGCGGGACGCGCCGGTTGAGCAGCACCCGGAAGCCCGAGCGCTCCAGCCGCGCAACCAGCAATTCGGTCAGGCGTCGATTCTGGAAGACGCCGCCACTCAATGCCACGACTGCGGGCGCGCCGGTCGCGCGCGCCCGTTCACACGCCTGTGCCAGCGCCTCAGCCACCGTGCTATGAAATCGTCCACTTACCCGCGCGACCGGCGCGCCCGCCCGCAGGTCCTCGACAATCGCACGAATGGTCGGCAACACGTCGATCTGCATCGGTGCGCCTTCCCGCAGCGCAAACGGATAGGGACGGTCATCCGGTCCGGCTGCCGTTTCCAGTTCAATGGCCGCCTGCCCCTCGTACCGGGCATGGTCGCGGAGGCCGACGATGGCGGCAACAGCGTCGAACAGGCGCCCCAGGCTCGATGTGAGCGGCGCGTTGACGCCACGCTCGATCATGCGAGCGATCAATGCCCACTGCTGACGATTGATCCGTTGCACGAACGGGATGTCCAGATCGAGGAACGCATCACCAAAGGCGCGCCACAGGTATGTGGCGCCAATGCGCCACACCTGCCGCACTGCCGCATCGCCGCCGGGTAGCGGAATGTACGCCAGGTGCGCAAAGCGCGTGAAGTCGCGCAGTTCGGCAATCAGCACCTCGCATCCCCAGATCGCGCCATCGAGTCCGTACCCCGTGCCGTCCGCCGCTACGCCGATCACCGGACCTGCGACACTGTGCTCCGCCAGCACGCTGGCGATGTGCGCGTGGTGATGCTGCACGCCAATCTTTAGCGAGATGTCCGCCGCCAGCGCCTCTTTAGTCGCCAGATATTCCGGATGCAGGTCATACGCCACGACTGCGGGATGGCAGTCGAACAGGCGCGCAAAATGACGCACCCCCTCACGGAACGAGGTCAGCGTCTCCAGATTCTCCAGGTCGCCAATGTGATGGCTCAGGAAGGCGTCGTGCCCTTTCGCCAGGCAAAAGGTATTCTTCAGATGCCCGCCGACTGCCAGCAGCGGTTTGGGAAACCGCAGCGCCAGCGTCACCGGTTCGGGCGCATACCCGCGCGACCGGCGCAGCAACTGCACGCCGCCGGCCACAATGCGCGCCACCGAGTCATCGCAGCGCATATGAATGTCGCGGTTGTGGGTCAGCATTCCGTCGGCGATGGATGCCAGCCGCGCCGCTGCATCATCGTCACGGTAGGCAATCGGCTCATCACTGAGGTTGCCGCTGGTCATGACCAGCACCGCCGGTTTGTCCGGCGCCGCCTCTGCATACGCGCGCAGCAGAAGGTGGTGCAGCGGCGTATACGGCAGCATCATGCCAAGCGTCGCATATCCTGGCGCGACCGACGGCGCCACAGGCGCATCGGGCAGCGCGTCGAGCAGGACAATCGGGCGGCGGCGCGATTCGAGAAGCTGCGCCTCGTCCGCATTGACGGAACAGAAACGCCGGATCGTCGCCATGTCCAGCGCCATCAGCGCAAACGGCTTGGCTTCGCGCTGCTTGCGGGCGCGCAGCCGGGCAACGGCGGCGCTATCGAGCGCATTGCATGCGAGGTGGTACCCGCCCAACCCCTTGATCGCCAGAATCGCCCCCTGCGCCAGCGCCGACGCTGCCTGATCGAGCGGAGACGCATTGATGGGACGGTTCTCACAATGCCCGGACCGTCCATCACCTGTCTGGACAGCGGCGTTGGCTTCGACAGGCTCAGCCGACGCTGCTGCCCACCAATGGAATGCCAGTGCCGGTCCGCAGACGGCGCAGGCGTTCGGTTGCGCGTGGAACCGGCGATTGAGCGGATCGTCGTACTCCGCCTGGCATGCCGGGCACATCGGGAACGCCCGCATCGTCGTCTGCGCCCGGTCATACGGCACATCGAGCACAATCGTAAAACGCGGGCCGCAGTTGGTGCAGTTGATGAAGGGATAGCCAAAGCGCCGGTCGGCGGGATCAAAGAGTTCACGCAGGCAATCATCACAGGTGGCGATGTCGGGCGAGATCAGGGTATTACGCACCGCTGCGGCGCGACTGATTTCGATGCGGAAGAGCGTTTCGCCACAGGGCGCGACCGGTTCGGCATGGATCGCATCGATCCGCGCCAGCGGCGGCGGCGACGTGCGCAATGTCTGCTCGAAGGCGTCGAGGGCGCTGGCAGGACCTTCGATCTCCAGCGTTACGCCACCGCTGTCGTTCAGCACGAACCCGCCCAACCCCAGGCGTTGCGCCAGACCGTAGACAAAGGGGCGGAAGCCGACCCCCTGAACGATGCCACGCACCATCAGGCGGCGGCGGAGATTACTCTGTCCCTGACCCGTACCCATATGCGACAACGCGACACCGGATAGGCGAAGGCACTGCCTTCGCCCACCCCTGCCTTCGCCCACCCCTGCCTTCGCCTACCCAACGAACTTTTCAACCGATACCCAGTGCCAGGGTTGTTGCAACTGAACAGGTGCGGCGCAATCGCCGGCGAATGTCGCCGCCGGTGCATCATTGCCTGCGCTGCTCGCCAGGTCGTCGTCGATCAATCCGAGCGGAGCGCGGTCTTGCAAGCCGAATTCGAGCGGCTGATCCGTATGCGGCGGCTCGACGCAGATCAGGCGCATGCGCAGCGGTTGTTTTATCACCGACCGGCCAGACCGGGCAGCAGGCGCAGCACCTGCTGACGCAGCGAACGATAGGCGATCCATCCGAGCAAGCCGGCGCCTCCCAGCACAATCGTCTGTCGGAGCGCCCAGAGACCGGCGCGCGTGTACCAGGGGCGCGGCGCCTGTTCCTCCGGCGGTGGAGCGAAACGGCGCAACAGGTAAGTCACCAGCGGGAAAAAGATGCCAACCGCCGCACCCAGCAACAGCGCGTCGCGCCCGGTGATCAACACGCGCGTCTGATCGCCGAGTTCCGCCGATCCCGCCAGCAGCACCCCGACCATCCCTGACTCAACGCGCGCCTCACGCGCCGCCACGACTCCCGCCGAAGCGCCGCTCAGACGGGCATCACGCCCTGCGGTGAGCAGCGGCGTCGCGCTGCCGGTCATGCTCACATCACCGCCAGCATGCACCGACAGCGCGGCGCTAAACGTCATTGACACATCATCCTGGGCTGTAATTGAACGCGCAAATGCACGAGATAATGTCGCCTTCTGCGCCTCGACCGCGCCTGCCGACACGTCGCTCAGTTCAACGACATCTGCCTCAATCGTATCGCGTGAATCCGAACGCTCGATCCGCAACAGTCGATCAAGCCATCCGGGACGGTGGTTCGATGCCATGCCACACCTCCATGGCGCTGCAAAAGACGCGCACAGTATAGCACACGGCGCCGGAGAAAGCGTGTTCGTGGTAAGATACGGACAGCAGCGAAGCAAGGAGCCAGGGTATGACCACCTACCGCGATGCTGGCGTCGACATCGACGCTGCCGCACGCGCCAAACAGTTGATGGCGGAAGCCGTTCGCGCCACCTATTCCCCCGCAGTGCTGGCAGGCATGGGCGCCTTCGGCGGATGTTTCGACCTGCGTGCAGCGCTGGGTGAGGCAACCGGCGATGCCGTGCTGGTCGCCTCCACCGACAGCGTGGGCACCAAAACGCTGGTCGCGGCGGCGCTTGGTCGCTACGAGACTCTCGGCTACGACCTGGTCAACCACTGTATCAACGACATTCTGGTGCAGGGTGCGCGACCGCTCTTCCTGCTTGATTATCTGGCGGTTGATCGGCTCGACCCGCGCCGCGCCGCGACACTGGTGGCGAGCGTTGCAGCCGCCTGTCGCGAAGCGGGATGCGTCCTGCTTGGCGGCGAAACGGCGCAGATGCCCGATGTGTACCGCGACGGCGCCTTCGAGCTGGCGGGCACGATTGTCGGCACAGTACAGCGCACGCGGATGCTACCGAAGAACGTTGCCGTCGGCGATGCAATTCTGGCGCTGCCGTCAAGCGGGTTGCACACCAACGGCTATTCGCTGGCGCGGCGGGCGCTCGGACCGGGCAGCGCCTATGGATACGACGCCACCCCCGCCGAATTGAACGGCAGGAGCATTGGCGAGGCGCTGCTCGAACCGCACCGCTCCTATCTCCCTGCATTCGACCAGTTCGAGACGGCGGGTGTACCGATGCATGCCCTGGCGCATATCACCGGCGGCGGTATATACGAGAATCTGCCGCGTGTGCTGCCGGGCGGATGTGGTGCGGTCATCCGGCGCGGCACGTGGACCATTCCGCCGATCTGTGCGCTCGTTGTGCACGCCGCCGGTCTCGATGAGCACGAAGCCTACCGCACGCTGAACATGGGACTCGGCATGCTGGTAATCGTCCCGCCCGACGCCGCCGACGCTGCGTTGCGCGCCGCACCCGAAGCGCGACTGGTCGGCGAGGTGGTTGCAGGTGAGGGAGTACGTCTGATGGAATAGGCGAGGGCGCTGCCGCCTCGTCGTCGTACGAGCGGGTCTCAGACCCGCCCCAACAGGACGCAGCCCCGCCGTAAGGGCGGGTCCCAGCCACGCCCCAACAGGACGCAGTCCGGGCGGCTCTCAGCCCCGCCCCGACCGGCGTTGCCGCCTCACCCGTAAGGGCGGGTCTCAGTCCCGCCCCAACAGAGCGGCTCTCGCACCCCCTACATATGCTACACTTAAGATCTGACAGGCACAGGAGTGACAGGTATGAGCGCTTCAACAGCAACCGATCCGGCGGCGCTTTCCGAAGAGACGCGGCTGCCATGGGGCGTGCTGCTCTCGCCGCCGCCTAGCGACTTGCCATACGACGATGGAGAGCGTATGGAGTCACCATGGCACGCGCAAAGCGCTATGATCCTCAAAGCCGCCTACGTCGCCGCGCACGGCGGAGTCATGACCGACTACTACATCGGCGTCAACATGTTCGTCTACTATAGCTGGAAGCAAATCCGCAACGACGAGTATCGCGGACCGGACATGTATTTCGTGAAAGGGGTAGACGGCACGAAGCCGCGACTGTACTGGGCGATCTGGGACGAGGACGGGAAATACCCCGATGTGATCATCGAACTCTTATCGCCGAGCACTGAGCGGGTCGATCTGGAGATGAAGAAAGACCTGTACGAACAGCGGTTTCGCACTCCCGAATATTTCTGCATTGCACCCGAAGTCGAGCGGCTGCTCGGTTGGCGGCTGGGACCGGATATGCGCTACCATTCGCTGACCCCTAATGAACACGGGCGGTTGTGGAGCGAGCAACTCGGCTTCTGGATCGGTCCCTGGCGCGGCGTCTACATGGGCGAAGAGCGCACGTGGCCTCGCCTGTTCCATCCCGATGGAACGCTCGTACTGTTGCCGGAAGAAGCCGAGCGACAGCGCGCCGAAGCCGAGCGGCAACGCGCCGAAGAACTGGCGGCGCGCGCCGAAGCCGAGCGGCAACGCGCCGAAGAACTGGCAGCGCGCGCCGAAACCGAGCGGCAACGCGCCGAAGAACTGGCGGCGCGCGCCGAAACCGAGCGGCAACGCGCCGAAGAACTGGCGGCCCGTATTGCAGCGCTGGAGGCGGAACTGGCGCGTCTACGCGAAAGGAGCGACCGATGAACCCTGGAGAGAAACTCGCCGAGGGCAAGACGAAAATTGTGTATGCCCATCCCAACGACCCGACCCTGGCGATCATCGTCCACAAAGATGGCATCAGCGCCGGCGACGGAGCGCGGCGGCACATCATCCCCGGCAAGGGAGCATTGAGCGGGCGCACCACCGCCAATGTATTCACCATGCTCAACCACGCCGGCGTCGCCACTCATTTCGTCGCGGCGCCCGAACCGACGGTCATGATTGTACGGCGCTGCGCCATGATCCCGCTCGAAGTGGTCAATCGCCGGATCGCCACCGGCTCGTACATCCGGCGGCATCCCGACGTTGCCGAGGGGACGCGGTTCGATCCGCCGCTGCTCGAGTTCTTCCTGAAGGACGATGCGCGGCACGATCCGCAGATTACGCCGGAGGAGATCGTCGCTCAGGGAATTGCCGACGCCGATGACGTAGAACGGATGGCATCCGAATCGCGGCGCGTCTTTCTGCTGATTGAAGCAGCATGGGCCGCACAGGATGTCGTGCTGTGCGATCTGAAGATCGAGTTCGGGCGCGATGCCTCTGGTGCGCTGGTGGTTGCCGACGTGATCGACAACGACTCGTGGCGCATCTGGCCCGGCGGAGCGAAGGAGCGCATGCTCGACAAGCAGGTGTACCGCAACATGCCGGTCGTCACCGACGAAGGGCTGGAACAGGTGCGCCGGCTGTACGAAGAGGTCGCCCACCGCACCGAGGCGTGGGTCAACCGGTGAGGAGAGTGTGAACGCTCCGAACCTGACCTTTTTCTCCGAGCTGGATCAGACGGCGTTTGCGCGGCTGTTCGCCGATCCGGCAGTTATCGAGCATGTGCGCGGGCTCGATGCAGGCGTCTGCGTCGGTTTGCGCGATCTGAGCACGGAACGGGCGGCGGTGCTGCGCCGTCTGAATGAGGCCGGCGTTCCATTGACCGCCTGGCTCTTGCTGCCGGAGGATCAGGGGTACTGGTTCAATATCAACAATGCACCAGAGGCCGCTGCACGCTACGCGGCATTCCGCAGGTGGACGGCGGTGCATGCACTGCGCTGGCGCGCAGTCGGCCTGGATATCGAGTTCGATATGCGCGACCTTCAGGCAGCGCTGGCGGATCGACGCCATCTGCTGCGAGTGCTGCTGCGCAACCTGTTGGACATTCAGCGGCGGCGACGCGCGATTGCTGCATATCACGCACTGGCGGAGCGGATTCGAACTGACGGTTATCCGACCGAGGGATACATTCTGCCGTTTGTTCTGGATGAACGGTGTGCTGGTGCAATGCTGCTCAGTCACCTCCTGGGACTGGCGGACCTTCCGGTTGATTGCGAGATCCCGATGCTCTACAGCAGTTTCCTGCGCCCGTATGGCGCTGGCGTCGTGTGGAGCTACGGGCGCGACGCGCACGCTGTCGCCGTTGGCAGCACCGGCGGCGGGGTAAGCGTCGGCAGAGCAGACCGGATTGCGCCGCTCTCGTGGGAAGAACTGGCGCGCGATCTGCGCCTTGCGCGCCGCTGGTGCGATACGATTGCGATTTTCAGCCTGGAAGGGTGCGTGCGTGAGGGATATCTGGAGCGGCTGCGTTCATTCGATTGGAACGCTCCGGTTGATATACCAGTACGTGAGGTGACGCAGGTCGAACGACTCCGCGCACTGTTGCGCGGCATCCTGTGGATAAGCGCCCATGTGCCGCAGATCGCCCTGGCGACAGCGGGGATGGTTGCGGTTCTGGCTGGCGCTCAGCGCAGACGCGAACGCTCGCGTTGAACGAACGAAGCCCCGCTGTTGGGGCTGCACGCAGTGGAGGATGCAGCGGCGCCCTGCGTGCGATCCGCCCAACGGTTCAGCCCTTCGACAACACGCAACCTGCAACCTTCCCGCCGGTCGCTCTTCTTGCCTCTTGCTTCACGCCTCGCCCCTCTTGCCCAAAAACGGCAGGCAAAATCAATATGCGTGGTTAGCGGGTCTTCTTGCCTCTTGCTTCACGCCTCGCCCCTCTTGCCCAACACATACACCGGGTTCGTATACAACCACGGCATCCCCCGGCGATACGCTTCCAAACGGTAGATACCCGGCAGCGCGACCGAATGGCGGAGCAGGCGCGCGCCGCGCGCGAGAATGCGCCCATTGTGGATCAGATGCACCTGCGCATCACACCCCACGTCTGCCACAAAGGTCAGCGGACCGTCGCGCAGATCGGCGGTGTCGCCCGGATGCCAGCGCTGTGCGCCCCGCGCTGCGTGGAATGCCAGCGCCGGACAATCGCCGTCGAGACGATTGACGAAATACGAGCGCCCGGCAGCGATGGCATCGAGAACGATGCGTGTTGCAACAGCAGCATCAGGCGGCAGGCGATCCGACAGAACCACATA
Source organism: uncultured Roseiflexus sp. (assembly GCA_937935075.1). Taxonomy (GTDB): domain Bacteria; phylum Chloroflexota; class Chloroflexia; order Chloroflexales; family Roseiflexaceae; genus Roseiflexus. The sequence goes on along the minus strand of CALGYB010000160.1, from coordinate 11,032 downwards.
ATTCGTCAACGTACCGAACATCCAGCGGTACGGAAAGACTTCGACCCGCCCCCAGAATGTCTGGCGCACAAACGCATGCGCATCGACGCCGCCAACGCCAAAGGTGCGTTTCCCCGCCATGTTCAGCCGGTCCCACCAGGCGAGCGTCTCCGCTGTGGGACCGCTGATGCCAAGACGCGGGAAGAAGTAGATGATCTCTTTGTTGCGCGGGGTCAGATGCTCTCCCCAGTCACTCATCAGGTTCCATAGTTCGATCCCGATGGTACGTCCATCGCGTTCACCCGGACCATCGATGCCCCAGTCGTCCCAGCGATAGATGTCTTTGAAACCGTTCTTCACCCGCTCGTCGGGATGGGCGATAATGCCAAAGCCGCCGGCGGCGTAGACCTGATCGATGAACTCCTGCGGCGGAAGGCGATTGTCGATGACGCGGTCGATGCCCAGCGCCAGAAAGTGGTTGCGCGGCGGCGTGATCTCGTGACCGACGATCACCAGCACGTCGTGCAGCCAGCCCTCGTATTGCTTCGCCTGAAGATCATCGTGGTCCGTGATGATGATCCAGCGCAAACCGGCGTCGCGCGCCGCGAGCGCCAGGTCCTCGACGCTGCCGCTGCCGTCGGAGAAGCGCGTGTGCATGTGAATGGCGCCGGGATAGTGGTACATAGGTAAGAACCCAGAACTAAGAACTGATACCCGTGAATCAGCATGATGGAGGGGCGACCCCCTGTGGCGCCCTTTTCCGATGCGTTCCCGAAAGATGCAGTTCTCAAGGATGTACGAGAGCAACCAGAACCGTGGTACACTATGCGCCAACAGTATAAACGATAGCCAATCGGTTCCGATGAACAATCTCTGTGCCTTTGCGCCTTTGTGTGAGATTCTTTGAAAGGGATCCTGCTACGAATCGCGGTGCGTACTCATCAACTTCTGATAAAGCATCGTTGCGCCTTTGCGCCTTTGTGTGAGATTCTTTGAAAGGTGTCGCGTCATGGATCGCTTCGCAGCGCATATTGAGGAAAACAAGGGACGCTACTTCGACGAACTCTGCGCATTGTTGCGTCAGCCGTCGATTGCAGCGCAGGGGATCGGCATCGAAGAGACAGCAACGCTGGTCGCGCAACGTCTCGAACAGATCGGCGCACAGGTGCAGGTCTTTCGCATGCCGGGCGCTGCGCCGGTGGTGTACGCCAGCCTCGGCAGCGGCGAGCGCACACTCCTGATCTACGACCACTACGACGTTCAGCCGCCGGAGCCGCTCGATCTGTGGCATTCCCCGCCATTCGAGCCGATGCTGCGCGACGGTAAACTGTATGCGCGCGGCGTCGCCGACAATAAAGGCAACCTGATGCTGCGCATCCAGGCGATTGAGTCGTGGCTGGCGGTGTATGGCGCCCTCCCCTGCCGCATCAATTTTCTGGTCGAAGGGGAAGAGGAGATCGGCTCGATCAATCTCGAAGCCTTCTGCCAGCGCCACGCCGATCTGTTGCGCGCCGACGGCTGCCTGTGGGAAACCGGCGGCATGAATGCGCTCGAACAACCAACAATCATGTGCGGCGCAAAGGGCATCTGCTATGTCGAACTGGTCGTGCGCGGCGCGTCGCACGACCTGCATTCCGCCAATGCGACCATGGTTCCCAACCCGGCATGGCGGCTCACATGGGCGCTGGCGACGCTCAAAGCGCCTGATGAGCGGGTGCTGATCCCCGGCTTCTACGACCGGGTGCGCCCGCCGTCGGCAGCGGACATGGCGGCGTTGGAGCGCATTCCGCTCGACGATGAGGAACTGCTGGCGGATTTTGGCATTCCACAGTTTCTCGGCGGGTTGCATGGCATCGAACGCCTGAAGGCGCACCTCTTCAATCCCACCTGCACGATCTGCGGGCTGGTCTCTGGTTACACCGGCGAAGGCTCAAAGACCGTCCTGCCATCCGAGGCGCGCGCGAAAATCGATTTCCGCCTCGTGCCCGATATGGACCCGGCGGACGTGGTAGCGGCGTTGCGCCGTCATCTCGATGCGCACGGCTTCGACGACATTGCCATTATCGAGTACGGGCACGAAAAACCGGGGCGCTCCGACCCCGACTCGCACGTCGTCCGGGCCATGGCGACGGCAATTCGCGCCACCTACCACAAAGAACCGGTCATCTACCCGACGATGGCGGGCACCGGTCCGGTCTATCCGGTCTGCACCGCATTGGGCACGCCGATGACAAGCGGGTGCGGCACAGGGTATCAGAGCGCGCTGGTCCACGCGCCGAACGAAAACATCCGGCTGGACGACTACTGGACGGCAATGCGCTGCATGGGGGCGTTCATTCGGGCATTTGCAGCATAGCGGTGCATATTCTGCACATCTACAAAGATTACCCGCCGGTTCTCGGCGGCATCGAGGGTCATGTGCGCGACCTGGCGGAAGGTCTGGTTGCGCGCGGTCATCGGGTGACGGTGCTGGTCACGAATACGACCCGCTGCACATCCATCGAACGACCGCTGCCCGGATTGACCGTGGTGCGCGCAGCGCGGACGGCGCACCTGGCATCGACGCCGCTCAGCCCGGCGATGATCGCACTGGCGCGCATCATTCACACCGATGTCGTGCATCTGCACTTTCCCTACCCTCCGGGTGACCTGGCAGCGATGGCGGCGCCTGGTGCGCCGCCGCTCGTGATCTCGTACCAGAGCGACATTGTGCGCCAGCAAACGCTGTTACGCCTCTACCGGCCGCTGCTGGCGCTGACATTGCGCCGCGCAGCGCGGATCATTGCCTCAAGCCCTGGCTATATCGCCTCGTCGCCGTTTCTTCGCGCTCATGCCGCAAAGTGCGAGGTCGTGCCGATCGGCATCGATGTGACGCGCTTCTCCCCAGGCGACCGCCGCGCCAATGCCGTGCCGCGTCTGCTCTTCGTCGGACGGCTGCGCTACTACAAAGGGCTGCACATTCTGATCGAGGCGCTACGCCAGGTCGAAGGCGTCGAACTCTGGATCGCCGGGAATGGACCGGAACGCGCGCGACTGGAACGACAGGTCGCCGACGCCGGATTGCATCATCGGGTGCGATTGCTCGGCGATGTGTCGGACGATGCTCTCCCTGCGCTCTACCGGCAGGCGGATATCTTTGTGCTGCCGTCGCACCTGCGCGCCGAGGCGTTTGGCATTGTGCTGGTCGAGGCGCTGGCGAGCGGATTGCCGTGCATCAGCACCGCGCTCGGAACCGGAACCGATTTTGTGAATGCACACGAAGAGACCGGTCTGGTCGTGCCGCCAGGAGACGCAACAGCGCTGGCGGATGCTATCCGCCGCCTGCGGGACGACCCGGCGCTGCGGGCAAAGTATGGCGAGGCGGGCGTTCACCGCGCGCGGACCCTCTTTTCACGCGAGCGGATGCTGGACGCAGTGGAGCGGGTCTATCATTGGGCGTTGCAATAAACGCACGCTCAAAAAACCAGCGCTGTCTGATTACACCCCTGGATCAGGCGCACTACCGTTGAGCGTGGCAATAACTTCTCCGTTGTCCGTGAGAAAGGTAAAACCGTCGAATACCACACCCCGGCACAGCTGTGCAATCTCGAAAATCGCGTCAAAACGTTCATCACGCTCCAGAAAATCCGGTTCCACGACGCATCCCAGGATCATCTCAGCGCGCTTGACGTCATCGTAGAGCTGATCGCGCATTGATCGATCCATCCCCGGAATGCGCCTGATGGCATTCAACGCGCCCATGTAGACGCGCCCGAATTTGCCTCCAACGACAGGAAACAGTGCATTGACGCTCATTTCGCCCTCGGGGGATCGCAGATGAATATGAGCGGCTTCGCGGCGCAGCAGCGCCCATCCCGGTTTGGACATCATCACCTGAGCAACCCCTTCAAAGTCGGGTAATGCGCAGTAAATCGTCATAGACTCACTCATGGACGACCTCCTGTGACCGCTCGACCGCCAATACAAGGACTCCTGGACGCGCATTAATCTTCACATTTCGTATCGGATGAGTTGCGATTTGCCGCGCGTGTTCTTAGCAATTCTATCCAGTTGTTACTCCTATTCTCCAGAAGATCCATTAATGGCCAACCTGGTGCTGTTTCAATAAGATGAATCATAGTCCAGGCCAATCCATAGCAATCATCGCTTCCCAAAAGCGAAATGAGCACACGAGCCTCCTCATCCGATACAGGCGGAACAATCTGAGCGAGGAGTTCTTCATATTGCTGGATTAGAGCGAGAGCAGAATCTTCAGAAGGCAACACTCCCAGGGATGCCAGGCGACGAACCGTTTCACGCATGGATTTACTCCTTCTTCATCACATTCAGCGCTGCAATCGACTCGATGACATAATCCGGCTGGACGGTCGCCTCTGCCAGCGCGCGGCGGTCGGTGGCGCCGGTGAGCGTCAGCGCGGTCGCCATGCCTGCGGCGCGCCCCATCGCAATGTCGGTCTCCAGCCGGTCGCCGACGACCAGGCACTGCGCCGGCGGCAAACGCAGCGTTTCGGCGATCGTCTGCACCATGATCGGCGATGGCTTGCCGACAACGACTTCGACGGGATGAGCAGTACACGCCTCAATAGCCGCAATCATTGCCGCTGCGTCCGGTTCGCCGCCGGTGGGAGTCGGGCAGTAGCGGTCGGGGTTGGTGGCCACGAAGCGCGCCCCGGCGCGGATGGCGTCGAAGGCGATCTGCAACTTGCGGTAGGTGAACGTGCGGTCGAACGAGGCAATGACGAACTGCACGCCATCGGCGCTGTCGGCAAGGTCGAACCCGGCGGTGCGCAATTCGTCGCAGAGTGGCGGTTCGCCGACAACGAACACCCGGCTTCCCGGCGCTTCCGCCAGCAACCAGCGCACCATGACATACGATGAGTTGATCACCTCATCCGGCGTCGTCGGAATGCCGAGCGCGGTCAACTTTGCCGCATACTGGGCGCGGGTGCGGGTCGGGTTATTGGAAAGGAAGATGACCTTCAATCCGGCGGCGCGCAGGCGCGTGATCGTCTCAGCCGCGCCGGGCAACAGGGCATCGCCAAGGTAGACGGTTCCGTCGAGATCGAAGATGTAGGCGTTGTAGTGAGGGATGGGCATGTCACGAGAACTGAGAACTGAGAACTGAGAACTGGTATCAGGGGTTAGGGGCTAGCCTGCCTGACCTGCACCCTGCGTCCTTTCCGCCTGCCGCCTGCAACGATGAAGGGGGCTAGCCTGCCTGACCTGCACCCTGCGTCCTTTCCGCCTGCCGCCTGCAACGATGAAGGAGGCAGCCTGCCTGACCTTTCTACCTGTCATCTGCAACCCTCGCATCTCTTGCCAATCGCCGCTTGTCTCGCCTCACCCTCACCCTTCAACCCCGCCTGCGCTCGCCCTCTTCTCCGCCCCTGGCGCAACCGGCGTCAGGTACCAGACGAGCGCGAGTGCATTGAGGAGCAACGCCACGCCGAACGCTGCGATGTACGCCTCGACCGAATACCGACCGTCATCATTTTTCGCAAACGCGCTGATGATCACGCCCATACCCCACTGGATCACCGTCGCGCCGCCAAAGCCGAACAGATTAACGGCAGTAACGGCGCGCCCGCCCATATATGGCGGGAACAGTTCGCGCACCTGCGCCAGTGTCAGCAGGCTGAATGCGCCGCTGAAGCCGAACAGGAAAAAGACAACCGCCAGTGCTGCCGGCTGCGGGGGAACGGGCGAGAGAAGCGGCATCTGCGCCGCCAGAAACGCAAGGGTGCTCACCGTCATCACCCGCCGCGTGCCGAACAAATCCGCCAGCGCGCCGCAACTGGCGTAACCGGCTGCCACGCCTGCACTGATGATCAGGATCAGGTTGCCGGCTTCGAACTGCGACAGGCGCAGCGTGTCGAAGAGGTATGGTCCCGCCCACAGGGTCTGAACGGCGAGCGTTGTGCCGAGCAAGGTGAGATTGAGGGGCGCGATGCGCCAGAAGTGCGGGTTACGAAAAATCTGAGCGAACCCGGCATCGGAGACGTCGGACGTGGCGCGCCAGAGCACGCCAGGTGGCGCGTTGCGCGTACCCAGCACGATGCCACCGGCGCTCAGCAGGGTGACGAGGGCGCCGCCGAGGAAGACGTTGCGCCAGCCGAACTGCTGATTCAGCCAGGCAAGCGGCGTCGCCGCCACCAGCGCCCCCAGCGCCCCGATGCCAACCATCAGACTGGTGAAGGTCGCCACGCGCTGCGGCGGAAACCAGGCGCTGAACGCTTTGACCGCACCCATTAGATTCCCCGCCATGCCGACGCCAATCAGGGTGCGCCCGACGGCGACCTGTGGCAGCGCCATCGCCGTGGCGAACAACAGGCACCCGACAACCGTCATCAGCATCAGGGCTGGCACGGCGAAACGCGGACCGATGCGATCCAGCGCTACGCCGAGCGGCAACTGCACCGCAGCGAAGCCAGCATAGAACAGGCTGGTCATCATACCGAGGTCGGCAGCGCTCAACCCCAGGTCGCGCATCAGATCGTCGGAGATCACGGCATTGGCAGCGCGGAAGAAATTGGAAAGAAAGTAGCCGATGCCAAAAAAGACAAACACGGCGAGCGCGCGATTCATGGCGCCTCATTATCTTGTTGAATAGCGGCTTTGAGATCGTCGAGCAAACGCTCCAGGCGCTCCGGTCCAATCCCGCGCGCTGCCGCTGCCTGGTTCAGCGGTTCCCAGAACGGGACCTCGACGGTTGCCCAGGGAATGCCGTATGCCTCCAGCACTGCGCGGGCTGAAGGCCAGGCAGCGGCAATGGCAGCGACCGACATCGTTGCTGTGATCGGATGGCGAGGAGGGGGGAAAGAGTTCGAGCGCGGCGCAGAGTCTGGCGCCGGCGCTTCGTCAGACGGCATCAACCCCAACAGGCGCGCGCTGTTGTGTCCCAGCAGATCGTCCCGAATATCGGCTGCAATATCCAGCGCTGCAATTTCGTCGAGAAAGGTGGAAAGGTCAGGTTCGCGCGAGACACGCGGGTAAAGCGGCAGCGGATAGTCGCTGCCGAACAGGATTTTGCGCGGATGGACGCAGCGCAGCGCCACCGCAAAAATAGCGGCAGTCGGGTAGAGCAGCGGCGATGCCGCCGTATCGTACCAGACATTGCGGAGCGCCTGACGCACCGACGGCATCAGTTCGTAGAAGAAGAGTCCTCCGCCCCAGTGCGCCAGGATGATCGTGAGTTCGGGGTAGCGCAGCGCAACCTCGTAATACTGCGCCAGCGGCGTGACGGCTTTGCCGGGGTAGTAACGACCCACCGGCTCATTCACGTGGAGCAGGAGCGGCAAGTTCAGATCGATACAAGTCTCCGCCAGCCGCAGGAATGCAGGCGAGTCAAGCGTGAACCCCTGGGCATACGGGTTGAGTTCCCCGACGCCGACAGCCCCGGCAGCAGCACAACGGCGCACCTCATCGAGCGCGCGGTCATCGGCGGGCTGCACGGTTGCGAACGCCAGGAACCGTTCCGGGTAGCGCCGGTGCAGCGCCAGTGCGCGGTCGTTGGCTGCAACGCACGACTCGTGCTGGCGGTAGTACTCCCCCTGAATCACCGCGCAGTCAACCCCTGCACGATCCATATCCGCCAGAACGCGCCCTTCGTCCGCTGCCGCCGGCAACCAACGGGTTGTCGGGTGCAGACCGAGGAGCATCGCCCAGTACGGTTCGCGTTCAGCGGCGCCGGCCAGGTACGCGAGCGCTTCGGGCGGCTGGAAGTGCATGTGGATATCGATCCGCACGGCTACTTCAGCGCAGCAAGCAACTTTTCGACATCCGCCAGGTCCTTGTCGCGCCCTTGAATGCGGTAGAGATCAGCGGCGCGCTGATAATCCGCACGCGCCTCCGCCGTATCCCGCAGCGCCTGGTGCGCCCTCCCACGCTCGCGGTAGGCGTCGGCGCTGTCGGGGTCGCGCGCAATGACGACATCGAGGTCTGCGACCGCTGCGCGGTAATCGCGGAGCGCGATGGCGGCGCGGGCGCGACAGAGATAGGCGTCGGTCTCGGTGGCATCGAGTTCGATGGCGCGGGAGCAGTCTCCGAGAGCGCCACGCGCATCACCCTGCTCCAGACGCAGCAACCCACGCCCGACGAATGCCAGACGATACTCCGGCGCAATCGTCAACGCTCGATCAAAATCGGCGCGCGCCCGATCAAGTTTGCCAATCGCCTGGAACAACAACGCGCGGTGGTAATAGGTGAAACTGACGTCCGGGTTCAGCTGGAGCGACTGATCGAAGTCCGCCAGCGCCTCATCATACTGACCGTTGTCGCGATAAGCGACGCCGCGGCGCATCAGGAGCACATCGTTGTTGGGATCGCGCGCAAGCGCCTCGGTGAAGTCACGAATGGCTTCATCGTACCGGTTCAGACGATAGAAGGCGCGCGCGCGCTGATGGTACGACTCGACGTTCTCCGGATCAAGCGCCAGTGCCTTCGTGAAATCATCCACTGCATTCTGAAAGAGCGACAGACTAAAGTTGACCTGAGCGCGCCCGAAGTATGCCTCGAATGATGACGGATCGGCGCGGATCGCTTCGGTGTAGCGTTCTGCCGCCTGCCCCAGGCTGCCGCCAGCAGCAAGTTCTTCCGCCTCCCGCACCAGCGCCTGAACATCAACCGGCGTCGGCGTCGGGGCGGGCGTAGCGGTTGGAATACTCGTCGGCGTAGGAACCGGCGTCGGCGTCTCAGACTCAGCCGTCGGAGCGGTCGCTTCCTCGGCGGGTCGCGGCGCCAGAATGTCGGGATACAGATACACCAGCCCTGTGACCAGCAGCGCAACAACGACGACAATGCCAAGGAGTGCGAAAATAATGGCGCGTGAGCGCTTTTTGGGTTGCTCAGCAGGCATGCTGGCCGGCGGGGCGCCAGCGGCGGCTTTGCCGGCAGTTCCCGGACGGCGCAGCAGACCGCTGCGCTTCGCCGTAGCGCCGGGGCGCAGTGATGCCAGTGTGTCAACCGGCGCCGGTTCGGAAGGCATTGCCGGAGGCGGAGGCTGCCGGGGCGACTCCGGCGCTTTCTGCTGCTGCGCGCCGGTTGCCAGCGCGGCAGCCGCAGGAGCGACGGTTGAGGGCGTCGGCGGGGACGGCGGCGTGGCGGCGGTTGTTCCGCGCCGGGACGTGGCAGCGTCGGGCGCGAGCGGGTCGAACACCGGTTGCTGCCGCTGCGCTGGCTGTGATGGCATTGCCGGTTTCGGCGCCGGCGCATCGGGTGCAAGCGGGTCGAACACCGGCTGCCGCCGCTGTGCCGGCGCGGCGGGCGATGTCGACGGAGCAACGGGTTTAAGGCTTGCCAGACCGCGTTGCGCGATCTCGTTCTGCGGGTTGATCGCCAGAACCTGTTCGAGGCAGTAGCGGCGGTGCGCCACATCGGTGAGCGCACCGGAGAGCCACAACCAGCCGCGTTCATTCTGAGGGTCGAGTTGCAACGCCTGAGTGAGCAACTGACGAGCGCGAGCCTGGTCGCCGGAGCGAATTGCCGCAATTCCCTCGTCGATCAGGCGCTCTGCGCGCTGCCGGGGAGTCGAGGATTCGTTCATAGTCGTGTCAACAGCATCGGGCGTCCTTCAGCCCTGATCCTTGCGCAGTATAGCACGATCCTGGCGGGGAAACAATGGTACAATACGGTATCGCAATATAGGCGTCAGTCTATCGCTCCAACGTCGTATGAGCATTGCACCCGCTCAACTGATGATTGCCGAGTCGTTCCGGTTGCTGCCGGAAGGACCGGTGCGGCGCACCCTGGTGCGTGGGGAGGTTGTCGAAACAATGCCGCCGGGTGGACGACACGGGACGCTGGCACTCCGTATCGGCGCACGATTGCAGCAATGGGCAGAAGCAGGCGGTCATGGGGCCGTCTGTGCTGAGTCAGGGTTTGGGCTGGCACGCAACCCCGATACCGTGCGCGCTCCTGATGTCGCATTCGTCGCAGCAGCGCATATTCCGGCGACAGGTGTTCCCGAAGGGTTCTGGGAGCAGGCGCCAGACCTGGCGGTCGAGATCGTTTCCCCATCCGAGACCGCCGAAGATGTGCGCGAAAAGGTGCGTGATTTTCTCCCCGCCGGCGCCCGTCTGGTCTGGGAAGTGCATCCACGCACCCGCGAAGTGCTGGCGCATCGAGCGCCGACAGGTGCGATCCAGGCGCTTTCCGGCGATGATCTCCTCGAGGCGCCTGATGTGCTGCCCGGGTTTAGCTGGCGCGTGGCGGATATTTTTGCGTAACCACTGCACCTTTGCGTCAATGTGTCGCGTCCGCTCGGCGACTGAAGCCGCAGGCTACGGTTGCGAAGCCTGCCCTCGCAGGCTCTAATCGATTTAATTCCTTAATGTTCATAACACGACGCATCCTCAGATCGCAGGTCTGCGTATTCTGATACCGGTACCGTTGTCACGATCCGCGAGGTCACATATGATGCCACGTTCCCTGATGATTGTGCTTCTTGCGCTTCTGGTCGCCGCCTGCAGCAGCGCGCCCCTGGCGGAGCCGCCGATCTACCCCAATGCAACCGCCGCATTACGCGGCGAGTCGTCGCTGGCGGATGCAATGGTAAGCGGATTAACATCCGAGATTGTCGGCGAGCAGCAGGCGTCCGCCATCCGCCTCTTCCGGGTTTCGGGAAGCGTCGCCTGGGAGCAGGTCAAACAGTTCTACGCCGGGCGACTCGAAAGCAACGGGTGGCGCGCCGACAACCGGTTGCTCGTCGAAGGCGACACGATCAGTTACGCCGGATGGCGCAACGGCGACCAACTCCTGGCGCTCGCCCACACCGAGGATGCGTCAACCGGCGCGACGTACCTGGCGGTCGCGGTGCTGCGACGGTAACCTGCACTCGGCTCAACCAGAAAGCAGAGAAGCGCCGCCGTCGCGCACGAATGGCGTCGCCGGTGCGCATCCTGCGCGCCGATTTCTATACTAGAGCCTGTTATGCACTTCAGAGATACACGTGGTATGATTTCAGTATGACACGTCAACCCTATCCCAGCGATGTGAGCGACGAGGAGCGGGCCTTCGTCGCTTCGACCGGCTCAGGCGCCGCGCTCCCTCCCTGACC
>CALGYB010000159.1 GCA_937935075.1 uncultured Roseiflexus sp. | reverse complement strand
AAGCCCGCCTGCGCGGGCTTAACCGGGCGTTAACGGATGATGTTCTCAAAAACCCTTATTGTCCAAATGACCGCGTATTCGTGTTAGTTCTCAATTCTCGGTTCTCGATTCTCAGTTCTCGATGGAAAAGCGTATGATCCGGGTCTATCGGTTTAATACCGGCTCATGCGGCGGGTGCGATCTCGAGATCATTGCAGCCGTCAGCAATGCTGCGGACATTGCCTGGGCAGCGTCACCACAGGAGGCGGATGTCCTGCTGGTCACCGGTCCGCTAACACATAGCGCAAAAGCGGCACTGACTGTGCTGATGCAGGAGGTAGAGGATCATGCGCCACTCCTGGCCGTTGGACAGTGCGCTATCGACGGGCATCCGTTTGGGCGCGGGGGCTTTGTCAACGCTGCTGGATTGACCGTGCAGGCGTCGCTCGATGGTTGCCCGCCGGAGCATGCGCGGATTATCGAAGCAATTCGCGCTATTGCCCGGAATAACAATGGGTAAGTGGACAAGCAATGGATATCCTCATCGCAATTGGGCTGGCGTTCGTGATAGCATCTGGTCTGAGCGTCCTGATCGCGCGGGTGATAACCGGTGTCCGTATCTGGCCAGCGCCGTCGATGCAGCGCTTCCCACAGAGCATCGATGGATGGGCGGCGCTGGTGTGCATCGTGCTGGTTATTCTGGCGTTTGCTGCGCTTCCCTGGCCCTTTCATCCGGCGAGTGATCAGTCCTGGGTGGGTCATCCGGCTCTGATAGGGGTCCTGGTCGAAAGCGCATTCCTGGCGCCGGTGTTTGCCGGCTTGCTGGCCTCATCACCGCTGGCGGCGCGCACCGTTATTCGGGAAGCGCAGGTGAATGGCGCAGGACGCCTGGCGCTCTGGGTGGCAGCCGGTAGTCTGCTGTGGAGCGATACGGGTTGGACAGGACTCGAAGTGTTGGGGCGAATCGTTCTGTTTGTTGCAGGGCTGGTGGCGGTTGCCGCTGCCGCCGGTCTCGGACCATTTGAGCCAGATACCAGCCTTTCGCCATTGGGCGCCGAGGAGGGTCTGGATGAGCGTGAACGCTGGCTGGCATACGCGGCGCGCCACATGCGTGCGGGCCTGGCGCTGGCATTGTTCGTGGTCGGCGTCGTGCCTGGAATGGAAGTCGTTCAACCGACAATTGCGCTGATTATTGTCATCGCACTCTTTGCTGTGCTGATCGCTGGGCTGCGCCGGGCGCGTCGGACGTTGCCACGTGTGACGTTGCACACGACGGTGCACTGGTGCCTCTGGTACATGCTCCCTGTTGCACTGATCACAAGCGTGTATCTGGAGTTGGTGACAAGGGGTTAGGGTTCAGGGGTTAGGGATGAGGGGTTAGATCAATGAGATCAATGAACACTTAACCCTTACACTCCCCATTTCCGGTTCTCCCATGGATAGTATCGAACTCAACGACGTTCACAAATCCTATGACGGCGTTCCTGCGCTGCGCGGCGTATCGCTACGTGTGCCCCAGGGCGCCGTGTACGGTGTGTTGGGTCCGTATGGCGCTGGCAAAACGACGCTGATCCATCTGATTGCAGGCTTTCTGCGACCGGATCGTGGATCGATTCGCGTTCTGGGAAGCGAGCAGATCCAGCAGGTTGATGGGCGCGTCGGATATGTGCCGGAGCGAGCGCGTTACCATACACGATACACCGTGCGTGAATATCTCTTCTATTTGGGAAGGTTCAGCGGTCTCTCCGGTGCGAGGCTGCGGCGGCGAGTCGCTGCCGAGATCGATGCGTTTGGTTTGACCGGCGTCGCCGATCATCTGTTAGGCGCCCTTCCACGCGGCATGGTGCAGCGCGTCGGGCTTGCACAGGCGCTGTTGAGCGAACCGGAAGTTGTGCTGATCGATGAGCCGACCGCAGGACTCGACCCAGAAGGGCAACGCGACATCGTCGATCTTCTGGTTGCAGTCCGCCGGCGTGGGTGCACGATCCTGATGGCGACCCACTTTCTCGACGAAGCAGACCTGTTGTGTGATCGTATCGGCATTCTGCATGGCGGGCGTATCGCAGCGGAGGCGGAAACGCACTCACTCCACCGGCCATCGAGCAGTGTCGTGATTACAGTTACTGACCTTCCTCCAGCAACCGAGACGGCTCTGATTGCGCTGTCGCCAGCAGTGCAGTGTAACCGACGCGAGATTACCCTGGCGCCAAATACGCCGGAACTCCAGGCGCAGGTGTTGCGTTTGCTCCTCGATCACGGCATTGCTATCGTGACGCTGGCGCCGCGCCGCCATCCAATCGAGGAGTTCTATCTCGAGGCGGTGCGGGGCGAAACGGGGCGCAACGGTTCATCGGAAGCGCCTCCACCTGGTCCTTCGGGTATGGGGGATACACTGTTGCGCGAACTACTACAACAGGAAGACCAGCGGACCCACGAGGATCAGGAGCGCAAAAGTCTATGAACGCGCTGGTTCGCACGTGCTGGTTTGCAGTGTTCACTCTGAGCGAGTATCTGCGCTCCGGGCGGATCGTCGTCGAGGTTTTGGCGACAGCGGCGGCATACTATCTGTTCTTTCGCCGCTGGACGATGCCGATGACGCCGGAATACTTCTTTTCGACCGCCGGATTGTTGATGCTGGGGTTGACGGTGTATACCGGCTCGACTATTCTTGCGCTCGGTGATCGAGCCGTAGGATACGTGACGCTGGCGCGGCGTCTGGGTCGCGGTCCATACCTGCTGGGGTTATACCTGGCAGTGCTGGCGGTCTCGTGGAGCGTGTATGGCGCCATCTGCCTGCTGATTGCGCTCACCAACCCGATAGGCGGCCTCGGTTTTGTGGGTTGGGTGCTGGGAACGATCCCGCTTTTGCTGAATCTGGCGCTGCTGGCGGCGTTTCTGACACTGCTGACGCCAATTGTGCTGCCTGCGCCATGGCGCCTGGCGGTGCTGGCGCTGGTGGCGCTGGCGTTCTCGGGGAACCTGATTGGCGGTGCGACACTCTCATCGTTGCCGGCGCCGGTCGCCGTTGCGCTGGATGTCACGCGCACCATCCTGAGCACGCCGATGTTGCCTGCATTCACCGGCTATGCGATCTCGGTCAGCCGGGACTACAACGGCGCCTCGGCAGCCGTTCCGCTGGCGCAGTTGTTTCTGGTGATCGGGCTTCTGGCGCTCGCCGTGTATTCATTTGCAAAGCGCGAGATTGTCTTTTCAGCCTAGCCACTGCTATGCCAAGTGCAGTATAATCCAGTGAAAAGATGACTCAATGAAGACTACCACTATTGTCGCGGCTTGAAGTGCTGGCTTTACCCGTTGTGAACCTGATTGTGAGCGAACGAAAGCCGGTCGAAGCATCGTGCTAGATTTGTTCATTGGTGAACATGCGGTGTGGCAGAGAGGTCTGCCATGGATTCGGCGTCTCCATCAGACGATGAACGATTGATGGCTATATGCCGGGCGCTGGCGCATCCGGTTCGCCTGGCAATTGTACGCTATGTTCAGCGTCACCCGCGCTGCATTGGCAACCAGATTCAGTTGCATTTGCCTGAACCGCTGGCGCGCGCTCAGTCGACGCTGTCGCAACATTTGAAGGTTCTCTGCGCCTCGGGTGTGCTGCTTGCTGAGTCTGAAGGACCGGCGACCTGTTACATGATCAATCAGATGCAACTGGATTGGCTTTGCCAGCAGATTAGCACGTTGCGTGATTGAACGGCGGTTGCCGGCGCTGAGTCGCGTTCTGCTGCCATGTCCGATGTTCGACGATACGCGCTCCTGGTAAGCGCCACGCTCATCGTTGCGCTGCCGACCGTTGCCGTTGCCTATCAGGCGCTGCCCGGTCGTGCGTTTGCCGCTGATGATTTCCAGTGGCTGCTGAACGTGCGCGATCGGTCGTTGCCGATGATGATTGCGCGCGCCTTCGATGCCGGCGCCGAGTCGCACTTCTATCGCCCTCTCGTCTGGTTGCTGTTGTGGCTCGAATGGCGTCTGTTCGGCTTTGATGCCGGCGCCTTTCACCGCGTGTCGCTGGCGCTCCATGTCGCCAACGCCGCGCTCGTGGGCTGGCTGGCATATCGCATGACCCGATCACGCGCTTCTCTTGCGCCGATGATTGGGTTTACCGTAACGACACTGGTGGCGGCACTGCACCCGGCGCCGTTTGAAGCAGTGGTGTGGGTATCGGCGCAGAGCGAACTGCTGGCGACTCTCTTCCTGCTGCTGATGTTGCATTGCTGGTGGAGCGTCGATGCGTCCAATGGACGCATGCTGTCCCACGCCTTCTGGTACGGCGCTGCTGTACTGCTGCTGGCGCTTGCATTGCTGACCAAAGAGAGCGCCATCATCGGGGCGCCACTGATTGTGCTGACCGAATGGGAAGCGTCACGCATCACACAACGACGCATGGCGCTCATTCCGCTCATTCTGCCGGTCCTGCTCACAGTGGCGTATCTCTTCCTCGCCCTCGATGTTGCGTCGCGCAACTATCTGGTGCGCGAGAGCGGTTATGGCTTCGGCGCCCAGGTGGCGCTCAACCCGCTTCGGAGTCTCGGATTGATTGTTGCACCGCTGCCAGGCGTGGAGTATGGCAGAGAGGCGTGGTTGCCGCTCGCAGGCGCCGGAGCAGTACTGACAGGCGTGATCGCTCTGGTCATTGTGTGGCGATACGGCAAGGGCGCCGCGTCGCTTCTGAACGGCATGCTGGCGCTGATCCTCACCCTTGCGCCAACCGCGCCCTTCGCTTCGGCGCCAGATTCGCGGTATCTCTACCTGCCGGTGATGGTCATTGCGCTGATGGTCGGCAGGTGGTCATCCGCGCTGGCGGATTGGGTGATGGCAGCAGAGTCAGGCGGTCATACCGCGCAGATGAATACCGGCGCACGCGCCCATATGCGAGTCGAGCGCCTGCTGGTCGGCAGTGTTGCACTCCTGAGTGCGCTGGCACTGAGCATCCTGGCAGTGAATGAAGTCGGTGGCCGGGAAGCTCGCTTTGCCGCCGGCGCACGTCCCGGCGAAGAATTGCGTCTGTTTGCGGCAGCGCAGTGCGCCGGTGAGCGCCTTGATCGAATGCTGGTGGTCGAGCCGCCAATTGCAGCGCCGCACGTTGAAGCGATTATTCGCCTGAGTTGCGGCGCCAGCCCACACGCGATCATTGTCGGCATGAATGATGTAGAGCGCGAGTTGCGACCGAATACGCTGGTCGTTGTGTTCGATGGCGGTTTTCCACGTTCGTTCATGAGAACTGCTCCCTGATCAAACCAAAGAAAGCAATTCCGGCGATACGGTATAATGATTAGTGTGGTCCAGCGGCATCATTTCTGATAGCGATAACCAGATGTTGCACAGGTTGACCGTCTTATGGCTGACGTTCACGTCCTTGTCAGGCAGGCGAAGGCAACTTCTTCGCCTGCCCATCCGCCCGTCATGCGGCGATTTTTGGACATGCTTTTAGCCGAAACCTATGGTGCTGCATCAAAAAACATCAGACAACACGCCCGATTCGATAGATGCAAGCATAGTCGCACGTGAACGACTGGCGCGTTACCTGCCGGTCGATGTGTATGATCGTGTGAGTCGCGCCTCCAATATCGCCGACTTTGCCGCCGTTCGGCATCATCTCGCGGGAGTGCGCGCCGCCATCGCCACCTACCTGCCGCGTCGGGTTGTTCGATGGGCGCTTCATCAGCGTCATGCGCCGCCCTGGCTGGAGTGGGTGGAAGGATCGCTGCTCTTCGCCGATCTTTCCGGTTCGACGGCGCTGGCGGAGCGGCTCAGCGTGCTGGGGCGGGAGGGAACCGAACTGGTCACCGATTTCCTCAACAGCATCTTTGCCCGCATGATCGATGTCGTTCATGCCTATAACGGCGATCTTATCTCGTTTGGCGGCGACGCGCTGCTGGTGTTGTTCGACGATGCCGATCATTTCCGAACCGCTGCGGAAACAGCGCTTGGATTGCAACAGGCGCTCAACGGATATGTGTGCAGTGTCGCCGGGGTGGGCGATTTTCCGATGCATCTGCACGTTGGCGTCGAGAGTGGTCAGGTTGCGCTGGTCAGCGCTGGCCATGCCGACACGTGGCATTATGCGGCGCTTGGCGCTGTGGTGAACGGCGTGGCGCGCGCCGAGGCGCTTGCCGGACCGGGTGAGATCGTGCTTGGACGACGCGCCCATGAGTTGCTGCCCGATGCGATAGGCGAGCCGCTGCACAACGGTTTTTTCCGTCTCCACGCTCTTGCCAACCCTGCCGCCCCCCCGGTTTCCGGGCAGCACGATCTGGACGATGCGGCCTCCAACGCAACGCTGACCGATCTGCTCGATGATCTTGATCGCATCGTCCCGTATATCCCGCCTGCCCTGCTGAGTCGCATTATTGCAATTCCGGACAAACCGCAAATCGAAGCCGATCTGCGACCGGTTACTGCGTTATTCGTTCAGATTACCGGGCTTGAGGCGCTGGCGGAAGTGCTGCCGCCTGAGCAATCCGCGCGTATCTTCGAACGCTACATGACCGAAATGCAATCGGCCATTGCGCGCTATGGAGGATTCATCAACAAACTGGATGTCGCCGAAGAAGGAGTGAAACTGCTGGCGATCTTCGGCGCGCCGGCGGCGTATGAAGATCATCCTGAACGAGGCGCTCGCGCGGCGCTGGCGATGCAATCCGCCCTGGGTCGCGTGAATGCGGAGATCGAGGCGCAACTATACGGCGCTGACGATTCCAGGTCTCAGTCGTGGTCGCCGTCGGTATCGCTGCTGCGCCAGCGGATTGGGCTGAACACCGGCGTCGTCTTCGCCGGAAATGTCGGCAGCGCCACCCGTAAGGAATATACCGTCATGGGGGATGCGGTCAATGTTGCTGCACGGGTGATGAGCGCAGCGCCATGGGGCGACATCTGGTGCAGCCAGGCGCTTGCCGGCGCAACCGCCCGGATTGTATGCGAACTCCAGGACTCCATGCCGCTCAAAGGGAAGTCAGAACCGCTGGAGATCTTCCGGGTCATTGGCGAGCGCGACGATGGCAATGCGACACTCCTGTCTCCGGCAGAACTGCCGCCGCTTGTCAACCGGGCGCGCGAAGTCGCCTGGCTGAGAGAGAATCTCGAGACGGCGCTCGCCGGTTCGGGCAGGGCGGTGCGGCTGGTCGGCGAGGCAGGCGTCGGGAAGAGTCGCCTGCTGGCTGCCCTGGTCGAGATGGCGCGCGAACGCGGCGTGCGCGTGGTGTCGGCGGCATGCCTTTCCTATACGTCGAGCATTCCATACGCGGCGTGGGGCGAATTGTTGAAGTCGCTCTGCGGCATGGCGGCGGGCGAGAGTAATGAAGCGCGCGCAGCGAAAATCGCCACGCACCTGGCGGCGCTTGGTCC
Organism: uncultured Roseiflexus sp.; assembly: GCA_937935075.1. Taxonomy (GTDB): domain Bacteria; phylum Chloroflexota; class Chloroflexia; order Chloroflexales; family Roseiflexaceae; genus Roseiflexus. Next base: position 3,085 of record CALGYB010000159.1, on the reverse strand, counting down.
TGGGATGGAAGAGTGGTTGCCGTTACTGGGCGATCTGGTGCGGCTCGATATTCCCGACAACCGGCTGACCCGTGGGCTTGATCCACAATTGCGGCAAGAACGCCGCTTCGATCTGCTCGAACGCTTGCTGCTGCACGCCGCCACCCAGAGTCCACTGCTGGTCGTCTTCGAGGATCTGCACTGGGCAGACCCGGTCTCGCTCGAACTCTGGCGTCGCATGACACAGACGATACGCGCCCACGCGATCCTCTTGCTTGGGGCGCATCGACCAATTGGTACGCTCTTGGATGACGATCAGGCTGCGGTGCTTGAAGTGCAGGAACTTCCTGCAGACGATAGTGATCGTCTGGTGACGCTCCTGGCAGGCGATGTGCAGTTGCCTGAAACGTTGCGCCGTCAGATCGCAGCGCGAGCGGCCGGTAATCCGCTCTTCCTGGCGGAGCTGCTGCGCGCAGTGCTGGCGCAATCGAACCAGGCATTTCTCCATAGCCTCGATAACCTGCCCGATAGCCTCAACGGCCTGCTGCTGGCACGCATTGATCGTCTCGACGAACACGCGCGCAATGTGTTGCGCGTGGCGTCGGTCATCGGGCAAAGGATACCGTTTGGCGTTCTTCATGCGATCCAGAATGTTGACCGTATCACGCTGCTGCGCCAGTTGACCCACCTGGACGAGCAGGAGATCACCATGATCGAACGGCTCGAGCCGGAGCGGGTGCATATGTTCCGCCATGCACTCCTTCAAGAAGTGGCGTACCAGAGTATGCTCTATGCCCGACGGCGCGAATTGCACGGTCGGATTGGCGAGTACCTGGAACAGCGCTACGGCGACGATCTGGACGATTACTACGGCCTGCTGGCGCATCATTATCGCCTCAGCAACCGGCGCGACAAGGCGATCCACTATTTGCTGAAAGCCGGCCACGCGGCGCGCGCCGTCTTTGCCAACGAAGAGGCGTTGCAGTATTACACCTGGGCGCTCGATGCGCTGGCAGGCGACGATCACGATCCCCGCAGTTGGGAAACGCACCTCGCCATTGCCGATGTCGAAGCGACGCTCGGTCGCTACCATCAGGCGCTGGAACATATTGTGCGCGTGCTCGAAGCGCCTGGCATCTCGCCGGAGGTGGCGCAACAGGCGCACCACCGACGCGGCGCTGTGCTCGAGAAGCAGGGGATGTACGCTCTAGCGCTCGAAGCGCTGGAGCAGGCAAAGCGCATTGTGCGAACGCATCCGGCAGAGGTCGCGCCGCTGGCGGCAGCCCGCATCTGCGCTGACATCGCCCTCGTTCGACGGCGGCGCGGCGAGTATGATCTGGCGCTGGCTGCGTGCGAAGAAGGGCTGGCAATGCTGCGCTCCGATCCGCAAAGCGCCGAAGATGAGCAGATCGAGGCGCGTCTGCATGCCGAGAGCGGTTCGGTGCTGACCTTGCGCGGCGAATATGCGCGCGCCCGCGAATTCTTCGAGCGCAGCCTGCACGCACGGGAAGCGATTGATGACCTGCCTGGCATGATCGCCTCGCACAACAATATCGGTTATCTCTGGCAGTTGCAGAATGATCATCAACGCGCCCTCGAACACTACCGCGTGGCTGAGACGCTGGCGCGCAAGATTGGCTTGAGCTACGCCATTACCTATGCTTTGGGGAATATCGCCTACTCGCTGACGGTGCTTGGTCAGTATGCCGAAGCCGAAGATTGTTGCCGGGAGGCGCTCGATCTGTCACGTCGGTTGCACGCGCAACTGGAAACCGCACAATTGCTCAATACGCTGGGCATCATTCACTATCGTCGCGGCGACTATGCTCAGGCGCACCAGGTGTACGAAGAGGCGCTGAGCCTGCACCACGCATTGGGCAGCACCGATCAGGAGGCGAATGCCCTGGTCCATCTTGCACAAACCTCCGGCGCCCAGGGTGATTATGGGCGCGCGGTCGAACTCGCTCGCCAGGCGCTGGCGACGGCTGAGGCGCTCCAGGCGCCGTCGCTCCAGACCGAGGCGCTCAATGCGCTGGTTGAGGCGCTGATCGAATTGGGCAACCTGGAAGACGCAGCCGTGTATGCAGAGCAGGCAGTTGAGTTAAGCCGCACCCTCGGCGCCGACGATTTGATGGCTATTGCGCTGCGGTTGCGTGGCGCGGCGACCGTGACGCAAGGGCGATCCTGGCAGGATGATTTCGTGGCCAGTGCAGCGCTGTGCGAGGCCGTGCAGGATCGCTTCGAACTGGCGCGAACCTGGTGCGCCCATGGCGCGGCATTGCTGAAAACCGGCAACCTGAATGAAGGAACTGCGTATCTAAAACGAGCATACGATACGTTTACTGTATTGAGCGCCAGCGGAGAAGCGCATCGAATGCGTGTTGCGCATCGTGACATGCTCGCAGCATAGCGCATCTTTCCTTCAGAAAGGAGCAGTGCCATGTCTCAGTCGGAAGTCGAGCGGGTGATTGGACGCGCGGTGATTGATCCAGAGTTTCGTCAGGCGTTGATCGACAACGCACACGAGGCGTGCAAGGAGTATGACCTGACGGAAGATGAACTCGACGCCCTCGAAAAACTCGATAGCACCAGCCTCCAGGCGTTTGCCATGACCCTTGACCAGCGCCTGTCAAAGCGCGGTGGCACGGGTTTGATGTGAGATGAGGCGAGAGGCGCGGGGGGTTGTCGGGTAGTGGAGATGTTGCAATGCAACGCCTCCGCAGAGGCTGGCATTGCAATCAGAATACGGTCAGCGCAACGTCGTCACTATGCACTCCTGATACCCCAAACATACAGACCCATAGGCAGGAGACGGCAGGACGCTCCTCTACGAGGGATCGCCCTGCTGTTGCTTTTGCTGTTGCCGTTTCTCTTTTTTCGAGGGTTTTTTCCATCCGTCTTTACGAATATGAGAAAGTAGGAATGATTTTTTCTTGCGTGCTCTTGCTTTTTGATACGACTCACTGCTGGCTTGTTGGGACGGACGAGCACAAAAAGGTCTTTTGCATAGAATCCGAGTGACTGATAGTGGACGATAATGTCAACGTGCGTCAGGTTTTGGACATTTGCACTTACCTCGTCCTGACATTTGACAATCAGTATTCCG
>CALGYB010000158.1 GCA_937935075.1 uncultured Roseiflexus sp. | reverse complement strand
GGAGCGGGCCTTCGTCGCTTCGACCGGCTCAGGCGCCGCGCTCCCTCCCTGACCTTCATGACCGAAGACGCCCCGCAGCGCGACCACGCGCTGCGCCCCCCCCCGCAGGGGGGGGAAGGGGGGGCGATTGCATCGTCCGCGCTTCGGCAGGCTCAGCGCATCGCACGGGAGCGCCCTGGCGCATGATGCCCAACGCTCCGCCGCCGTGGTACACCGTCTATCAGCAAACCCAGCGCTGGCTGAAGGCCGGGGTCGTTGCAACGCTCGTCCATGATCTGCGCGCGCCCCCCCTGCCCCCCCGCAGGGGGGGAAAGGGGGGGGCGCGCGCCGGCGCGCGTCGACCGGCTCAGCGCACCGCCGCGCGCGGCGCCCCCCCTGCCCCCCCTGCCCCCCCCCGCATGCGGGGGGCGGCAAGGTCCACGTGGCTGAAGCGGTTCATTACCGTTATGCTCGAAAGTACATAACAGGCTCTAGGGCAAGCGAAGCCTGCCTTGGCGGGCTAGACCGGGCGATACCGGATTATTGTCTCAAAAAACCAGTACTGTCGAGAGGAGGGCAGTGAATCAGGCCTTTTTTATCAGGGAGCCGCTCTCAGATTTTTGTGCAATGTATTGTGCGGGAGAAGAGGGTGTTGAGGAAGTGCATTGCAGATGACCTCATTGACAGCAGGATCACAGAGGGATACACTGGTCAGGAAGCAGACTTGGAGACACCAGATGCCCGCGATAACCAATGAACAGAGGCAAGAACTGGCGTTCCTCGACCGCATCCAGCCCTTCCTGCTCCTGAGCGCGATCGTGGTTGGACTCGTTCTGTCCAACGTGGCGCCGACGCTTGCTGCGAATCTCACGCCGTTGGTGACAGCGGGCGTGTTCCTCGTGATCTATTTCATCATGCTGGGGGTGAGCACGCAGGGGGTCATGCACGCATTTGCTCGCTGGAAGCCGGTTTCGCTGGCCATTGGCATCAACTTTCTCATCACGCCTTTGATTGCCTGGACGCTTGGCTATCTCTTCTTGCAGAATGATCCCGACATTTGGGTCGGCCTGATCCTGTACCTTGTGACGCCCTGTATCGGCTGGTATCTCGTGTTCACCGAGTTGGCGAAAGGTGATGTCGAACTGGGTGTCAGCATCCTGTTCTGGAACGTCGTCCTGCAAATCGTGCTGTTGCCGGTCTATATGGCTCTACTGGTCGGAACCGTGGTTCATATCGAGATCGCCGACATGTTGCGCAGTGTGATCACATTCCTCGTATTGCCGCTGGCTCTCGCAGCCGCAACACGCTGGTTGCTCGGGCGCTTTGCCATTTCCGTTGAGGTTGCGGCAAAGAAGGTCGCGCTGCCATATTTGAAGGCGATAACGCTGATGATCGTGATCGCGGCTATGTTTGCATCGCAGGGAGCGGTGCTGTTCGAGAATCCTTCAGTTGTTCTGAAGATGATTCTTCCAGGCGTCGCCTTTTTCGTCATCGCCTTGTTGATGGCCATCGTGGCTGCACGACTGTTTCGGCTCAGCTATCCTGAGTTTGCGCTCCTTGCATTCACAACCACAGCGCGTAACTCGGAGGCCTCTCTCGCCATCGCCGTAACGGCGTTCGCAAGTCCACTGGTGGCGCTGACCGTGGTAATCGGTCCCAGCATCGAACTTCCCGTTCTTATTCTGTTTCTGCGCATTGTGCTGTCGATGCAGCAAAAGACATGGTTTTCCAACACTCATGAAGGAAGCGTTTGACAATCGGTTGCTGCGGCCTGCGGCTGAACCGGAGCGTTGGGCGTCAAGGCAGAACAGTCGCAGGACGGTCAAGATGTGTTTCCGCAAAGCAATCGAGGATCAACGATGAACGTACATTCCGCCCCCACAAAAGCTCTGGATCAACTGGCTTACCGGGGTGGCAATGCTCTATGTTGTCAGGTCTCTTCTTGCAAAGGGTTGGAGCGAAGGCTGGTATGTCATCGCCATATCAGTTGCCGCATGGTACATTCCGGATACGGCATACTCAATCTTGTCGGGTTTCTGGCAGAACGCCGTTCTGAATACAGTGTTCCTCTTGCTCTTTTCGGCGCCGCTACGGGCTATCCGTCATACCAGGAAATGACGCCCGACCATCGCTGCAGGCGCGACGTCCCCGCCGAGCCGCAGCCTGAAGATCAACATGAATATGAGATAATCTCGTGATCGGCGTTGGCTGAGCCTGTCGAAGCCAATGCCAACCACTCCACAGGCGCAAGCGTGTTTGCTTCAGCCCGCAGCGATACGGCATCTCCTGTCAAATCAGGGACTTGCCCGCATAACGCCTCGCACTACGCCGAACAACCAGCGCGTCGCCACAACGACAGCCCAGGGTCATTCGGAGAAAAGCACGTTACGGGGAGATGGTTGCTTTGAGCGCGCGCGTCAGTTTGTCGACCGCCTCATCGACCTGAGTGCGGGTCAGGATCAATGGCGGCACCAGACGCAGGACGTCATCGCCGGCTGTGGCGACCAGCAACCCTTCGTTGTGCGCCGCTTCACGCACTGCATTGGCAGGACCGTTGATGACGACGCCACGCATCAAGCCACGTCCGCGTACTTCCAGCGCCACATTTGGATGAGCAGCCTGCAGGTCATTCAGCGCCTCGCCGAGGTAGTCGCCGACTTCGCGCACATGGGCGAGGAATGACGGATCGGCAATCTTGCGGAACACGGTGTATGCCACTGCGGTGACGAATGGACCGCCGCCGAATGTCGTGCCGTGATCGCCGACGTGGATGGTCTGCGCGACTTTTTGGCGCATGAGGATGGCGCCAATCGGCAGCCCGCCGCCAAGCGGCTTGGCGATGGTCATGACATCAGGCGCGATGCTGTATGGTTCGTGCGCCCAGAGCGTGCCGGTGCGCCCGATGCCGCACTGGATTTCGTCGAAAATGAGAAGCGCATCGACTGCGTCGCACCGTTCGCGCAGTGTGCGCAGGAATTCCGGCGTTGCTACGCTGAGACCGCCTTCGCCCTGCACCGGCTCAACGATCACGCCGCACACATCGTCGGTAATGGCGACGGCGGCGGCGGCGCTGTCGTTGAAGGGAACAAAGCGCACCCCTGGCATGACCGGTTCGAAGGGTTGGCGATACTTCTCGCGCGCAGTGACCGCCACGGCGCCCATTGTGCGCCCGTGGAACGAACCGGTGCACGCGACGATAGTCGTTTTGCCCTCGCCGTGGGTATCGCGCGCGTAGCGGCGACTGAACTTGAGCGCGCCTTCGACTGCCTCTGCGCCGCTGTTGCAGAAGAACGCCCGATCGGCCCATGGCGTATGCTCCACCAGCGCCTGAGCGAGTTCGACGGCGGGGCGCGAGTGGTACAGGTTTGACAGGTGGATGATGCCGTCGGCGTGTTCCCTGATGGCGCGCGCCACGTCGGGGTCGCCGTAGCCGAGCGCATTCACGGCGATACCGGCCACACAATCCAGGTAGCGACGCCCCTCGCTGTCATAGAGATAACACCCTTCGCCCCGTTCGATCACGAAGCCTGGTCGGGCGTAGGTTTGCAGCAGGTAACGTCGTTCGGCGGCGATGATGTCAGCGGCGGTCATGATGGCTCCTTGTGCGAGAACCGAGAACTGAGAACTGAGTCCAGTTAAGGGTTAGATCGCTGGTCTTTACTCCTTTTTGTGGCTTTGTGTGATCAAATGACCTGGAATGTTCTGACTGTCGGGCGGGGCGCCCCGCCCGCCCCGATGTTGGCGCGCGGGCGGGGCGCCCGTGGGCGGGTCACAGACCCGCCCCTACGATTCGACGTCGACGGTCTTGCTTTCACCAGTGGCTGCCATGCGTGCAGCGCGTTCACGCAGCCGCAGACCGCCGCCAATCGCTCCGGCTGCCGCCAGCGCCAGCAACCACGCGGGCAATGACTCGCCGCCGGTGCGGGGCAGTGCTGCCGGGACTTCAGCCGGGGCAGGGGCAGGCGCCGCCGCCGCCGCACCTGGCAACGTACCGTCCTGCACGATGCGTCCTTCGACTTGCGGGCTGACCGGCGAGCGCGCCTGCAGGTACTCCACCAGCACATCGGCGTCGAGGAACCCGGTGTCCACCTTGTTCGTTCCCTGCTGCAGCACGCTGTAGCCGTCGCCGCCGCCGGCAATGAAGTTGTTGACGACCACGCGATACCTGGCGTTGGGGTCGAGCGCCACAAAGCCGCCTTTGCCGTCGGCGATCTGGATGCCGGTGACGCGGCTTCCGGCTGGCGCCGAGGCGTTCCAGCTATAGCGCATGCCGCCAACCTGCGGAAAGCGTCCGTCGGTGCGCTCGACGCGGCTGACGCCGTTCTCCAGCGCCTCCTTCACCTGTGCGCCGGTCAGGGTCAACAATACCAGCGTATTGCCGAACGGCATGACTTCGAGTACCTGACCGAGTGTGATCCGACCGGCGGGAATGCTGGTGCGGATGCCGCCGCCATTCATAATCGCCAGTTGCGCGCCGGCTGGCGCCGTTTTTGCCAGCATCGAGTCGGCAATCAGGTTGCCCAGATTCGTTTCCTTCGAGCGCACATCGGCACGCTGACCATTCAGTTCAACCCGCGTCTCGCCGACCGGTGTGGCGCGCAGTTGATCCAGGGGACCTTTGAAGGTTTGGATGCGGTTCTCGAAACCGCCATCTGGAGTGATAGACGGCAGCACTTCGGTAGGACGCCCCGCGACGACGCGCGTGATGTCGCCGTTGGCATCGAAGCCAATCGTCAGGTCGCCGAGCCAGCGTCCCCATTCCCAGTCGTGTGCCAGGATCACCGGTTTGCCGGAAGGTGAGGCGATGACTTCGGGATAGGGGCGATCAGGCGTCTGGGGATTGACCATCGGACCCATGGGCGTATGGCTGTGCCCGCCGATGATGACCGAGATGCCGTCCACGCGACGCGCCAATTCACGGTCCGCCTGGACGCCGACGTGGGTGAGCGCGATGATCTTGTTAACCCCGTCGCGGCGCAGCGACTCAACCCCCAGACGCACGGCATCGATATAGTTGGTGAACCTTACGCCAGGACCGGGGTTGCTGAGCACCGGCGTGTCTTCGGTCGTGACGCCAATGATCCCGATCGGCTGACCGCCGACCCAGATGACGACCCACGGCTTGATCAGCCCGAACAACGGTGATGAGCGTTCAGTCTGAATGTTGGCGCTGAGCAACGGGAAGGTCGCACCACGCGCAAAATCCGCCAGAGGCGCCTGCCCGATGTCGAATTCGTGATTGCCGATTGCTACTGCGTCGTACTTGAGTGCGTTGTAGAATTCCAGGTCTGCCAGTCCGCGATACTGATTGAAGTAGAGCGTGCCCTGAAACACATCGCCGGCGTCGAGCAACAACTGGTTGCCGCCTTCGTTCCGAATCGCATCGATCAGCGTCTTGCGCCGCGAGACGCCGCCGTGAACGGGATTGTTGCCGCTGAACACCGGCTCGATACGCGCATGGTGGTCGTTGGTATGCACAATGCGCAGGGTGTAGACTTCCGGGCCGGCGCCGTGCACCGTCAGCGCTGTCGCCAGATAGGCGATCGTTCCCGATCCAACCGCCATCGTCTTCACGAACGTGCGTCGCGAGATCGTGGGCATTGACATGTCCTTTCTCCTCTGGCTCTCCTCGACTTAAACCGCTTGCAGCGGACAAGAAAATGGGGCGCGAGTACTATACCATATTTCGTGCTCATTCTTTGCACGCTGGACTGCTGATATGGCATATATGTCGGCTGCTGGTTTGCTGAAGGCACTATGCATACGCAAGCCGGCGCCGGATCACCGGTTGTGTCAACGGCGCGGGTTATGCGGTTGCCTCATAGACGAGCCGCGTAACGGACTTTTTGCCTTGGGCGGATCGGCGTTTGTCTTCTTTTGTGGGGGTGGTGATTCGAGCGTGACGAATCACGCTGCACATGCGGCGACTTTTTCGAACCAGCCTGCCGTGGCGGGTAGAGTTTCAGAATCAAAAAGGCTCACCGAAGTGAGCCTTTTTGCCGCCGCAATTGGCGGGCCCGACGGGATTTGAACCCGCGCTCTGAGCCTTGACAGGGCTCCATGTTAACCGCTACACCACGGGCCCGTATGTTTTGGTGACCCCAGCGGGATTCGAACCCGCGATCTCCACCTTGAGAGGGTGGCGTCCTAGGCCGCTAGACGATGGGGCCTTATCTTTCCGCTGGCCCGAACTCCCTGCGGCCCCGGCATTCGCTATTATACCAGCATCTACCGAACAATGCAAGTTGACATGGTTCTGCCGGGGGCATATACTGCTCGCTGGCGTCGAACCTGTTGGAAGCGAGCGGAGCGGACATGCCGATGCGCATTGCGGAAGTGATCGAAGCACGTAGCACGGAATTCACGGCAGGCGCCTACGAGTTGCTGAAGGCGCCGCCGTTTGGCGCCCTGGTGCGCGCCCAGGCGCGCGATGAATCAACGGCGATCTACGGTCTGGTGTACGACATCCGCACCGGTAGCCACGACATCGGCGCGCGCGCGGTGGTGCGCGGGCGAACGTATGCCGGGCGCGAGGTGTATGATGCGGCGATCTATCACGAGCATCCCGATCTGGCGGAAGTATTGCAGACCGAGTTTTCCGCCGTGATTGTCGGCTTCGTGGAGCGCGGCGAGATCCGTCAATTTCTGCCGCCGCAACCGCCGCCGGTGCACTACAGCGTCTATGAGTGTGATGCTGATGAGGTGGCGCGCTTCAATCAGGCGACCGATTATTTCCGCACGGTGCTGTTTATGCCGCAGATCCCCGGTGACGAGGCGCTGGCGGCGGCGCTGCGCCTGGCAGCCCGCACGTTTCCCGATGAGCGCGCATTTCTGGTGCGAGCCGGGCGCGAGATCGCTGCGCTCCTCAACGATGACTACGACCGCCTGACGGCGATCCTGCGTCGGCTCCGTCCCTGACGACGCTTTATACCTGTGGAACCTGGATGCAGACGGATCAAGACGGATTCGCGCTGAGCCGGGTAGTGAAGGCATTGCCTTCGCCTGCCCAACGATCTTTTCCGGGCAGGCTCTTGTAGAACGATTACGTGGAGCGGCGGAGGTTGGCTGAGCCAGTCGAAGCCAACCTCCGAAGTTGCTCCACACCGTCGAACGTGCGTCAGCGATGCGCGGCGGAGGTTGGCTGAGCCGGTCGAAGCCAGCGTCCGCTGCACGATGGTCAACACGGACCATTATTGTGCAACATCTGGCTGATCACTCTATTATAAGGTAATGATCCCCTGGCGCGCGCCGCGATTGACCGCTTCGGTGCGGCTCGAAACGCCGAGTTTGGTGAAGAGCGACGACAGGTGGAACTTGACGGTGTGTTCGCTGATCTGCAATTTCTGGGCGATCTGTTTGTTCGATAGCCCCTGGCTCACCAGTTCGAGCACATCGCGTTCACGCGCTGTGAGAGGTTCGCCAGCAGGCTCCTCAACCGGCTCTGGACGATGGTGGACCAGGCGTGATGCCAGTTCCGGCGCCAGGACGATCAGCCCCTGTTCGACGGCGTGGAGCGCTGCTGCCAGTTCTGCGGCGCTGACATCGTGTGTCAGCATGCCCCACGCAGTCAACGGCAGGCGACGCACGACGTCCGCCTGCCGTGCGTCGTCGGTCAGGAGCAGCGCTGCGTAGCGCGGCTCTTCCCCCAATACCTGATCGGCATCGGTCAGCACGCTCTCATCCGCCGCCAGGATGACATCGGTCGCAGCAGGAATGCCTGCCGAATCGGCGATCGACCCGATAGCGCCGACGATCTCGACATTCGCTTCGGCGAGCAGTACGCGCAACCCGGCGCGCAGCGCTGGCGTGGGAGCGACAATCAGGACGTGTATCATTGTTCCTGCACTGCCCCGTTCAGGGGCGCGTCGATCACGCGAATATCGCCGGCGCGCAGTAATTGGAGGCGAACTGTCGCGCTCACTGCGCGCTGGAGTGCGACACGCAGGTCTTCCGGTCGCTCCAGGGATACCGCGTCAGCATGGAGCAGCAGGTCGCCAACCATCACTCCTGCCTGTTCCGCCGGACTGCCAGGCTCAATGTTGACCACGAGCAGTCCGTGAATGCGCCCGTTCAACAATCCCGTCGGCACAGGCGCCGGCTGCACCCCGACGCCAAGGCGGACGCGCCGCCCCTGCGCGCGGTTCAGCCACTGTTCGACGATGTGACTGGCAATCGCCACCGAGAGATCGCCGCCAAAGACCATGGCGTTAATCCCGATGACCTTGCCGCGTGCGTCGAGCAGCGGTCCCCCTGAGTTGCCCGGCGCCAGCCGCACATCGGACCGGATGAAGTCGATCCGTTGGCCGCTGCGCGTCTCTGCTGCGCCCAGCCCACTGACAATGCCGGCGGTCACAACCCACGGCTGCCCCCATGGATGCCCGATTGCGAAGACGAGTTCGCCCACACGCAGTTTTGTCGAGTCGCCGACGCCGACGTGCGGCAGATCGTCGGCGGGAATGCGCAACACTGCCAGATCGAGGTCCTGATTGCGCGCCGTCACCGTCACCGGCAGGTCGCGCCCGTCGAGCGTCTGCGCGCGCAACACGCCGCCCGCTCCGGCGATCACGTGATCGTTAGTGAGCACAACGCCGCCAGGCTGCCAGACCACGCCTGTTCCGCTGCCGCTGTTTGCGCCGTGCAGATGCACGACGCTCCGCCGGGTGCGTTCGGCGAGATCGGCGAACCCGGCAGTGATAGGTGAATGATAAAACACCTGGGTCATCATCTATGCACTCTTACGTTGTCCAATCGTCACCGATAGGGTGACCAGCGTATCGCCGCGAATGACTTCCGCCGGAACCGTTGCGCCGACGCGGTCGCCGCTCAACATCGCCTGGAGGTCGTCAGTGTCGTTCAGCGCCACGCCATCGAGACTGACGAGAATATCACCGATCAGGAGACCAGCGTGAGCCGCCGGGCTATCCGGCTCGACGCGCACGATCAGCAAGCCGCGTTCCTGGTTGCGTCCGGCGCGTTGCCCCTGCGGAATCGTGACCGGCTGGCTGCTGATGCCGAGGAAGCCGCGTCGGATGTGCCCCTGGTGCGCCAGGGTGTGTGCAATGCGCCACGCAAGCGGCGCCGGAACTGCCAGCGCGACGCCGCCGATCAGTCCGGTGGTGAATAGCCCCAACACTGCGCCTGTGACGTCAATCAGAGCGCCGCCGGAGAAGCCAGGGTAGGGAGTGGCATCGGTCTGAATGACTTGCTCGACCATGCCGCGGCGGGTGCGCAACGGTCCGCCGACGGCGCTGACGACCCCCAGGCTTGCCATTGGTCCGCCTGGAGAGGGGCGACCGACCGCGAGCACGAACTGTCCGACGCGCGCAGGCGCATCAGCCCGGGCGGCGGTGTCGCCGCCAAGTCCATCGATGCGCAGAAGCGCCAGGTCGCTCGTGCGGTCCCGTCCAACCAGACGCGCCGCCAGGGTGCGACCATCGTCAGTCTGGATCGTCAGATCGTCATCGCGTTCGAGCACGTGGTCTGCCGTCAATACTTCGTCGGTTGCAACGATGATGCCGCTTGCCGACTGGCGTTGTCTGCCGTTGACCGTGACCAGTGAACGGCGAATGCGTTCAACGGCGTCTGCCATCTGGTTCGAGAGGGCGCTGATCAGGTCGGCGCCGGAAGATGAGGTCATGGGTTTCTCCTTGTTGGAATTGTGTCTTGAGAACAAACTGGAGCCAGCGCAGGGACTCCTGCGCTGCCAGGCGGCGTTTGCCAGCGTATCGTGGTTCCGCCATGGTGTTGCCCGGGTGAATCATACAGGCGGATACGCAACCTGGCATCACCAGAATGCGTGGGATGACTCCTGGAAGAATGGGCAGGCGCCGGACTGCCCTATAATGCAGCGACGTTGTTGCAGAGACAGACAAAGGAGACCGGTATGGCGTTCTTCGACCTCTCGTTTGATGAGTTGCAGCAGTATCGTCCGCCGCGCGAGGAGCCGCCCGATTTCGATGCATTCTGGCGGGCGACGCTCGATGAAGCGCGCACCTATCCGCTTGATGCGCGTTTTGAGCCATACGACGCCGGGCTGGCGACGGTCGAAACCTTCGATGTCACCTTTCGCGGTTACGGCGGCCAGCCAATCAAGGGATGGCTGTTGCTGCCGCGCCACCGTTCCGGCCCGCTGCCCTGCGTCGTGGAGTACATCGGCTATGGCGGCGGGCGCGGTTTTCCGACGGACTGGCTCCTCTGGAGCGCTGCCGGGTATGCGCATCTGGTGATGGATACGCGCGGGCAGGGGAGCGCATGGCTCAAGGGCGACACGCCCGATCCTGAGCCGGAAGGGTCGAATCCGCACCACCCTGGCTTTATGACTCGCGGGATTGCCAGCCCGCACACCTACTACTATCGCCGGGTCTTTACCGACGCCGTGCGCGCAGTCGAAGCAGCGCGCGCGCATCCTGCCGTCGATGCTGCGCGCGTTGCGGTGACCGGCGGCAGCCAGGGGGGCGGGATCGCAATCGCGGTCGCCGGTCTGGTGCACGACGTCCACGCGGCCATGCCGGACGTGCCATTTCTCTGTCACTACCGCCGCGCTACCGAGATCAGCGACGCCAACCCCTACTTCGAGATTGCGCGCTACTGCAAAGTGCACCGCGACCGGGTCGAATCGGTGTTCCAGACGTTAAGCTACTTCGATGGAGTCAATTTCGCCGCACGCGCCCAGGCGACAGCCCTCTTCTCAGCAGGTCTGATGGACGATGTCTGTCCGCCATCAACGGTCTACGCCGCCTATAATCATTACGCCGGTCCGAAGGAGATCCGCGTCTACCGCTACAACCAGCACGAAGGCGGCGGCACGTTCCAGAATCAGGAGAAGATCCGGTTTTTGCGAGAGGTGATGGTCGCATGTTGAACGCAGGCATATCGTAGGGGCGGGTCGGTGGCCCGCCCGCCGGCGCCCCGCCCGCGCGCCAACGTCGGGGCGGGTCTGTGACCCGTCCACGGGCGCCCCGCCCGCGCGCCGGTGTGCTGAGCGGAAAGGTTGAAGGCGGATGGTGAAGACAGGCGATCTAACCCATAATCCCTAACCGCTGGTTCTCAGTTCTCGATTCTCGGTTCTCAGTTCTCGGTTCTCGGCACATGGAAACGCCACCGCCTCGCCCTGCACCCGGACAGTGACCCGCGCGCCAGGTGCGATATCGACTCGCGGACCGGTGCGCGCCTGAATGAGCGTTCCATCGCACATGCGAATGCCGATCAACTGGTCGTGCCCGAAGAAGACAATCTCTTCGATCAGCCCGCAACCGGCGGCGTCCGGGCAAAGATCGAGCGCTTCGGGGCGCACCATCACCTCCACTGCTCCATCGCGCGGAGTGACAAGCGGCACCCTGCCGAGCACACATTCGGCGCAGCGGCCGGAGGCGCGCGCCGGAACGAAGTTCGCATCGCCGACAAACGTGGCGACAGCGCGGGTTGCTGGACGCAGGTAGATCTCGTGCGGTGCGCCAATCTGCTCAATGACGCCCTCGCGCATGACCGCAACAATGTCGGCGATGCTGAACGCCTCTTCCTGATCGTGCGTCACGAAGACCGCAGTGGCGCCCGATTGCCGCAGAATGCGCCGCATTTCTTCGCGCGTCGCCTTGCGCAGCACGGCGTCGAGGTTCGAGAACGGCTCGTCGAGCAGAATGACCTGCGGATCGGGCGCAAGCGCGCGCGCCAGCGCCACGCGCTGCTGCTGCCCGCCCGATAGTTGATGCGGATACCGATCGGCCAGATCGGCAAGACCTGTCAGCCCCAGCAGTTCGTTCACACGCGCCACGCGCTCCCGCGTGGAACGTCCATTGAGACCAAATGCCACATTCTCACGCACCGTCAGGTGGGGAAACAGCGCATAATCCTGAAAGACCATCCCTACGCGCCGCCGCTCTGGCGGAATCCACGCGCCGCCGCCTGCGACTCGCTCGCCTGCCAGCACGATCTCGCCGGTGTCTGGCGTTTCGAGACCAGCGATCAGGCGGAGGGTGGTGGTCTTGCCGCACCCGCTTGGTCCGAGCAGCGCCAGCAGCGCGCCGCGCGGCGCCTGCAACGATACATGGTCAACGGCAGGCGTGTCGCGCTGAAACCACTTACTGACGGCGCGCAATTCGATGGCGTGTTCTAATGCACTCATACCGAATGGTAGCGTACCCTTATTTTCGCACTTTGTCAAGGAGAAATTGTTTAAAATGCAGACGAGACACGAAAGCCGAGTTCCGCCAGTGCGCGCCGCGCCTCTGCCGCTTCATCCCAGGGCATCGGCGTTGTGCCGTAGATAATGCTCCCTTCGTGCCCTTTGCCCAGGAGCAGCGCGATGTCGCCGGGGCGAGCGCGCGCAAAGGCGGCGCGAATGGCAAGGGCGCGATCCGGGATGCAGAGGCAGGTCTCGCCGATGCGTTTACCGGCGGCTTCCGCGCCAGCCGCGATATCGGCGATGATCGCCTCACGGTCCTCCAGCCGTGGGTCCTCGTCGGTCAGCACCACGAGGTCGCAGAAACGCCCGGCAATTTCGCCCTGCAACGGGCGTTTGGCGCGGTCGCGTTCTCCGGCGCTGCCGAAGACTGCAATAAGTTGCCCGGCGGTCAGGGGACGCACAATACGCATCAATTTTTCGAATGCGCCAGGAGTGTGGGCGTAGTCGACCAGCACGGTGAACGGTTGCCCGGCCTCGATCCGTTCCATGCGTCCACGCACGCCGGGTACACGTTCGAGCGCTGCAAGGCACGCATCGAGCGGCACGCCTTCGGCGCACGCAACGGTCAACGCTGCCAGCGCATTCCAGACGTTGAAATCGCCGGTGAGGCGCAGACGCGCGTCGGCAGCGCCCCACGGCGTCGTCACCCGAAAACGCAGCCCGTCGCGCGTTGAACAGACCTCTTCCGCACGCACGTCAGCGTCGGCGTGAACCGCGTAGGTCAAGCGTTCGGCATACGCGGGGGCGGCGTCGAGGAACATGCGGTGATAGGGATCGTCGGCGTTCGCCACGGCGATCTTGCGCTGCTTATGGGGCGCATCGGCGTCGCGGAACTCCGCCAGCATCTCAAACAGGCGCGCCTTGTCGCGGCGGTACTGCTCGACTGTGCCGTGAAAATCCAGGTGCTCCTGGGTGACATTCGTCAGCACGGCAATGTCGAAGGCGCAGCCGGCGAGTCGGTTCCAGCGCGCCGAGAGCGCATGCGATGTCGCCTCGATCACCGCATACGAGCAGCCGGCATCGACCATGGTGCGCAGCAGCGCCTGCACCTCCGGCGCTTCTGGCGTGCTCTGGCGCGAATCGTTCGCCCACATGCGCCCGGCGATTTTGAAATCTACCGTGCCCATCAGCCCGGTGAGCGCGCCGCCTGCCTCGAGCGCCACGCTGGTCAGAAACGTGGTCGTCGTCTTTCCGTCGGTGCCGGTCACGCCAACAACGCGCATCCGGCGTCCCGGGGAACCGTAGAACGCTGCTGCGAGCGGTGCGAGGGCAACGCGCGCATTTGGCGTGCGCAACGCCGGAACCGGAATGCGGTCGTCCCACGCCGGGTCTTCGTAAACAACGGCTGCCGCACCGCGTTCGATTGCCTGCGGAATGTAGGTGTGACCATCGGTGTGGAAGCCGCGGTAGGCAACGAACAGCGCACCAGGCGTAACCGCGCGCGAGTCGTAAACGACAGCGGTAATATGCGGGTTGGGAAGCGGCAAATGTGCCGGATCACCGATGGTTTTCAAAAGGTTGTGGAGTTGCATAGCCGCAATGGGGCGCTGCCGCCTGATCGGTCATACCCGGACTCCCTGGACGTGGCGCGCGTTGTCCTGGCGCAATCGGCGTGCAGTAGTATAGAGGGGATGGGTGCGACTGTCAACACCGCGATGAACATTTTGCGTGCGCTTAATACAATGTTTACACAGATATCATTGTTCCTTTATGATTTTCTCTTATGCTCTTCCAGCGTGTTGTATGTCAGCATGTTTCCTGGGGTGCGTCCGAGAGGCGTTCCATGTCCGACGATGCACTAGCACTCCGCCATGCAGCGCACGTTGCAGATGTTCCCTGAATGACAAGGAGAGAAGAGAGTGAGTACGGAAACCAGAGACTGGCGCCGATCGCGCCGGGCTTTTCTGCGTGCAGCGGTTGGCGCTGGCGCTGGCGCCATTCTTGCCGCCTGCGGTCAGGCAGCTCCATCAGCCCCAACCGCGCCGGCGGCAACCACTGCACCCGCCGCCGAAGCAACTGCTCCTGCCCAACTCCCGTCGCCACCCGCCGCCGGTCCACTGACCGCTGCGGACGCCGGCGGCATGGAGAAGTTGATCGAACTGGCGCGCGCAGAAGGGAATCTGTCCACCATCGCCCTGCCGGACGATTGGGCGAATTATCGTGAGATGAAGCAGAAATTCCTCGAGAAGTATCCCTTCATCAAGCACGAAGACCTCAGTCCCGACGCCAGTTCCGCACAGGAGATCGAAGCGATCAAAGCCAACGCCGGCAGTAAGGGTCCGCAGGCGCCCGATGTGATCGACGTTGGGTTCACATGGGGCGATACGGCGAAGAAGGAGGGGTTGCTCCAGCCGTATAAAGTCGAGAAGTGGGATGAGATTCCTGCCACGCTGAAAGATCCGGAAGGGTTCTGGTACGCCGATTACTACGGCGTGATGGCATTCGAGGTGAACACCCAGGTGGTGAAAAATATCCCACAGGACTGGTCGGACCTGCTGAAACCGGAGTACAAGGGGCAGATTGCGCTGGCAGGCGACCCGACCGGTTCCGGGCAGGCGATCAATGCCGTGTGGGCTGCGGCGCTTGGCAATGGCGGCTCGCTCGATAATCCGATGCCGGGGCTGGAGTTCTTCAAGCAGTTGAACGAGGCGGGCAATCTGCTGCCGGTGGTCGCCAAACCCGCGACAATTGCCAAAGGCGAAACGCCAATTGCGCTGCGCTGGGATTATAATGCTCTGGGAAACCGCGACCAGAACGCAGGCAACATTGACATCGCAGTGGTTGTGCCAAAGAGCGGCTCGCTGGCCGGCGTCTACGTTCAGGCAATCAGCGCCTACTCGCCGCGCCCGCATGCCGCCCGTCTCTGGATGGAGTTTCTCTACTCCGATGAGGGTCAGTTGATCTGGCTGAAAGGATACGCAACGCCGGCGCGGTTCGAGGCGATGCGTAAAGCAGGGCTGATCCCACAGGATCTGCTCGATAAACTGCCGAAGACCGATGCCCCGGTCGGCTTCCCGACCGGAAGCCAGATCAATGCCGCCTTCGACATGATCAAGAGCCAGTGGCCCACTGTCGTCGGCGCGACGGTGCAATAGCAGGCATCCATCGTCAGGATGTTTGAACCCCTGGTAGCATCATGAGGTGATCTGTGGCGCCATTGACCCAAACGCAAGCGAGTCAACCGGTTGTTCGACGCCGCGCCATCTCGTGGACGTGGCTGGGGGTGGCGCCATTCTTCCTGTTTGTGGCGGCGTTTCTGATCTGGCCCACGCTATCAATCATTGCGCAGAGTTTCCTCGATCAGGAGCGCCGCCTGACGCTGCGCAACATTCTGGAGTTGGGGCGCCCGTTCATTGTTTCGTCGTATGTGTACAGCCTGCAACTCAGCGCAGTGACTGCGATTGGCGGCGGGCTACTCGGCGGGTTGCTGGCGTATGCGATCACAACCGGCGGATTGCCGCGACCGCTGCGTAATGCGGTGCTCAGTTTCTCCGGCGTGGCGTCGAACTTCGCCGGCGTGCCGCTGGCATTCGCCTTCATCGCAACGCTTGGTCAACTCGGGGTTGTCACCCAGTGGTTGCGTTCGGTCGGGATCAATCTGTACCCTGCCTTCAGCCTCTACAGTTTTTGGGGGTTGAGCGTCGTCTATATTTACTTTCAGATTCCGCTGATGGTGCTGATCATGGCGCCGGCGTTCGAGGGCATGCGGCGCGAATGGCGTGAAGCCGCCGAGAGCCTGGGAGCAACCTCCTGGCACTACTGGCGCTTCATCGGGCTGCCGATCCTGCTGCCCTCGCTCCTCGGCACAATGGTGCTGCTCTTCGGGAATGCGTTTGGTGCGCATGCGACTGCGTTTCAGTTGACCGGCGGCGGCAGTCAGGGCAATGTGGTTACTATTCTGATCGGCGCGCAGATCAGCAGTGATGCGCTCGCCAACCCCGGTCTCGGCAATGCGCTCGCATTGGGCATGATCGTCATCATGGGCTTCTGTATCGGTCTGTACACCTGGCTCCAGCGCCTCTCGGCGCGCTGGCTGCGCTCGTAATGCTATGCTGAAGCGGTTCTGGCCCTGGTTCTGGTTTCTGGTCGGCGCGGTATACTTCCTCGTGCCGCTCTATGCAACGTTCGACTTCTCGTTGCGCGCCCGACGCGGCGAATTGAGTTTCGCGGCGTATGCGAATGTGCTCAACGACATCAGGTTCGTCGAGAGTTTCTGGTTCTCGCTCCAGACGGCGCTGGCAACCATTGCGATCAGTGCGCTGGTGATCGTGCCGACAGCGTACTGGGTGCAACTGCGCCTGCCACGCCTGCGCCCGGTCATCGAGTTCTTCACGCTGCTGCCGTTCGTTGTGCCGGCGGTTGTGCTGGTCTTCAGCCTGGCGCGCACCTACAGCCGCACGCCGCTGACCGACAGCCGCGAAGGGCTGTGGGTGTTGCTGATCGGCTCGTATGTCATCCTGTCGTTTCCGTACATGTATCGGGCAGTGGATACCGGCTTGCGCTCGATCAATATTCACGACCTGACCGAAGCGGCGCAGAGCCTGGGTGCGGGATGGTTCACGATTCTGGCGCGGGTCATTTTTCCGAATGTGTACGTCGCGCTGTTGAGCGGCGCGTTTATTACCTTTGCCATCGTCATGGGCGAGTTCACGATTGCCGCACTGCTCGCACAACCGGCGTTCGGTCCCTACATGAACCGGCTCGCCAGCAGCCGCGTCTATGAACCGTCGGCGCTGGCAATCATCAGTTTTGCGTTGACATGGGCGGCGATTGCTGCTATTCAATGGATCGGTCAGGGTTCGCAGGCGCGTGTCGCAGGTCCGCGCTGATTGGGAGGGCGTATGGCGTTTCTCGAAATTGTCGGTGTGCGCAAGAGTTTTGGCGCTACTGTGGCAGTCGAGAACTTCGATCTGACGGTCGAGCGCGGCGAATTCGTCTCATTTCTGGGTCCGTCGGGGTGCGGGAAAACCACGACGCTGCGCATGGTCGCCGGGTTCGAGAAACCAACCGCAGGGCGGATTGTGATTGATAGCGTCGATGTGACCGACATGCCCCCCAACCGGCGGAACATTGGCATGGTGTTCCAATCGTATGCGCTCTTTCCGAACATGACCGTTGCCGACAATATTGGGTTTGGGCTGAAGATCGCGCGCCGTCCGGCAAACGAGATCCGCGCGCGGGTCGAGGAACTGCTGCGGATCATTCATATGCCGGAGTTTGGGCGGCGGTATCCGTACCAGTTGTCCGGCGGCCAGCAGCAGCGCGTCGCGCTGGCGCGTGCGCTCGCCATTCAACCGAAACTGTTGTTGCTCGACGAACCGCTCTCGGCGCTCGATGCCAAGATTCGCGCGTCGCTCCGCCAGGAGATCCGTGAGATCCAGCGGCAACTCGGCATCACGACCATTTACGTCACTCACGACCAGGAAGAGGCGATGGCGCTCTCCGACCGGATTGTGGTCATGAGCCGCGGACGGATCGAACAGATCGGCACACCCTTTGAGGTCTACAACTTCCCGGCGACCCGCTTTGTTGCGTCGTTCGTCGGAACGCTCAACCTGATCCAGGCCACAGTCGTTGATGCCGCCATCGGACTGCTGACGGTCGAAGGGCAGCCGGTTCGCGTTGCGTCCTCGCTCCAATCGCATCGTTCCGGCGATGCCGTCAGTCTTGCCATTCGCCCGGAACTGATTACGCTCGATGGGCAGGTGCATCGCGAGGTCAATCGTCTGAGCGGCACAGTCGAAGATGTGACCTTCCTCGGCTCGATTGTGCGTGTTCAGGTCCGTTTTGCCGCACATCGACTGCACTTCGATCTCTTCAACAACCCGCAGTTGCGCCCGCCGCAACCAGGGTCGTCGATCACTGTGCAATTCGCCCCCGAAGCCTGCCTGGTCCTCGGAGAAGAGGCATCACCCGCTCAGTCTCTGTCGGCGAGCGCAGCGCGGGCGGCGTGATAGCCGCACATGCCATGCACCCCCGGTCCTGGCGGCGTCGAGGCGGAGCAGAGGTAGATGCCGCGCGTCGGGGTGCGGTAGGGTGTGAAACTAAGGGTTGGTCTGGTGATCAGTTGCCGCCAGTCGGGCAGGCCGCCGCTGATGTCGCCGCCGATCAGATTGGGGTTCCAGGCTTCCATGTCGGCGCAGTTCATGGCGCGTCGCGCCAGGACGCGACTGCGAAAACCCGGGGCGAAGCGCTCGATCTGCGCTTCGATGGCATCTGTCATATCGACCGTCGAGCCGTGCGGCACGTGGCAGTATGCCCAGGCGATATGCTTCCCCGGCGGTGCGCGGGTCGGGTCGAACAATGTCGGTTGCGCCAGGAGGACGTAGGGTCGCGTGGCGTGCTCATTGCGGTGCGGCGCTCGTTCCGATTCGGCGATTTCCTCCAGTGTGCCGCCGAGGTGCATGGTTGCTGCGCGCGCGCACGCGGGGTGCGTCCATGGAACCGGTCCTTCGAGCGCATAATCGAGTTTGAACACCCCCGGTCCGGGGCGGAAGCGCGCCAGTCGCCGGCGGTATCCGGCAGGCAGGCGATCACCGGCAATCTGGATCAACTGGCGGGGTGATGTGTCGAACAGATACGCTCTGGCGTTCGGCAACTCGTCGATATGTCGCACCGTCCATCCGGTGCGTATCTCGCCTCCTTCGGCGCGCAGGCAGGCTTCCAGCGCATTCGCAATCGCCTGTGCGCCGCCCTGTGGAATGGGCCAGCCGACGGCATGCCCAAGCGCGCCGAGCACAAGCGCCGGCGCCGATGTCAACGGCGCCTCCAGCGGCAGCAGCGAGTGCGCACCAAGCCCGGCGAACAATGCCGGCGCCGCATCGTCGCGGAAGAATGCGCGTGCCAGTCGCGCGACCGGCAGCAGCGCCAGCGCGCCGAAATATGCTCCGGCGAGCGGATGCTGTGGCAAGCGCAGCGGATTCAGCACCAGCGGTTGAATGCGGTCCCACAGGCGCACCAGCGGCGCCATCAATCGCTCGTAGGCAATCCCATCACGACCAAGCCAGGATGCGGTAGTGCGGACCGACCGTTCCAGCAGCGCGACGCGGTTGCCATCGAGCGGATGCGCCACTGGCGCAGGCGGCTGAATCCAGCACAGACCGAAACGTTCCAGTTTCAGCGCGCGGAACACCGGCGATGCAACGCCGAACGGATGCACTGCCGAACCGAGATCGTGAATAAAGCCGGGCAGCGTCATCTCACCTGACGAGACGCCGCCGCCGACGGTCTCGCGCGCCTCGATGAGCAACACCCGCCATCCGGCGCGCGCCAGCACACATGCCGCCGTCAGCCCGTTGGGACCGGCGCCAATGATGATTGCATCGTAAGCGGGCATACAGTCTCCTGGCAGGATGTCGATGTTCCAAAGATGAGCGAAGTCGCTCGATTGCTATTTTGAAACAACTTCGTGTCAATATGGCAATGTTATTCGCACATGCGCATGGTACCATTGTGAAGGATATGATGTGCTCTCATTGCGGCAATTTCTGAAACAGGAGCAACGATCCATGACGATCACACAGCGACAGGTTGTTATCTGGGGACTGGGAATACTCATTATCGGCAATATCATCTTTTTCCTCGTGTTTGCCCTCGGTAGGGACTGGTTCACTGCTGCAACTCCGGGCATTTCAGCGCTGATCAACCTTGCCCTGTTGGAAGCATACCGTCGCGGGTGGCGGCACGCTCCCAATGTGTTGATTGTTATTGCCTCCGTCACTGCGGCATCCGCCATCAGTCTCTTGCCCAGAGGGGACGTGGTTGGCTTTCCCATGGCGCTGTTGTTCCCCGCAGCACTGGCGTTGGCAATGACCGGCCCGCTATGGGTGATAGCCAGCGCTCTCCTGACCGCTGCCATCTATGCTGGTCGGGTGATCGCCGCCGGCATATCGCTCAACATCGCCGATCCCATTGTTTACCTGATGCTCGTCGGCATTCTGCTGTTGGCGCGCGCGGTGCTTGACACGACGGCGCGGCAGGCGGACGAGGCGCGCCGTCGTGCAGAAGCGGCGCAGGCGCAGGCGGAAGAGCAGGCGCGTGCGCTAGAAGCCGCCAATGCCAACCAGCAAGCGCAACTCGACGAACAGCGCCGCCTGCTCGATCTGGTTGCCACCCTCGAAATCCCGGCAATCACCCTTGCCAACGGCGTCCTGTTCGCGCCGATTGTCGGCAATCTCGACAGCCGCCGTTCGGCGCTCCTCACCTCGCGCTTGCTCAATGCAGCGCACCATCAACGCGCACACCACGTGATTATCGACATTTCCGGCGTCTCGATGGTGGATACTGCCGTTGCGCAGGCGCTGATCAACGCAGCACAGGCGCTCCGTCTGATCGGCTGCAGCGTGACATTGAGCGGTGTTTCGCCGGACGTGGCGCTGACCCTGACGCAGCAGAACGTTCAACTGAGCGACATTATCACCGTGCGCAGCCCGCAGGAAGCCCTGACGATGGGTCAT
The DNA here is from genome assembly GCA_937935075.1 of uncultured Roseiflexus sp. Lineage (GTDB taxonomy): Bacteria > Chloroflexota > Chloroflexia > Chloroflexales > Roseiflexaceae > Roseiflexus. The sequence goes on along the minus strand of CALGYB010000158.1, from coordinate 12,816 downwards.
GGGGGGCAGTTATCGGATAACCAGCGGCAGGTGGACAGGGTAGACAACAGGCGGCGGCGGGATGTTTACGCCGGCGGCAAATGATGAAGTGTTGCCATCGGCATCGATGTTGGTTGCAGTAATCTGAAGCGAAGCAAGGGCGCCGCCGGCAATCGCAAATGAGAATGTTCCGTCTTCCGCCGATGCCCGCACAGCGCCAAGAAACTCACGCCCCTGATCATCGGGATCGGCAAAAATCTCGACCTGGCAATCCCGGCAGGCTGTGCCAACCACCTTTGTTTGATCGACCATCTGGATTGTCGGCGGTGAAATACTGCGGTTGGCGCCATTGATCAGGAGAATGCCGCTGCCGGTATTGGCAGTGATGCTATTGCTCGACACACGGTTTCGCGCTCCGCCGGAGATAGTCACGCCAGGCGCTGCATTCTCGCTAATCGTGTTACTGCGGATCAGGGTCTGTGACGTTCCTGTGAGAACGATGCCGCTGAGCAACTCGCAGTCGTCGCGCCGGGCGTCGAAACCGTCCCATGGCGCCTCCAATGCCTGATTGAACCGTATGGTATTGCTGATAATCGTCGCGCCATCCCCTTTCACACACATACCAGAGCGAGCATTGCGGCGGATGGCATTTTCCTGGACAACCGTATTATCACCTTCGATGAGCAGACCGGACAGTTGATTGGATGCGAAGGTATTGGATGGTCCGACGATATTGCCGTCGCCGGCGATCAGCGCGCCGTGCCGCTGATTCCCCAGTGGTGTCGTGGCGTCCGCGCCGATGCCGATCAGGTTATAGGCAATGCGGTTATGAGCGCCGGCAACCGTGATGCCATTGCCGCCGTTGTAGGCGATGATGTTGCCTGCGCCTGGAGTATCGCCGCCGATCAGAGTAGCCTCGACGGTTTCGTCGAGCAGAACGCCTTCGCGGGTATTCCCGCGCGGCAGGATGCCGCTGGGGTCGATGCCGATGTAATTGCCCAGAATGTGGTTCAAACGCGCCTTGGGGGGCGTCGTCTTGTAGTACTGACCGATGAAGATGCCGTATCCATTGCCGGAAATAATATTCCGCTCAGCAGCGGTCTCACCGCCGACAATGTTCTTGCGAGCGCCATCGACCAGGAACACGCCGCCCTCACGATTGCCCATCGGTGTGGATCGGTCGGGCGCAAGACCGATGACATTTCCGATGATACGGTTCTCGCTGGCGTTCCAGATCATGACCCCATAGTCATTTCCCGAAATCACATTGCCGTTGCCTGGTTTGCCGACGATATTGTGATGCGCGCCGCCGCTGACGAGGACACCGTAGTACCCATTGCGCTTCGCCTGCATTCCGCTCACATCGATGCCGATCCAGTTTCCGGCGACCGTATTGCTGATCGTGGCGCTTCCATCGATGCGGATGCCTGTATACTCATTCCCGCTGATGATATTGCGATCCTCCTCGCTGCTGCCGCCGATAAGATTGTTGTGCGCGCCGTCACGAATGTCAATACCGTAATAACTTGGAGTTCCATCCGGATCGACGCCATCCGGCAGCACGCCGATGAAACACCCGGCAATCAGATTATCATGGGCGGACTCTCCCTTGATGGCAATACCGGCATCCCAGAACGAGACCAGTGCCAGCCCGCGAATGACATTGCTGGCAGAGGTGATGGTCAGTCCGTTCAATCCGTCCGGACCATCGTACACGTCCGTGCCGTCGAGCACGATCACCGGATAGGACAGCAAACCGGCGCCCGGTTGCGTTCTTCCATCAATCACCACGTTGCCGCGCGTCAGAGCGGGCAATGCCAGGTAATTCGGACGAATGCGCCAGATCATAGCGCGGGACTCGTAGCCGGAGTCGCTGTCGGGGATAGCGAAATGAATGCGGAGGAGCGGACCGGCAGGCTCGGCATTGGCGGCAGTCAACGCCTCGCGCAGCGAGATGCCTGCACCGCCTGGGTCATCGATCAAATCCTCAAAAGAAGACGTATCTCCATTAAGTTCATCAAGCGTTGTTGTTATCGTAATGATCCTGGTATCGGATGCACTGGAAAGGGCAGATCGGCGCCGCTTACCGTCAGGTGTCTTGAGCGAGGTTGTGCTCGTCATCGTGGTGATCGCCGCGCGGGCGATGCGCGGCGCCTTGCCGCCGAAGGGCGCAACACTCCACACTCCTATCACGATGCCGGTGATCATCGTGAGAAGCGTCAGGAACACGCTGGCTGCACGACGCGCTGGAGATCGGCGCGCCATTCCTCCTCCTCTGGCACACGAGCGACGCCGGTAATCGCAGGACCCGCGCTCTGCGTTTCATATGCGCGGGAACGGTCATCATTGGGAGTGAAACGTCTCTCCTGCACAAATATTATTATATGGAAGGGCATGGCGGAGTTCAAGTCAAAATACCGTTATGACAAGGGCGATCATCGATCACCAAGAAGCCTGCTATAATGGGGCAAAACCGCTGTAATACACCTGGAGGTCCAGAGGCTATGATTATGACGCGCAACCGTGCGCCCGAGGGAGATCCGATTTCGATCCAGAACGGGCGCCTTCATGTGCCAGATATGCCCATTATTCCCTATGTCGAAGGCGATGGCACCGGTCCCGATATCTGGCGAGCGAGTGTGCGCGTCTTCGATGCCGCCGTTGAACGGGCGTATGGCGGTCGGCGGAAGTTGATGTGGCACGAAGTGCTGGCTGGCGAGAAAGCGTTCAACCTGACGGGCAGCTGGTTGCCGGATGAGACGGTTGAGGCGTTCAAGCAATACCTGGTCGGCATCAAAGGTCCGCTGACGACGCCGGTTGGCAAAGGTATTCGAAGCCTGAACGTTGCGCTGCGCCAGTTACTCGATCTGTACGTCTGTCTGCGTCCAGTGCGCTACTTCCAGGGGGTTCCGTCACCGGTCAAACGCCCCGAACTGGTCGATATGGTCATCTTCCGCGAGAATACGGAAGACATCTACGCCGGCATCGAGTACGCCGCCGGCACTCCTGAGGCGCAGCGCGTGCTCGACTTCATTCGCACGACCTTCCCGCAGGATTTCGAGAAGATTCGCTTTGGCACGGCGGATAAAGTGCGCGAGTTTCTCGCCATGCTGGGGGATGGCGGGGAAGAAGGCGCAATCGAAGTCGGTATCGGCATCAAACCCGTCAGCCGGTTGGGAACAGAGCGCCTGGTGGCCGCCGCCATTCAGTACGCCATTACGCATCGGCGCCGAAGTGTGACCTTTGTGCACAAAGGCAACATTATGAAATTCACCGAAGGGGCGTTCCGCGATTGGGGATACGCGCTGGCGGAGCGCGCCTTCGGCGAACACGTCTACACATGGGCGCAGTGGGAGCGCACCAAAGCCGAAAAGGGCGAGGCGGCAGCGAATGCCGAGCAGCGCGAGGCGCTGGCTGCCGGAGCGATCCTTATTAAGGATGCGATTGCCGACATCACCCTCCAGCAGGTGCTCACACGACCGGAGGAGTTCGATGTGATTGCGACTCTCAACCTCAACGGCGACTACCTGAGCGACGCGCTGGCGGCGCAGGTCGGCGGCATCGGGATTGCGCCTGGCGGGAATATCAACTACATCACCGGTCACGCCATCTTCGAAGCGACCCACGGTACGGCGCCGAAGTATGCCAATCTGGATCGGGTCAATCCGGGCAGCGTCATCCTGAGCGGCGACATGATGCTGCGCTATATGGGTTGGACCGAAGCGGCCGATCTCATCATTCGCGCTCTCGAGAAAACCATCTCGCAAAAGATCGTCACCTACGACTTCGCCCGCCTGATGAGCGGCGCAAAGGAAGTCAAGACCTCACAGTTCGCCGACGCAATGATCGCCAATATGGACGGTGAATAAAACCAGACCTGATCATGTGGAGACGTTGCATTGCAACGTCTCCACATGATCAGGTCTCCGCCTCTCCTGCCTGTTATTCATCGGCGGCCGGCATTGGTCCCCAACCGCGCTCCTCGACAACCTGGAAAATGTCGGTGTCGCTGATGATTCCGACAATCTGGTCGCGTTCACGCACGGCAGCCCGACGAATATTCTTGTCGATCATCAATTTGCTACAGTCGCGCAGCGACATATCGGGCGAGACATACACCAACGGGCGTGACGCCAGTGCATTGACGACGACTTCCTCCGGTGAGCGATCTGCTGCGACGATCTTTTGCAGCACATCGCGCATGGTCATAATTCCCCATTCGCCGCTTGCATCGGGTTCGACCAGCACGCTGGTGATGCCATGCCGGTTCATGATATGGATCGCCTCAGCAGCTACGGCATCAGATGCGACGCTAATGACTTTGCGCGTCATCACCTCGCCGACGGTAAACGGACGTGGCGTCTCAGCAGATGACTGGCTGGCGCGCAGGCGTTGTTTGAGCGGTGCGGCGTAGCGATCGAGCGAAAACATCGCCACACTGACTTCACGACGACTCGCGCGCGCGGCTGCGGTCTCCAGCGGTCCTTCGAGGAAGGTGACCAGGACAAATGTTTCTTCATCGACAGGCGGCGTTTCAAGCAGTTCGATAGTCCTGCCATCGAATCGTCCACGCACGGTAAACATAGCATCGTCTCCTTTCGCTGCGCCATTGCGTGCTGATTGTACCACAGACCGGGGCGGAGTGACGCGCTGCAGCAGAGACAATTGCACCTCAACCGCGCAGGTCGAGGCGCTCAGCATCGGCGTTGACCATGAACGTTGCGGTTCGCTCAAAATACTGGATCAGCGCGGGCCGCACATCTTCTGGAAAGCCAGCCTCATCAATAGCAGCGCGCATATGATTGACCCACGCATCACGTTCCGCCTGCCCGATCACGAAGGGCAAATGCCGCGCCCGCAGCCGCGGATGCCCTCGCATCGCCGTGTAGCGTGGCGGTCCGCCAAAGTACTGGGTGATGAACAGGAACTGATGAAGTTTACCCGGTTCGAGATCCGCCGGGAACATAGGGCGCAGGAGGGGATCGCGCTCAATGCGCGCATAGAATGCATCGACCAGGCGGCGGAATGGCTCATCGCCGCCTGCGCGTTCGTAGATTGATCGTTCAGCGTTCATTGCTCGATAAAGATTTCTTCGATGATCCGGCCTTCCCATGCAGCGTGGGGCGCAATGCCAAGTGCGCGCGCCAGCGTCGGCGCCGTGTCGAGCAGACTGACCGGCGCCGTGATTCGGTGATTGCGCCGGATCGCGGGACCGGCAGCGATCCAGGGAATCGTCATATCTTCAGGCATATCCGTACCATGCGTCCGCTCGTGCCCGCCGTGGTCCGCCTGAACGACGATCGTAGCATCCGCTGGCATTGCCTCGAGCACTCTGCCGAGCAATCCATCGACCCGCTGCAGTTGGCCGAGATACTCCGGCGACATCCAGCCAAATGCGTGTCCTGCAGCGTCAACCGAACCAAAGTAGAGAAAGACGACATCGAAAGACGCGCCTTCTTCGCGCAGCAGTCGCACCGCTTCTGCGCCGACCGCATCATCATATGCGTGATCGAGCGGCGGCTCGCGATAGTAACTGTATGCCACCTGTTCCGGGCGACTCACGTCGCGCAACGGCTCCCAATTGTGGATAGAGGCGGCGCGTTTTCCAGCGGCGCGCGCCTGTTCGATCAATCCAGGCAACGGGCGCGCCATTGGTGTGAAGACGTTGGTCGTAATGCCGTGGCGTGCCGGAGGAACGCTGTGGAAAATCGACATATGGCAGGGCAGCGTGACCGAAGGCATCACGCTCTGCGCCTGCATCGTCGCCGATCCCGCAGCACGCAGCGCATCGAGGTTCGGGCATGACGCCATGTCGAGCGCATCGGGTCGCGCGCCATCGATCATGATGAGGATAACCATAGATGTCCTGGCAGTTTCGCAAATCCCTGCTCACACGCATTATACCAGAGTCCTGCCGGATCGGGAGGCTGTGGAGAGGTTGATGAAACATCGGAACCGCCGCCGCAGGCTGAGCATGTCGAAACCAGCGGCGAACAGGCGATGGGTATGGTGTGGCGTGCGTGTTGTAAGTCTGGCGCTGGCGGGGCTGAGGTTAAGAGCCTGAGGGGTTCGGATAGGCTCTACGCTGCCGCTTGCACACTCAATTCGGCGAACTGGCGCAGCAGCGCCAGCGAGTCGGTTGCGGCTTCGTGAACCTGCACATCGTCGTCTTGCGTGGCTTGTTCAAGCGCGTTGATAACCTCGGGCAGGGCAGCCGGAGATCCAATGCGTCCCAGCGCGCGCGCCGCCGCTTCGCGCGCGTAAGCGTCGCGGTCGCGCAGCAACTGGCACAGACCATAGACAACAGTCGGCTTTCCCGCGTATTCGCCCAACTGCCCCAGCACAAGCGCTGCCGAGGAGCGATAGAAACTGTCATCATGGACGAGATGACTCTCGATGTATGTCAGTGCATCACTGGTGATGGCGCGTTCGCGCAGCAAACCCAGCGCGCGCGCTGCTGCAAAGCGCGTCTCAGCATCGGAGTCGCGCAATGCAACCTCGAGCAAACGATAGGTCAGCCCAGGCGACGGTGCATCGACCATCACCCCCAGCAGGCGCGCAGCATAGGCGCGCGTTTGGGCTACCGCGTCCGACAGTGCCGCCTCGATCAACGCCAGATCAGCGCTGGTGTAGCGACCATTGCGCGACCGCAGGCGGCGCAGGGCATCGATGCGATCCTGGCCGTTCAGTTCGCGCAGCAGATCGCGTATCCACACGAACGACCAGGGGTAGACGTCCAATTCGCGTTCGATTGTGCTGCGCAACCAGAGGCTACGTTGTGCATTGAGGCATTGGATGGCCAGCGGAATGGTTTGCAACTCGATCATCAGGCGCTCGACCGCGATACAGAGGTCGGTGTTGGTGCGCAAGTTGCGTTCAATATCGAGCGCCGTCGGATAGCGGGTGCGTATGATCCGGCTGACGAGAAGATTGGCGCCGGTATCGTGCGCGATCGTCGCCAGCGTCACGACAGCATCGACCGGATAATCGTACAGCGCATTCAGGAATGGCGTCAGGGTGCGCAACGCCAGGTGGGGAACGACGCCAGGACTGCCTGCCAGTTGGACTTCCTGGCGCGGATGGCGCGCAAAGACCTTGAGGTAGTCGGCTATCTGCTGCCGCCATATATGCCGGTCGAACATAAGTCACCTGCTGGATGCGGCGAGGAAGAAGCGGCGCGTACTACAGGCGCGCATAGGACTTTCTACCAGTATAGCACGCGATGGCAAGACCGTATCGCCTCATTCTTACGGATTGGTTACAGAAATCACATCATTTTGATGCTCTTGTCTGTTTCCATAAGAAGACTTCGCTGCAAAAAGCGAACCACGAAGGTCACAAAGGGACACAAAGGAAATGAGCTTCATTTTTATTCACCTTCGTGCACTTCGTGTCCTTTGTGGTTAAGCCTTTTTGCTCATAAGAAGGTACGTACAGCGGCGGAACCATGTTTCATGAGAATCGGCATCGAGGCTTAAGTGAGCGAAGCGGCACGGAATACTCCGCGCCGCTTCAGGTTCAATTGCAGGGGTGGTGCCAGGGACCGGGAACGATCCGGTGACCTCGTGTTTTTCAGACACGCGCTCTACCAACTGAGCTACCCTGGCAGGTGCGAGGAAGGTTGACGATTGACCGGCCAGTGCACTGCCGTGGTGGGCGATGACGGACTCGAACCGCCGACATCCTCGGTGTAAGCGAGGTGCTCTACCAACTGAGCTAATCGCCCGTGGTGCCGAGGAAGGGACTTGAACCCTTACGAACATTTCTGTTCACTAGGCCCTCAACCTAGCGCGTCTGCCAATTCCGCCACCTCGGCTTGCGCATGGCATTATAGCCCTGTTCATGGCGATTGTCAACCATGTTTCGGTGCGAGGCCACACGCATGCACTGCCGCGCCGCATCTGCCGTGTGGCAACAGAGTCGGCAGTGAGAGCGATGCGCTTGAATGCGGTCAGATAATTGCTTTGCGCACCTGGGCTGAAACCGCTTCACTGATCAATACGAGGCCGAAGATAACGATAAAAATCATTCCGGCCTGATCCCAGCGAAGGAGGTTTACGGCAGCGTTAAGATTCAGCCCGATGCCGCCAGCTCCCACCAACCCTAGCACGGTTGCCTCGCGGATGTTAATATCCCAGCGGAAGATGCTGATACCGGCAAAGCTTGGCATAACCTGCGGTAAGATGCTGTAACTTAAGACCTGTAACCGGCTCGCGCCGGTCGCAGTGATCGCTTCGACCGGTTCGCGACTGGTTTCTTCGATCGACTCGAAGGCCAGTTTGCCGATGAATCCGATCGAACGCAGTGCAATTGCGATAATCCCGGCCAGGACCCCGGGTCCGGTGATGGCAACGATGATCAACGCCCAAATGAGCGAATTGACCGAGCGTGACACCACAATAACGAGGAGGGTGAGATAACGAACAATGGGATGAGGAGTAGTGTTGCGCGCGGCAAGGAAACTCAGCGGCAGCGCAATGATCACGGCTACCAATGTGCCGAGGGTTGCAATCGTTATCGTGTCCCACAGCGGCTTCCATAATTGATTGACATACGACCAGTCTGGCGGAAACATCCGCTGTAGAAAGATGCCCAATTGCTGCGGAGCATCGGCAGCAAACTCCCAGCGGGTTCCGTTCGAGATCACCTGCCAGCAGATCAGCGTAATGACCGTCCCTGCAATCCAACCACCCCATTGGCGCAGGCGGGTGGCGGTATCATATCGTTGCCAGATTTTGACATCGTTTGCTGTATGGACCGGCATTATTGCAACCTCTTGCGAATCTGAGCCGAAATAAGTTCGGTGAGCATGACCAGGGTGATGATAATGATCAAAATTGCGCTGGCCACATCGTAATCATAGCGATTGAACGTGGCCTGCAAGGTGGAACCAATGCCACCGGCGCCAACGATCCCAACGATGGCCGATTCGCGCAAATTGATATCGAATCGGTAAACGCTCAGCCCAACCAGTCGCGCGCTCACCTGGGGCATCACCGCATACGTGATTGTCTTGAGCCATCCGGCGCCGGTAGCGCGGATGGCTTCAAGTGGCGCCGGATCGATTTCTTCAATGTCTTCGGCAAGAAGTTTGGCAAGAAAGCCGATGGTAGCGAAGGCTAACGTGCAGACGCCGGCCAGTGGCCCGAAGCCAAACATAACGACGAAGACGATGGCAATAACTACCTCTTGAAATGTGCGTGATACCGTGATGATACCGCGACAGATCAGGTAGATCGGTGTGGGCGCGATATTGCGGGCCGCGCCCAATCCGATTGGAACCGACAACAGTACGCCAGCAATGGTTGAGACGACGGTCATCGTCAAACTTTCCAATACGCCGATTTGAATGTCGTCCCAACGCGAGACAAAATCGGGTTGGAGGAACGCAGCGATCATGCGACCGCCGCGTTCGAGACCGCGCGCAATCCGGGCGCTATCGACTGAAACTGAACCGATCGCCAGCGCGAGATAGACCAGAGCGCCGAGCACCATCCCCCAGCGTAGCCACCGATTCTGGATCCATGGCGGTTTACGCCAGTGACGGTGAGGCGAGGAAGATGCGACTTCTGCCATACAGATGGTATCCTTGCCGCTATCTCTACTCTTGTGCCGTAAGCAATGGTTCTTGTTCGGGAACGGCTGTTTGGCTGGCGCCCCAATCTTCCGCTCCGTAAATGTCGCTCAACCGCTCAGGGGTCAACCCATCCGGAGGTCCGTCGTACACGATCTCGCCAGCGCGCAACCCGACAATTCGCTGCACGAACATCTGCGCCAGCGGTACGTCGTGAATGTTGATGATGACGGCGAGGCCGCGCTCACGCGCAAGCTCGGTGATCAGGCGCATAATCTGGCGCGAGGTTTTCGGGTCGAGACTGGCGGTTGGTTCATCGACCAACAAGAGGTCGGGTGACTGAATTAACGCGCGTGCAATCCCTACCCGCTGTCGTTGACCGCCCGATAATTCATCGGCTCGTTTATCGACGAAATCGCTCAGCCCGACACGCTCTAACAAGTTAAATGCCTGATCGATATCGGATTGGGGAAAGCGCCGAAACCAGCTTTGCCAAAAATTGACGTAGCCCAGCCGGCCCGAAAGGATATTTTCCATAACTGATAGACGCTCAACCAGCGCATACTCTTGAAAAATCATGCCGATTCGACGCCGAATCCGGCGGAGCTGCCTTTGATTGAGCGCGGTAATTTCGGTGTCACGCAGCCAGATCTTACCGGACGTCGGTTCAACAAGCCGATTGACACAACGAATCAGCGTACTTTTGCCGGCGCCTGATGGCCCAATCAGGGCCATGACCTGACCTTCCGACACGGTTAAACTCACGCCACGCAGTGCAGCATCGCCGGTTGGATAGCGTTTCACAAGTTGTTCAATACGAAGCATGACCGTCGTCCTCAAAGATAAGCACAAGACGGGGAGAATGACATCCCGTCTTGTGCATTCTTATCACGAAGCCCGACTATTGGACGTATTTCACACCCATCGCTTTGTCGATCTGGCGAATAACTTCCCAGTACTCTTTGTAGGTAATGGGGATGAATTGCGCTTCGCCCGACCTGCTAAACTCTTGCTGCAACGAGGTTCCTTCCCAGTTGAAGGTGGTGAAGGCTTCGCGAACCTTTGCTGCCAATTCCGGGTCGAGGTTGTAGACGTACCCATAGCCGGTGGTTGGGAACGTCTGCGAGCGGTAAATGGACCGAACTTGATCCGCCTTGATGACCCCGCGTTCGATCATTCGCTTCATCACCGAGTTCGCAATAGCGGCTGCCTCGTAATCACCGTTTGCCACGCCAAGAATTGAATTGTCGTGACCGCCGGAGAAGACGGCTTCAAAGTCGCCGCGCTCACTCGACATATTGAACTGCGATGCCAACAGTGCAGAGGGGGCTTTGAACCCTGAGTTCGACGTTGGCTCGGTGAATGCGATGCGGCGACCTTTCAAATCTTCGATCGACTGAATGTCGCTATTCGCCGGTACGATGATTTCCATCTCGTACCCAAACGAGCCATCCGCCTTTGCCATCATCGTGAATGGCACAAAGCCGGCAAAGTTGACTGCGAATGGAACGCTGCCGCTATTAAAACCAGCGACATGGAGACGTCCGGCGCGCATTGCTTCGAGCTGGGCTGCGTTGGAGTCAACCGCGAAGAACTCAACTTTCTTTCCGGTCACTTTTTCGAGGTGAGTAAGAAAATCAGCCCACGCTACCCGGTAGACCGATGGATCTTCAACCGGCGTGTAGGCGAAGATCAGAGTGTCGGGGTTAACCCATTGGGCTGAGTCTTTGGGTGGATCGGCAACGAGATCACCGTCCTCATCGCAAAAGCGTGCATCCATTTCGGGGGGACGCGGGCAAGAATCGGCTGCTGCTGGCGCCGCAGTCGGCGCTGTCTGAGGATTTGCTGCTGGCGCCGCAGTCGGCGCCGGACCCGTCTGAGGGGGGGCGCCACAGGCGACGATCAGCGCCATTGCGAGAATGCTCAGAAAAACCAGACGAACGGTACGAACCATACGCTCCATAACCTCCTGTTGCAAAGCAGATACGCATGATAATTATAAAAAAATAGATTGTCTGCCAAATATACTCTTATTAAGGGGAGGCAAAAAACGAGTTAAGCTTCGGATAAGCGTTGATCGTGGGCAGAACAGGCTGTTTGAGATGTCTTTTGGCAGAGAGATCGATGCGTTGCACCGAGCCGAGGGTGTGGCAGCGCCCTTCGTGCGGTGAGTTGATCTGCGCGCCCGCAGCCGAATGGCCCGATGGTGAGCAGCGCGATGGGTTGCTGCCTTATCGTGCGCATCTGGTCGCGCAGCGCCGTGTATTTTTCCCCGCGCGCCCGTCTCTGTTGATGTGACCAGGGAATGCAATCGTTGTTCAATGTTCAACATCGAGAGGAGACTTATCATGAACCGGATCGATCTTCGTCAGGTCAGACGCACGTACACCACGCATATCGTGCCAGACGAAGCATGTGTCGGGTATGTCGCCCCTTCCGGGCATCCGCAGATCGGTGATCTTCTGGTTGCCGAGGTTGCCAGCACCGGCAAACATGCCTCGGTTGAGACGATCAGCGGGCTGACCATGAATATGTTCCCGGGCGATCTGATTATTGGTGCGTTTGGGAACAGGTATGCGACCGATCAGTACGAAGGGTATGCGTCTGCCGCTTGGCGCGATCAGTGCGACCTGCTCTCGATTGGCGGCGTGTGTGGCGAGGTCTGTTCAGCCCATACGTCGATGGGATCGCCGACACGTTTGCGGGTGTTGGGGGCGCTTTGTGATGCGCATGGTCGCTCACTCAATCTGCGCGATTTTGCGCGTCCTTCGCGTGCTCAACCGCCTGCCGGTCAAGGTCATTCTTGTCGTCGGAACGTCGATGAACTCCGGTAAGACAACGACCGTCGGCGCCCTGGCGCGTGCATTGCATCGGGCGGGCATGCGTGTTGCAGCCGCCAAGATCACCGGCACCGCCGCTGGCAAGAGCCTGTTATGCACTTCAGAGATAAACGTGGTATGATTTCAGTATGACACGTAAATCCTATCCAAGCGATGTGAGCGACGCGGAGCGCTGAGCCGGTCGAAGCGAGGAGTGGGCCTTCGTCGCTTCGACCGGCTCAGCGCTCCGCGCTCGTCCATGATCTGTGCGCGCCCCCCTGCCCCCCCCGCAGGGGGGGGAAAGGGGGGGGCGCGCGCCTGCGCGCTTCGACCGGCTCAGCGCACCGCCGTGCGCGGCGATCGTTGACGCGCGCACCATGCCATCGCCCCCCCCGCAGGGGGGGGAAAGGGGGGGCGGCAAGGTCCACGTGGCGGTTGATACGC
>CALGYB010000157.1 GCA_937935075.1 uncultured Roseiflexus sp. | reverse complement strand
CGGCGCCGAGAAGCACGATGCCGGATCGGCATATCCCTCCTACAGCGGGCTGCTCGACGATATTCGCATCTCGAATGTGGTGCGCTACACGAGCGCCTTCACCCGACCGACGGCGCCGCACGCGGCGGATGCTCAGACCGTGGCGCTCTACCGGTTCGACGAGGGAAGCGGCACGACAATTATCGACTCGGCGCCGGGCGGCGGCAGCCCTGGCGAGCGGCGGTTCGGCGGTTCACCCGCCGGTCCGGTCTATGTGACCGACACGCCGTTCAGCGGCGCGTTTCCATCGCCGACGCCGACGCGCACTGCCACAACAACGTCTGGTCCATCGCCTTCTGCAACATCAGTGCCGACCGCAACACCAACAACGACCTCGGTCGCGTTTACCATCACAGTCACCAGTACACCAACAAGGACTGCAAACCCAACGATCACGCCGGTCATTAGTATTCCTCCCCTGAAGCCGCGCGCCTTCCTGCCCTTCGTTCAAAAACCGTAGCCAGCGCCCCCGCGATGACCGTCACCCGCGCCAGCGGACGCGCACGCCGACAGCGCCTCGCGCCTCCCGCATCCACCCTGTCGCAGGTCAGAAACCCGACGGTGACGGTCATCTGCGCCCGCAGCCCGCGCAGGCGGGCAGCGCCTCGCGCCTCCCGCATCCATCCCATCGCCCGCCAGCGCCCCCGCGATGACCGTCACCCGCGCCAGCGGACGCGCGCACCGACAGCGCCTCGCGCCTCCCGCATCTTAAGGTAGACTTGGATGAAGCAAAGCAGCAGATCAAGACGCGCGCACCGACAGCGCCTCGCGCCTCCCGCATCCATCCCGTCGCCCGCCAGCGACCCCGCGATGACCGTCACCCGCGCCAGCGGACGCGCACCGACAGCGCCTCGCGCCTCCCGCATCCACCCCGTCGCAGGTCAGCGCCCCCGCGATGACCGTCACCCGCGCCAGCAGACACACGAGCCGGCAGCGCCTCGCGCCTTCCGCATCCATCCCGTCGCCCGCCAGCGCCCCCGCGATGACCGTCACCCGCGCCAGCGGACGCGCACCGGCAGCGCCTCGCGCCTCCCGCATCCACCCCGTCGCAGGTCAGAGACCCGGCGGTGACGGTCATCCACGCCACGGTTGCAAAAATGTCATTCCCCTTCTTCCCCGGTTTACATGCATGTAACGATGCTCTGCTACGATACCGGTGATTGAACAGTGCAGGCTTGGGATGCACATCTGTCCAAATGCTGGAGGAATGCTCATGACGACCCTCTCTACGGTTGACCGCAGTACAGTTCTTGCGCTGGTCATCGCCAGTCTGCGCGATCTCTACGAGCAGAACGACATCACCGCCGACAGTGAGCCAGGCGAAGACACATATCTGATCGGCAGGCGCGCATTGCTGGACTCGCTGGGGCTGGTGACGCTGATCGTCGATCTGGAGCAGAAAATTGAAGAGACCTTCGATGTTGCGCTTACACTGGCGAATGAACGCGCAATGTCGCAGAAGCATAGCCCGTTTCTGACGGTTGGATCTCTGGCGGATTACATTTGCGCGTTGCTTGATGAACAGCGCAACGCCTGAGCACAAACGCCATGACAACGGATCAACAGGTCGTGCTGATTACCGGTACGCGGAAGGGCATCGGGCGCTTTCTGGCGGAACGATTCGCCCACAGCGGTGCGCTGGTCGAGGGATGCAGCCGCGAGCCGCCCGATTGGTCGCTGGAAGGGTACACGCACCATCTGGCAGATGTGGCGGATGAGGCGCAGGTCAAAGCCATGATGACCTCGATTGCGCGGCGTCATGGTCGGCTGGATATTGTCATCAACAATGCCGGCGTCGCAGCGATGAACCACTCGCTCCTCACGCCAATTGCATCGCTGGATCGCATCTTCGACACCAACGTGCGCGGCACGTTCCTGGTGTGTCGTGAAGCGGCGCGACTGATGCAACGACGGCGGTTTGGTCGGATCGTCAATGTGAGCACCGTCGCCGTGCCGTTGCGTCTGGAAGGCGAGGCGCTATACGCCGCATCGAAGAGCGCCGTCGAGACCCTGACCCGCATCCTGGCGCGCGAGTTCGGTCCACTCGGCATCACGGTCAACGCAATCGGTCCGACCCCGATTGAAACCGATCTCATTCGTGGCGTCCCGCCCGACAAGATTCAGAAGATCGTCGATAGTCTGGCGATCCGGCGCCTGGGGCGGTTCGAGGATGTGGCAAATGTCATCGACTTTTTTGTGCGTCCCGAAAGCGAGTATGTCACCGGTCAGGTGATCTACCTCGGCGGCGTTTCGTGAAACGCCGCGTTTCATTCAAGGAGACGAACAACATGGCTATCGAATGGCTGATCGAGCGCATGGAGCAATCGCGCGACGCCGCAGCCGTCGTCTGGCAGGGAGCATCGGTCTCCTACGGCGATCTGATCGACCGCGTGGCGCGCTGGCGCATGATACTCGATGAGGCTGGCATTGCCGAAGGTCAGGTAGTGAGCATCGAAGGAGACTATTCGCCCGGCGCGATTTCACTCCTGCTGGCGCTGATTGCACGTAATGCCATCGTGGTGCCGCTGACTGCATCGGTCGCCATGCATCGTGAAGAGTTTCTAACGATCGCTGAAGTGCAGGCGGTCGTCAGTTTCGATGCCAGCGACGGGTGGCAGATCGAACGCCGCGACATCCCCGTGACGCACGAGTTGACCCGCACCCTCATCGCGCGCGGGCATCCTGGTCTGGTGCTGTTCTCATCTGGTTCGACCGGCAAGAGCAAAGCGGCGCTACACGACTTCGCGCCACTGCTGGAGAAGTTCAAGGTTCCGCGCCATCGCCAGGTGACGCTGACCTTCCTGCTGCTCGACCATATTGGCGGGATCAATACGCTGTTCTACACCCTCTCCAACGGCGGAACCGCCGTATCGGTGCGCAGCCGCGATCCCGATGAGGTCTGCGCCGCTATCGAACGATACCGCGTCGAACTGCTGCCAACGTCACCGACCTTTCTCAACCTGATCCTGATGTCGGAGGCGTATCGGCGCTACGATCTCTCCTCGCTGAAACTGATCACTTACGGCACCGAGGTTATGCCCGAAACGACGCTCCGGCGCGTCCACGAAGCGTTTCCCGGCGTGCGGCTCCAGCAGACCTACGGTCTCTCCGAACTCGGCATTCTTCGCTCGAAGTCGCGCGATGACGGCTCATTGTGGGTCAAAGTCGGCGGCGAAGGGTTCGAGACGAAGGTGGTGGACGGCTTGCTCTACGTGCGCGCGAAATCGGCAATGCTCGGCTATCTCAACGCGCCCAGCCCATTCGACGACGAAGGATGGATGAACACCCAGGACATGGTCGAGGTTGATGGCGAGTACATCCGCATTCTGGGGCGGCGCACCGAAATCATCAATGTCGGCGGGCAGAAAGTCTATCCGGCGGAGGTCGAGAGCGTGCTCATGCAGATGCCCAATGTGCGCGATGCAACCGTCTATGGCGAAAAGAACCCAATTACGGGGCAGATCGTTGCAGCGCGGTTGAACCTGATCGAACCGGAAGACCTCGACTCGCTCAAGAAACGGGTGCGCTCCTGGTGCCGTGAACACCTGGAGCCGTTCAAGGCGCCGGTCAAAATCACAATTGCCGACGGCGAACAGTTTAGTGCGCGCTTCAAGAAGATGCGGCGTATCTGACGCCTGCGCCTTCGTGCCGCTCTGCCAGGAAACATATGCAAACACTTCGTCTTGCTCTTGATCCGTCGCTCGATGAACGCTACGCGCCAGAAATAGCGTGGACCTGGCGCTACCTGTTGACCGGCGCGGGTTACGCCTGGCACGTCTGCCACCTCGCTGAGCCGTCTGACATTGCTTATGTTGCCGAACCACAGCGCGCTCCCTTTGCCCGGCTGGTCATTCAGGCGACGCCGCGCCTCTGGGAGCGCCGATCCGCGCCACGCCTCGTCGGCGTCGCCGCAGTTGATGGCTTCACCCATCCGTTGTACAACGGCGAGCGCGCCGACGAACAACTGATCGTCGGCGACCAGGGACGCCTGATCCTCAACCGCGATATTCTTTTCGATGTCTTCTGGTTGCTCACCGGTCAGGAAGAAACGCACTTCCCAAAGAATCGCCACGGGTACGTCGATCTCAGCGGCGCCCCATATCTGCGCGATCACGTCGTGCGGCAAGGGCTGGCATCAGGAATCGGCGCGCGCTTCGAGCACTTGCTTGGCGAAACTGGCATACCGCCAGGCGAGCCGCGTTGGCGCCACGGAAAACGCGCCGCCGCCGCCATCAGCCACGACGTCGATTACCCGGAGGTCGTGCGCTGGCTGGAGCCGTTGCGCGTCTTGTTGCGCCAGGGCATACGCGGACTGCCGGCAGCCATCGATGTGATGACCGGGAAGCGTCATCACTGGCAATTTAACGCCTGGCTGGCGCTGGAACGTAACCTTGGCGCGCCATCCGCCTTTTACTTTGTCGCACGCCAGGGATCGCTGCGCGAATATGCGCTTGGAACGCCCGACTCCTTCTACGATATTCGCGCACCACAGTTTCGCGCTCTGTTTCGCACCCTGATCGATGCCGGATGTGAAATCGGGCTGCACAGCAGTTACCGTGCGTATGCCAGCATCGTGCAGTTTGCCCGCGAAAAACGCCTTCTCGAAGAGGTTGCAGGCGTGCCGGTCGTCGGGAACCGGCACCACTACTGGCATCTCGACCCCGTCAATCCCGAAGCGACCCTGGCAATCCATGAGCAACTGGGTTTCACCTACGATGCCTCACTGACTCACGACCGATACCTCGGCTGGCGGCGCGGATCGTGCTGGCCCTTCTTTCCCTTTCTTCAGCAGGAACGCCGTGAACTGCGCACGCTCCAACTGCCGACGGGATGGATGGACAGTCAACTCTTCCTTGAGCGCGATGCCAATCCAGGTGAGCCGGACGAGGTTCTGCGCGCACTCGCCGACCGCACCGCTGCTCAGGGCGGATTATTGCTGGTCAATGTCCACGACTATGTGTTCGATGATGTCCTGTTCCCTGGTTGGGCGACAACCCTGCGGCGATTATGGGAGCATCTGATAGCGCGCGGCGACTTCTGGATGGCGACGCCAGCCGAGATTGCCACACACTGGCATACGCGCTACCGGCGTCTCCTCGCGTCGAGCGCTGGTCTTGGCGTCGAGCGCGCCATTGCGACCGGCGCTCCGCTCTAATGGCGTCGCGCAATCGTCCTCTGCGAATGGAGTAGTGCTCACGCCTATGCACACTTTGTTTATCGCCCTGATCCTGCTGGCGCCGCCGCCATTCAAACCCTGGCTCATGCGGGTCCTGCTCGGCGCGCGCATCGGGCGGAACGTGCGCATTGGCTGGTTCGCCGGTATTTCGGCGCGCCACATCGCCATCGGCGACGAAAGCGACATTCGGGCGCTGACCTTCATCAGTTGCCATGGCGATGTGATCATCGGTCGCTACTCGATCATCAGCAGTTTCGTCCTGGTGTATGGCGCGGCAGACCTGCTCATCGGCGACCATTCATACATCGGTCCGCAAACGTTCATCAATTGTGATGAAAGCGTCAGCATTGGCAACTATTCCGCACTCGGCGCGCGCTGCATGGTCTACACGCACGGGTCGTTCTTCCCCTATACCGAGGGATACTGGGTAAAGTTCGGTCCGGTCACGATCGGCGACTATGTCTGGTGTGCCGCCGGCGTCTTCATTCATCCCGGAGTGACGATTGGTGACCATGTGTTCGTCAATTCGCGCTCGGTCGTCACGCGGGATGTCGCGTCCGGCGATGTGGTCGAGGGCTTTCCGGCGCAGACGGTCACGTCGATGAATCGTCTGAAACGCAACATGTCGCCGCGACGCCGCGATGCCGCCGCGCGCCAGATACTCGATCATTTCGTCGATCTTGGATTGCAGCGTGAACTGCGCCTCGATGTTGTGCAGCGTGACGGACAGGTTACGTTCCGATATCGCAGGAAGCAGTATCGGCTGGTGTGTATCCCCGCCGACGACGATCCGCCATCGTTTGGGGACGACCCCGCCTGCCGGGTCGTTGCACTGGTGACACGAGCGGATTGGGCGCCGCCTGCGGGCGCGACGGTGTACCCGCTTGACCTGATGACCTGCCGCACTCCCCGCAGCGATGACCCGATCCATCACGCACTGCGCACCTTTCTGATGCGCTACTACGGCGTGCAGATCGAGTATATCGATCCTGCAAAGTAACGGGATTGTCACAGAGCGTCGGCTCTCCCTTTCATCACCCCGTCATCAGCGCCGTTCATAATCGACGTGTACGGCAGCACATGAGCGTCGCTCCTGAACGGCGCTCATTGCCGGTCGCACACTGTCGAAGGTCACCGGGAAAGGCGCTGGCATGCATCTCTCGCTGATTATTCCCTGCTTCAACGAGTCGGACAGCATCGATCAGATGCGCGCGCAGCTCAACGACATTCGCCCCGATCTGGCGCGCCGTGGTTCATTCGAGCTGGTGCTGGTCGACGATGGCAGCACTGACGATACGTATGAGCGGTTGAAAACCGCGTTCGCTGATTGGGACCAGGTGCAGATCGTGCGCCACGAGCGCAATCGAGGTCTTGGCGCTGCCCTGCGCACCGGGTTTGCCCATGCGCGCGGCGAGGTTCTTGTCGTGACCGACAGCGACGGCACATATCCGTTCACCACCATTCCTGCAATGCTCGACATGCTCACGCCAGACGTCGATATTGTCACATCGTCGGCATATCACCCGCAGGGCGGGGTGGAAGGCGTGCCCGCTTATCGTTTGTTGTTCAGCCAGGGCGCCTCGCTGATCTACCGGCTGTTGGTGAACCGTCATATCCACACCTACACTGCCATGTACCGTGCGTATCGGCGACACGTCATCGAAGCCGTCCCGCCGACGCTTGAAGGGTATGTGGTAATGGCGGAAATCCTGGTGAATGCGTTACTGGCGGGGTATCGCGTCGCCGAGTATCCAGCGGTGCTGCATGTCCGCAAGTTCGGCCAGTCAAAGGCGAAAATCTGGCGCATCACCAAATCGCATCTGCGCTTCCAGGCGCATATTCTGCGGCGGCGTTTGCGAGGATTGTTCGATGCAACCCCGGTTCCAACCAGCAAAGCAGGGCGACGATGAAAACCGTAGTTACCGTCCTGGGCACGCGCCCGGAGATCATCAAGTTATCACCGCTCATTCCGCTGCTCCGTGAGCAATTTCGCCACATTTTGGTCCACTCCGGGCAGCACTATTCTTTCGAGATGGATGCGGTCTTTTTCGAGGAATTGGGGCTGCCGACGCCGGATTACACGCTGGGAGTCGGCTCGGCGTCGCACGGCGAACAGACAGCGCGCATGCTTGCGCGGCTGGAACCGATCCTGCTCGAAACCAAACCCGACATGGTGTTGGTGCAGGGGGATACGAATACAGCAATGGCGGGCGGATTGTGCGCCGCCAAACTCAACGTTCCGGTTACACATCTCGAATCGGGCGGGCGATCCTTCAATCGGCAGATGCCGGAGGAACTCAACCGCATCATTCTCGACCATATCTCAATGCTGTTGCTGGCTGCCGATGAAACCGCCGAGCGCAACCTGCTGGCGGAAGGTCTGCCGCCTGAGCGAATACGCATGATCGGGTCGAGCGTGATCGATGCAGTCGAACGGAACCGGCAGCATGCCCGCCGCTCAACCATCCTGCAGCGCCTGGAGGTGACCCCCGGCAATTACCTGGTGCTGACCCTGCATCGCAGCGAGAATACCACTCCCGCAGTGCTGCCCGGTATGATCCGCGCGCTCGGCGAACTGGCCGAAGAGCACACCATCGTCTTTCTGCTCCATCCGCGCACTGCGGCGGCGATGCATTCCTATGGCATCCCTATGCCGCGCAGCATTCGCGTCAGTGAACCGCTCGGCTATCTCGACACACTTCGCCTTGTCGAACAGGCGCGCGCGCTCCTTACCGACTCCGGCGGGTTGCAGGAAGAGGCAGGCGCACTTGGGACGCCGGCGCTCATCCTGCGCAACGAAACTGAATGGCGCTACCTGGTGGACGCTGGCATGCATGTGCTGGTTGGCAACACGTATGAGTCCATTCTCGCCGGCGCTCAGCAGTGGTTGCAGCCCGCAGCGCTTGCCCGGTTGCGATCGGCGCCAGCGCCGATCCGCGCCGGCGCCAGTGAACGCGCCGTTGCGGCAATGGTCGAAGTTTTAGCGAGCGCCGCCTGACGCGCTCCAGAAAGATGTGTGGTATGCAAGCGACAAACATACAGGCTGACCGGAGCGAACGCAGGATAACGAAAGGAACATCCATGACCCCGATGATGCTGACGCTGATCTTGATTCTGATACCGACGATTACAGGCGTCGCCGGTCAACTGCTGCTGAAGGTCGGCATGTCGCAACTGGGCGCGCTCGAGATCAGTATCGCTGCACTGCCCTCGCTGATTATGCGAATCGTCATGTCGCCGTACATCCTCATCGGCCTGACCATTTACTTCGGCGGCGTGTTCTTCTGGCTCCTGGCGCTCAACCGCGCCGATCTGAGCTACGTCTACCCCTTCGCCAGCCTCAGTTACGTTTTGATCACGCTGGCATCGTGGCTGCTGCTCCACGAAGCCGTTCCGCCGCTGCGCTGGATCGGGCTGGTCGTCATCTGCGCCGGCGTCATCCTGGTTGCGCGGAGTTAGGCTCCTGTCTCAGGTGACGGTCATCTCCGCCCTGCCACCGCTGAAAGGTGCTGATTCACGCGCGGCGCCGCCCTCCTGGCCCGCACCCCATCCCCCAGCGATGACCGTCACCTGCGCCCTGCCACCGCTGAAAGGCGCTGAT
>CALGYB010000156.1 GCA_937935075.1 uncultured Roseiflexus sp. | reverse complement strand
TTGCCATCCGCCGCTACAACAACGGTTCCTTCCCCGGCGAACATTTGCGGATCTTCACCGGGGCGATAGAGACCGACCTCGAATGTCGCCGGCGTCGGCTGATTCGGAGTGACCCCGCCGCTGACAGAGAGGAGGAAGGTGGCGACCGGCGTCGGCGGCTCCTGTCCCGGCGGCGCAATGAACGTAACAATGAAGGGATCTGCTGAGGGCGTGAACGAGCACATGGCAAATCCGGCAATCGAAACGATGTTCAGGCTCTTTAGCGTGGTGACGCCTGCCATCTCCGGCGGCGCTTCGATCACGACTTCCATATCGATCAGTGAACCGGATACAGGGACAGGTGTGGGAACAATCTCGCTCACTGATGTCGGCGTGAACGCGATGACGCCATCCGTCAGGCGCCGACCGATATCAATGAGCGCCTGCCGCTCGACTCCATACCCATACAATACGGTGTACCATCCATTGACGACCATGTAGAGCGAGAGATCGCCGCTGCTCTCTTTGATAGCGGCGACATCGCCGAGATCAACCGGCTCAACGGTATTGCCTAATCCCCCTTGCAATTTGATCACCTTGTCGTATGCGTCTCTACCGGGATTGAGCAGGTCCATCTCGAAATCGACCCGTTTCTGACCCTCGAATTCATACGAGCAGGTGAGGATAAACCCGTCCTTGAGGGGAACGGTCGCGACCAGCGCCGAACCGACAATCCCGACCATGGACTCAGCGTTCAAGACGGCGCATGGCTCGCTTGTCCGTGGATCGACCGGTCCGGCGGAGATCGGCGCCTGAATTGGCGCAGTCGTGGCTGCGACCGGCGCCTGAGTTGGCGCAGTCGTGCCAGCGGCAGACGCCTGAGTCGGCGCGGCGGGCGCCGCAGTGGGGGCGCCGGTGGTCGTGTTGCCCGCTGCGCAGGCGGACAGGATGAACAGAACTGCGAGCAAACACAGCAAGGGATGGGCGGTTCGTTGCATGAAAGCACCTCTGAGACGATTGACAGTACGATAACGACCCGGTCGATCATGAGAACCGGACGATTGGTATTGTAGCGATCGAGCGTCCTCAAAACGTCCTCGCTGACGTTGAGCGCATGCCAGCGTGGAGGTTTACTCCACGCCGTTCGACTTTTGCCGGTCCTCAAAACGTCCTCGCCGACGTTGAGCGCATGCCCGGGGCGCTGCGGAGATCTCCCAGGTGGCGCTGCGGGCTGAAGCCCTCGCTGAGAGCATGCAAGCCCCTGCGGGGCTGCCCTGTGGTGCGCCAGGGTGCGGGCTGAAGCCCTCGCTGAGAGCGTGCAAGCCCCTGCGGTGCTGCCCCGTGGTGCGCCGGGGCGCTGTGGGCGGCGATCCCCAGCCCTAACGGGGCTTCCACGTTCTGAGCAAGGGCTTTCGCCCGCAGATCCTTCATTGCGCATGAACGGCATGCTAACGCAGCGCATGCGGGCCGAGAACGAAAGGATGGACAAGGATGCGACGGATTCACACGGTTCTGCCCGTGATGCAGTCAATCCGTATGAGTCCGTCTCGATCTGCGAACTTCTGTGTTCCCCATCACGACGTTTTGCGGCGCTTTCGTGGAGCGGCGACGACCGCCGGTTGATGTGCGACGGGCACAGCGTGCAAGCCCGAGGCGCAGAGGGCATCGAGGCAATGCCGACGCAGCCGCTCAGCGTCGGGCATGCCCAGTGGAATCGCCAGCGGCGCGAAGTAGCGCCGGGCGATAGTCTGCGCTTCGATCAGTTCCGCGCCAGAGAGTGCGGCGAAACCGAGAGCGGCGCGGATCTGCGTGAGCAGCGCCAGTCCCTCGCCGATCAACGGCTGATCGGGGCAGGCGCGCGCCAGCATCACGGACTTTTCCGCCGCCTGCGCGGCTCCATCGAGGCGACCGAGCCGCAACAGGCCGCCAGCCCGCGCCAACCAGCCAAGGGATTGCACCGGCAGTTCACCGGCGACGCGCGCCTGCTCGATGATCTCGTCTGCTTCAGCCAATGCATCGTCAGCGGGCGCTGCCCGCAATCGGTCACACAGATACTGGGCGCGGGCATGCAGGATAAGTGATGGCACATTTGCAGACCTTGCCGCCTGAAGCGCTCGTTCGTGCATGTCCATCGCCTGCTCGACATCACCCAGCAGGCGCCAGAGTTGACCCGCCAGCAAGCCGGTTGCGTACACCACCGGCTGGATCTGCGCATCCTCGGCGCGCGCCATCAGTTGCGCCAGCGACATCGTGGACGACGTTCCCTGCGCGAGAACGACAAATGTCAGATAGGTCTGCATGAGCAACGCGCCATACTGACTGTTTACCTGGGTTGCAATCTGCAATCCTTGCACGAAATCCTGCTGCGCGGCAGCAAGTTCGCCGGTGCGCAGGTAGGCCCAACCACGCCCGGCGTATTTGCCCCACATGCCTGGCATGTACGACACGCCTGCAACCTCGATCGATTGGGTGTATACCCGAATCGCTTCGTCATAACGACCGTAATTGAGCATCAACTGGCCGATCATGGTGAGCGCTGCCGCTTCCAAACGCCGCAGTCCGCTGCGTTGCGCCAGCGCAACCGTTCGATCGAGCATCTCGCGCGCCTGTGCATACTCCTGGGCGAAGACCAGCGCAGTTCCGAGATGGTTCAGGCTTTGTGTTGTCTGGACGATCACACTGTGGACATCGGCGTCATCCTGCTGCATCTGGTCGGTAAGCGCACAGGCGCGTCGCAGGTCATCGACGGCTTCGCGCACCCGTCCCAGCATGAGGGCGCTGACGCCGCGAATATTGAGCGCGTGCACAGCGTTGGGCGCATCGTGCAACGACGACGCCAGTTCGAGCGCCTGCGATGCGACGGCGTGCGCTGCTTCGGCGCGGTCGCAGGTATAGAGCGCGTAGGAGTGCGCAACCAGCGCCTGGATGTAGAGCGCCGGGAACTCACGGCTCATGTCAACGGCGTCGTGCAGGAGCGGCAACGCCAGGGCGGACTCTCCCTGATACAGCGCAATGGTGCCGCGTTGCACGGCGGCCTGCGCCCGGAGTTCGCGCACATCACGGCTCGCTCCTTCGAGGAGCGTCTCGGCGCGCGCAATGGACTCCAGCGCATACTCGAACGCTGCCAGGTCGGTGCTCTCACGGGCGTGTTCCAGCCAGAAATGCGCAGCGGTTTGCGCACAGCACGCCATCTCATAATGCGCTGCGATCCTGGCAGCGTACCCACGCCGACCGGCATGCACCGACTCCAGGCTCCTGGCGGCCTGTTTGTGCAGGATGACGGCACGTTCGGCAGGAATGTCACTCAGAATGATGTCGTGGATGAGGTGGTGCGAAAAGGCGTAATCGTCGGCGCCATGGGTGACGGTATCGATCAACAGTCGTCGGGCATGCAAATCGTCCAGCGCCGACGCATACGCCGACAGAGTCCAGCCGAGCATCTGCTGCAATTCGTCATCGGCGAATGAAAACCCCAGGATCGCGGCTGCTTCCAGCATCTGCCGATTGCGCTCACCGATGTCGCGCAGGCGCATTCTGAGCGAGTCGCGCAGTCCCGTCAGTCCGCGCTTCTTCGGATGATGCGCGTCGTGCAGGCTCTCAGCCGCTTCGCGCAGAAAGAGCGGCATGCCTCCAGCATACCGTCTGATGTCTTCGAGCGTATCGGCGCTGATCGCCTCGCGTTCCAATGCCTGCTCCAGAAAATAGTTCGTCTCAGACGGCGTAAACGGCTGGACATGCAGATCGAGCGCGCAGCGCTGGCGGCGCATCATTCGTTTGGCGGAGAGCAGCGACGGGGTAATGATGCCAGATCGGTGGGTGACAATGATCAGCAGCGGGAGCGAAAGACAGATGTCTGCCAGTTCGATCAGGGTTTCGAGCGACCAGTTGTCGATCCAATGCGCATCTTCGATAATCAGAATCGACGGTTGATGCAGTGCGAGCGCCTGTATGCCCTGCCGGATGGCAGAACGCAACGCTGCTGCGTCCGGTTGCGACGGCGCGATCAGATCGGGACGCAACCCGATCAAATCGGGAACCAGCGGCGCCAGACGACGGAGCCAGTCGGCGGCGCTCTGAAGCAGGCGCGGCGCGGCGGCAGTAAAAATGTGTCGCCAGGGCAGGTAGGGATGGCGCTCTCCGACATTCCTCGATGGCTGACAATACCCCCAGAACACGCGCGGTTCCGACGCTTTGTCCATAGTGCCGAACCGTCGTACCGCCTCCTGCACCAGCGTGGTCTTTCCCACGCCGGCTTGCCCGGAGACAAAGACGATCCGCCCGCGCCCTTGCGCAGCGCTGCGCATCAGATCGGCCAGTTGCTCAAGTTCATCGTTCCGACCGATGAAAAAGGACGCCTTCGAGGAGCGATCAGGTGTCACGGAACATGCCAGACGGTGGTGGAGAATATCGTGATAGAGGGCGGTTGTCTCCGGCGCCGGCTGGACGTGCAACTCCTGTTCGAGGTCCCGTGCCAGCGCGCAGTACATATCGAGCGCTGCGGTGCGACTGCCCGTAAGCGCCGCTGCGGTCATCGCCAGCCGCACCGCTTCCTCGTCCCAGGGGTCGTGTGACACCAGCAGGCGCGCCCACCTCCATGCACGACTCCAATCGCTGCGATCCATCCAGGCGCGCACCAACGA
>CALGYB010000155.1 GCA_937935075.1 uncultured Roseiflexus sp. | reverse complement strand
CTGATCGTGCCAACCGACGCGCCTGCGGTTGCTGGACCTTTGCGGACTGGCAGACGTTGCCCGACGATGGACGGCGCTATGAGATTATTGACGGAGTTCTGTACACAACCACTGTTCCAGGTACGTTTCATCAGTGGATCGTGATGCGCGTCATGGAGCGTTTCGGTTTGCCAGCCGTCAATCAGGGGCTTGGGTATGCGTTTACCGCGCCGGTTGGCGTGCTCATGCCAGGGTGTGATCCGGTACAACCAGATTTCCTGTTTGTGCGGCGTGAACATAGCGCGATTATTCACGACGGTCGCATCCACGGCGTGCCAGATCTTATCATCGAAGTGCTTTCACCAGGCAATACCGCGTATGATGAGCGGGTGAAGGTTTCCGCGTATGCGCTTGCAGGTGTTCCTGAATGCGCCCTGGTTCGGCCGATGACGCGCTCGGTGAGCGTTTACCGCCTGGATCGATTAGGACGGTACGCAGCGCCGCGTGAGGCGTCGTCGAGCGATGTGCTGACATTCGATTGCCTGCCCGGTCTGGCAGTCACCGTGAGCAACCTGTTCGAGGGCGCGCCAGATACAACCTTCTAGAGCAGTTGGTGTAAAGTAAAGATCAACGCTCCAACATCGCAGCGGACGTCCGGACGTCCGCCAGATCTTTACCTGGATATACTTTGCGCCTTTGCGTCTTTGCGTCAACCTTTCTGAGCAAAGCTATAGCCTGTTGATTCTAGAACATAGAAAGGTGCAACGAACGTGCCCAAGGAAGGAATCACTCCCCGCGCACAGGATTACTCGCAGTGGTACCTCGATATTGTGCAACAGGCGGACCTCGCCGATTATGCTGAGGTTGTCAAAGGGTGCATTGTGTTCAAACCAACCGGCTATGCGCTGTGGGAGGCGATCCAGCGCGGGTTGGACGACCGGATCAAGGCGACCGGTCACGTCAATGCGTATTTCCCGCTGCTCATTCCGAAAAGTTTTCTGATGAAAGAAGCCGAGCACGTCGAAGGCTTCGCGCCGGAAGTGGCGGAAGTGACCCGCGCTGGCGGCGAAGACCTCGCCGAACCCTACGTCATCCGCCCGACCTCGGAAACCATCATCGGCTACTTCTATTCCAAGTGGGTGCGGAGTTACCGCGACCTGCCGCTGTTGATCAATCAATGGGCGAATGTGATGCGCTGGGAGATGCGCACCCGTCCCTTCCTGCGCACCACCGAGTTCCTCTGGCAAGAAGGGCACACGGTGCACGCCACCGAGGAAGATGCCGAACGCGAAACGCTCCTGATCCTTCACGACGTGTATGCCGATTTCGTCGAAAAAGAAATGGCGATCCCGGTGATCAGGGGGCTGAAATCGGAGAAAGAAAAGTTCCCCGGCGCGCTGCGCTCCTACTGCATCGAAGCCATGATGCAGGACGGGCGGGCGCTTCAGGCGGGAACATCGCATAACCTGGGGCAGAACTTTGCCCGCGCCTTCGACATCACCTACACCGATCAACACAATACCATTCAGTATGCCTGGACGACCAGTTGGGGCGTGAGCACGCGCCTGATCGGCGCGCTGATCATGACGCACTCCGATGACGAAGGGCTGGTGATCCCGCCGCACCTGGCGCCGACACAGGTTGTCGTGGTGCCGATCTACCGGAACGACGCCGAGCGCAGCACGGTCATGGAAGCAGTGCAGCGCATGACCGCTGAGTGGAAAGGACGCCTGCGCTTCAAGGTCGATGACCGCGACAATCTGACGCCGGGGTTCAAGTTCAACGAGTGGGAATTGAAGGGCATTCCGATCCGCGTTGAGATCGGACCCAAAGACATCGAAAAAGGGAGCGTCGCAATTGCCCGGCGCGACCAGCCAGGACGCGAGGGCAAATCGTTCGTTCCCCAGGAAGGGCTGACCAACCGGCTCACGGCGCTGCTCGAAGAGATTCAGCAGGCGCTCTACCGGCGTGCGCTGACATTCCGCGATGCGCGCACCGCCGATGTGACCACCTACGAGGAATTGAAACAACAGGTTGAGCACGGTTTTGCCCGTTGCTACTGGGCGGGAACCACAGAGGACGAGAAGCGCATCCAGGAAGAAACCCGCGCAACCATTCGCTGCATTCCGCTCGACCAACCGCAGCAGGCAGGGCGCTGCATCTACACCGGCAAAGAAACGACGCAGCAGGTCATCTTCGCCCGGGCGTATTGACTCGCGGACGAACGGCAAGCGACAGGAGAAGGCGACGACCGAACACAAGCCGCGCAGGACTCACACCCGGTCCTGCGCGGCATTTATGTATTCGCTCCCGCATTCGCCGACGGCGCAAGGCGAACGACGAGCGACAAGAGACGAAGAGCAAGAGGTCAGGGGCAGGAAAAGTGAAGGGCAAAAAATCTAACCCCTAACCCCTGGCATCGCCGCCCACAACGCGGCGCACACCCCGGCATACATCGTCTCAAGCGCCATAGTCGGGCAGGGATGATGATCGGCGCTCGCCTGCATCGGCAGTGAGGGCAGATGAATAAACACGCAGCGCGTCGGCAACCGATGAGTGGCACAGACGTGCAAGGCGGTGTAATACACCATATTGCACAGATACGCGCCTGCCGACAGGGAGAGATGGGCAGGAACGCCGGCGGCGCGGATTGCCTGCACCACATCGCGCACCGGAGCATTCGAGAAGTATGCCGCCGGTCCATCCTCGACAATCGGCTCATCGACCCGCTGGATGCCAGCATTGTCCGGGATGCGGAAATCACACAGATTGATGGCCACACGCTCGACCGCGAGCGCAGCATATCCATCCGCCTGACCCAGCATCAGGCACAGATCGGGTTGGTGATTGAGCAGCAGATCGGTTATCATGCGAGGCGCCTGCGCGGCATCGACCGGCAAAATGGCAGTGGCGGCATCTGGCGGTTTGCCGTTGTTTGCAAAGCGACGCACCACTTCTGCTGAAGGATTGACGAGAAAGCCGCCGAATGGCTCGAAACCGGTGACGAGCATGGTTAACATACGAGGTCCTGGTCAGAGAAACGATTTCCTATAACAAGTAGCACAGTATACCACAGGTATGAAGTTGTGTTAATCCGCGGCTTTGCCGGCACAGGCAGGGCAGCGGAAGACGGTGAGGTTCACATGAGCGTACCCGACGCACAATCGAGCAGCGGCATTGCTGCGGCTCCTGAGGAACAAATCCACATCACGGAAGATGAAGACCGTCTGAGCGCCTTCTTCGCTACATACGGCAGGCACCTGGCGCTACTCCAGGCAACGGTGGCAACTTGCGGCAGCCTGTTCATGAGCGAGGCGCTCGGCTGGCCCCCATGCGTGCTCTGCTGGTACCAGCGCATTCTGATGTATCCGCTGGTGTTCCTGATCCTGATCGGCATTCTGCGCCGTGATCGCGGATTACACCTGTATGTGCTGCCACTTTCCCTCTTCGGCGCCAGTATCTCGCTCTACCATTATCTTCTGGTCAAAACCGATTGGTTGCCGCCGCCGCCGTGCATCGACGGCATCCCCTGCACCGTTGATTACCTGGACATTCTGGGGTTCATCAATGTGCCCTTCATGGCGCTGACCGCGTTCCTGATCATCAGTTTCCTGATGGGCGCGACCGCAGTCAGCCCTGACGACAGGACGGACGAAGCGCCCTCGTTGCGCGACCGACAGGCGCTGGCAGCCTATGCCATCATTGTGCTGGTCGCCGCAGCATTCATTGGCTGGGGAGCGATCATCTGAAGAAATAAAAAGATCGCCGGTCAATGACCGGCGATCTCTCTCTGGTCGGGGCGAGTGGATTTGAACCACCGACCTCAGCGACCCGAACGCTGCGCTCTACCAGGCTGAGCCACGCCCCGTTCCTCTGTGCCGCAGCGGAATGGTGCCGAAGGTGGGAGTCGAACCCACACGGAGTCACCTCCAACGGTTTTTGAGACCGTCGCGTCTGCCATTCCGCCACTTCGGCGCTGCATCGGAAAGTATAGCGCAACCTGCATCGCCTGTCAACCCAGATTCGCACTTGCGCGAATGGAACAGATGTGCTATACTATGCGTGGGCATGAGTGCGTTCAGAAGGTACGAGCAGCGCCCCATACCAGCAGCGCCCATGCTGGCAGGGCAGGAGGTACGAGCATATGGCATCCCCTCGCAAGACCGAACCCATCCGCTCTTCGACCGGCTCAGAGCACCGCCCCGAGTCGACGGTTTCGCGCACGTACCGCGCCGCCATCCGCATCGGCGAAGATTACGTCACTCTCGAAGAAACCATCGTCCTGCCGCTCGATGCAACGGACGAAGAGGTGCAGAAGGCAGTGGAACTTGGCTGGCGCATCTACCAGGCGCAGCGCAGCGCCATCGAGGCGCAGACGGCCAGCATCCGCGAGGCGCAACCGGCGCCACAACCGCCGACTGTGCGCGACCCCGATGCACCCGCGAGCGAACGGCAGCGCCACTACATCGCCGCGCTCCAGGAAGACCTCTCCTGGACCAACGAGCAACTGGCAGCGTTCGCCCAGGACCATCACGTCGATCTCGTCACCATGACCAAAGGGCAGGCAAGCGCATTCATCGACAGCCTGAAAAAACTTGCCGAGGAACGCCAGGCATACCCTGGCGCCCAGCGCAATGTCACCAGCGAGGAAGGCGCAGGCGCAACGCGCATCGCCGATAGCGCACCTGCCAGCGACAAGCAACTCGATGCGCTCAGGCGCCTGGCGCACCAGCATGGACTCGATCTCGACGCCGAAGTGCAGCAGCGATTCAGCATCACCCTCACCGAATTGACCAGCGGACAGGCATCGGCGCTCCTGCGCGAATGGCAGCGACCTTCCCGCCGCGCCGTTGGCGAATGACCCGTAACCTTTTCGCAACCAATGCGGTACATCTGATGTGCGGCTTACGTCATAGAGCTGCACGGGTATTCGCATCAATGCCTATCTGAGTCCTTCCCCGGCTTTCCTGCAGGCGTCCCTCAACTGACCTGCGCATCGCCTGAACAGGCATCTCGCCAGCTCAGGTAGGCGCAAAGGAGACGAACATGCGTCAGGTCAGAGGGACAGTCAACACCATCGAACTCATCGGCTGGCTCGGCGACGAGCCTGAACAGCGCGTCTTCTCATCAGGATCGCGTGTGTCCCGCTTCAACGTGGCCACCAAACACTTCGGGCCACGCAGCGAGAACGGCGAGCGTGAGATCGAAACCGATTGGACGCTGGTCGAGGCATGGGACAAACTAGGCGATCAGTGTGTGCGCTCGCTGCACAAAGGCAGCCGTGTACGGATCGTCGGCAGCCTGCGCACGCAAAGCTGGGAAGACAAGGAGACTGGCCTGCGCCGCTACAAGGCGTTCGTGCGCGCCGACGAAGTGATGTTCCTGGACAGCCGACCGGATACGAACGAACAGGACGCTCTTGCAGATACGGAAGAAGCGGAGGACGTGCCGTTCTAGGCGCCTATCCGGAAAAGATCATTGGGTGGGCGAAGGCAATGGGTGGGCGAAGGCAATGGGTGGGCGAAGGCAATGGGTGGGCGAAGGCAATGGGTGGGCGAAGGCAATGGGTGGGCGAAGGCAATGGGTGGGCGA
>CALGYB010000154.1 GCA_937935075.1 uncultured Roseiflexus sp. | reverse complement strand
CCCCCCCCCCCCCCCCCCCACCACACCACAAAAGAAGACAAATACCGCTCTGCCGAAGGCAAAAAGAGCCGTCATTCTGAATGGTCTGTCGTTTATGACCCTGCACTCTGCGCTGCAACCGATCGAGGAGTGGTTTGCGCGTCGCGGATGGTCGCCGTTCCCCTTTCAACGCGAGGTGTGGCAGGCATATCTTGAAGGCGACAGCGGTCTGCTCCACGCCACCACCGGCGCCGGGAAGACGTATGCCGCCTGGCTGGGACCAATCGCCGAATGGCTGGCGCACGAGGCATCGGGGCACGCTGCGCCTGCATTGCGCGTGCTCTGGATCACACCACTGCGCGCACTCGCCGCCGATACAGTCGCGGCGCTGCGCGCGCCGCTCGATGACCTCGGTGTGCCCTGGCAGGTCGAGGCGCGCACCGGCGACACATCCGCCGCTGCGCGCGCGCGCCAGCGTCGCCGCCTGCCAACGGCGCTGGTCACCACTCCCGAAAGTCTTTCCCTGCTGCTCACCCAACCCGACTGGCGCGATCAGTTCGCCGATCTGCGGCTGGTTGTCGTCGATGAATGGCACGAACTCCTCTCGACCAAGCGTGGCGTGCAGGTCGAACTGGCACTGGCGCGGCTGCGCAGGGCACGCCCCGATCTGCGCGTTTGGGGACTCTCCGCCACCATGGGCGATCTGGAAGCGGCGCTGGATGCGTTGATTCCTGCGCCGCCGCCGCGCGCCAGGATCGTGCGCGGCCTGCTGCCCAAACCGATTGTGATCGAGACGCTGTTTCCCGACACGATTGAGCGTTTTCCGTGGGCAGGGCATCTAGGGTTGAAACTGCTGCCGCAGGTCGTGGCGACCATTGAGCGGAGCGAAACATCGCTGGTGTTCACCAATACACGATCACAGGCGGAGATCTGGTACCAGGCGTTGCTGGATGCGCGTCCTGAGTGGGCGGGTACGCTGGCGCTCCACCACGGGTCGCTGGATCGCGAGGTGCGGGAGTGGGTCGAAGAGGCGCTGCGCACACGCCGCCTGCGGTGCGTGGTGTGCACGTCCAGCCTTGATCTGGGGGTCGATTTCTCGCCGGTGGATCAGGTCATTCAAATCGGCAGCCCAAAAGGAGTAGCGCGCCTGTTGCAGCGCGCCGGACGCAGCGGTCACCGCCCCGGCGCGGTCAGCCGGGTGACATTCGCGCCTGCAAGCGCCCTGGAGTTGATCGAAATCGCAGCGGCGCGCGACGCAATTGCGCAGGAACGGCTCGAAGCGCGCCATCCGCTGGAGTCGCCGCTCGATGTACTGGTGCAACATCTGGTCACCTGCGCCCTGGGAGGCGGTTTCGCCGCCGATGACTTGCTTGCCGAAGTGCGAACCACCCGCGCCTTTCGCCGGTTGAGCGACGCCGAATGGCAGTGGGCGCTCGACTTTGTGGTGCGGGGAGGCGCCTCGCTGCGCGCCTACCCGGAGTTTCACCGGGTCGTGGAACGCGACGGGCGCTATGTGGTGGCGAACGATACCGTTGCACGTCGTCACCGGGTCAGCATCGGCACGATTGTGAGCGAGACGGCGCTAAACGTGCAGTATGTGCGCGGCGGAACGCTTGGCACAGTCGAGGAGTCATTTGTGGCGCGGTTGAAGCCGGGCGATGTTTTCTTCTTCGCCGGGAAGGCGCTCGAATTCGTGCAGTTACGAGATACAACCATCTTCGTGCGCAAGGCGGAACGGCGCGAAGGCGTGACGCCGCGCTGGATGGGCGGACGCATCCCTCTTTCGACTGAACTATCCCGCGCGATCCGCGCCAGGATCGAAGCGGCGCGCGATGGCTTCTTTCGCGGCGCCGAGATGGAAACAGTGCGTCCGTTGCTGAAGGTGCAGGAGCGCTGGTCACTGCTCCCCGGCGCCGACGAAGTGCTGATCGAGCGACTACAGACGCGGGACGGTCACCACCTGTTTTTCTACCCCTTCGAGGGGCGGCTGGTGCACGAAGGAATGGCGGCGCTCATTGCATTCCGTTTGAGTCGTCTGCGCCCAATCTCCTTTACCATGGCGATGAACGACTACGGCTTCGAGTTGCTGGCGCCAGAACCGGCGCCGCTCGACGAAGCGCTTGGCATAGCGTTCGACACCACGCACGGGGCGCGGCAATGGTCGCTTGCAGGCGCAGATGCGCCACTCTTCAGCGGCGAGCGCCTGGCAGACGACATCCTTGCCAGTCTGAACGCCACCGAGATGGCGAAGCGCCAGTTTCGTGAAATTGCGCGGATTGCCGGTCTGGTTTACGAAGGATACCCGGGCGAAAAGAGCGCGCGCCAGATTCAGGCATCGAGCAGCCTGATGTATGATGTCTTCGCACAGTACGACCCGGAGAACCGCTTGCTGGAACAGGCGCGGCGCGAGGTGTTGGAGCGCCAGTTGGAGCAGAGCCGACTGGCGGCGGCGCTGGCGCGCATTGCCGCAGGGCGGATCATCGTTGTGAACGTGCCACAACCGACGCCTTTCGCCTTCCCATTACTCGTCGACCGTCTGCGCGAACGTCTCAGTTCTGAAAAACTGGCGGACCGGGTGCGCAGCATGCAACTGGCGCTCGAACGCAAGGCAGGGAGCATCCGGTAAGGGACCGCCGCCGCATCAATGCCTGATCGAAGCGCTACCACACTGATCGTTGCACCATCACCTGGAAGACAAAGATGCCAAAAATAATCAGTGGCGTCATGCGGCGCAACCAGCGTAGCGCAATGTCGTTCTGGACAATCTCATCAGCCACAGGAAAATGCCGCGCCAGATGGAGACATCCAAGTATCAAAACGACGGTCGTCATCCAGAAACTGCCCGTCATCATAAAAGCGAAACACAGCAACGCCGTCAGACCGACAATGGACAGATAGATTGGCGTTTCGCTTGGCTCATTGCCCTGAGAGTTGCGAGGATCCATACGTTCACCTGTACTTGCGTCGGGAGTGTGGGTGTGTCACTCCAATCCAGTAGCCGGGAGGCGGCGAGGAGATAATGCCGCCTGTTCTGTGCTATTATTCACAGGTATAATAGCATGCAGAAGATACAAATGCCATGATCGGGGTTGTAACAAGTTAATTGCCAGATCGCAATCGACGTTTGCATAATCGTACCGGGATGTGCCATGCGCTGGACGACCATTTTTCGCCTTGGCTTGATCAATGTCGCCGTTGCACTGACCGCAGTGCCTATCGAGAGCACGCTCAACCGAATCATGATCAGCGAGTTGCGGCTGCCCGCCTCGCTGGTTGCGCTGTTGATCGCGCTCCCCTACGCCTTTTCGCCGGTCCAGATCTGGATCGGGTCATTCTCTGATCGGCATCCATTGCTCGGATTTCGACGCACACCCTATACCGTCATCGGACTGCTGTTGTGCGCGGGCGGGTCGGCGCTCTCACCGACAGCGGCATTTGCAATGGCAGAGAACTTCTGGAGCGGGTTGCCCTTGGGGTTGCTGGCATTCGGCGCCTGGGGCATGGGGTTCAATTTTGCGACGGTATCATACCTCTCGCTGGCGACGGATCTTTCCGGCGAAGAGTACCGCGCCCGCACCGTCGGCGTCATGTGGTTCATGCTGATCGTGGGGGTAATCATTGCCGGCGTGAGCCTCTCGCGCATGCTGCGCGACTATACGCCAGCAGCGCTGTTTACGGCGTTTTACGGCGTTTGCGGCGTTGCACTGCTGATCGGCATCGCCGCGCTCTGGGGCCTCGAAGCGCGTGATGTTGAACCGGCGACCTCTGAGCGGCGCAGTTTTGCACAGATGATTGCCACAGTCGCCGGAACGCCGCAGGCGCGCCTGTTCTTTGTGTATCTGGTGCTGCTGCTGGTGGCAATTCTGGGGCAGGACGTGCTGCTCGAGCCGTTTGCCGCCGATGTGTTCGGCGTACCGGTCGAAGTCACGACGCGCTACACATCGATCTGGGGTGCAGCGTTACTCGTCGGTCTCTTGACCACCAGCCCGCTGGCGCGGCGGCGCGGAAAACCATTCGCTGCCGCCATCGGCGGGGCGCTGGTCGCGCTTGGACTGGTGCTGATCGCCCTGAGC
The DNA here is from genome assembly GCA_937935075.1 of uncultured Roseiflexus sp. Lineage (GTDB taxonomy): Bacteria > Chloroflexota > Chloroflexia > Chloroflexales > Roseiflexaceae > Roseiflexus. Next base: position 2,303 of record CALGYB010000154.1, on the reverse strand, counting down.
GGCATCCTGGGCATGCCGGTCATCTTCACGCCGAGTCTGATCGTCTTCGGATTCGGCAGCGGCGTTTCAACCGCCGCGAACCTGGCGCTCATGCTCGATATGACCGTGCCAGGTCAGATCGGCGCCTTTGTGGGCGCCTGGGGAGTCGCCAACTCCATGGCGCGCCTGCTGGGAACCGTGCTGAGCGGCGTGACCCGCGACATTCTGACAGACCTGTTCGATGACCGGATGCCGGGATATATCATCGTCTTTCTGCTCCAGGCGGCTGCAATGGCGGCATCGCTAACACTGCTGCCGCAGATCAGCACCGTGCGTTTCCGCCGTGAAGCCGCGCCCTCGGCGCGCGAACTCGCGGCGCTTGCCGGCGAGGCGCAGGGGTAAGGCTGGAGCCTCGTTGAACACGCCTATCTGCGGGACGGCGACCGCTGCGCGCTGAGCCGGTCGCAGCGCCCTCGTCGCAACCCTCCCCTGCCCGACGGACGACGACCCGTCGGGGGCGCATCATCATTCGCTCCGACCCCATTGCAACCCTCCCTTGTCCGACGGACGGCGACCCGGTAATGTCGCCGTCGTTGTTCATCAGCGGCGCCGGTGAACTCCACGACATCACAGACGCCTGAAAGGCCGAGGATATACGAAGCGATGCTCTCGCTACTGCATCCCGACACGAACCAGCGCCCCCTGCCTGCGGCAACACAGGAAGTGCTGAATGCCCGACAGCAGCAGGAGTTCGTTGGGGGTGTATTCACGGATCATAGTGACGCTCCGGGCGATGTGCTACAATCAAGGTCAGACGACGATAACCGCTCTATCCTCGCCGGAAGATGAAACCTGTTGATCACATACCGAAAATCGTTCGACGGATTGTTCAGGTCAGCAATCCTGTCAAAATCGTTCTGTTCGGTTCGCATGCACAGAACGCCGCTGATCCTGACAGCGACCTGGATTTGCTTGTCGTTCTCGCGCATTCCGACCATCCGCGACAGGATAGCTGGCGAATACGACGCGCTCTACTCGGTTTGCTGGTCCCTGTCGATATTGTGGTCGCCACCTCCGAGCAGGTGCAACGACTTGGTCGGACGCCGGGATTGATCTATCGTACTGCGCTGCAAGAAGGGAAGGTGCTGTATGAACGCACCGGGTAATGTCGTGCAGGCATGGCTGCGCCGCGCGCGCTCCGACCTGGAATTAGCCAGGATTGCTCTCGAGGCGCGCAGCGTTTTACCCGAAGACGCCTGTTTCCACGCACAGCAGTGCGCAGAGAAGGCGCTGAAAGCGTTCCTTCTGCAAGCAGGCGATGATCCTCCCAGGACGCATGCGATCGATGTTTTACTCGATCGGCTGAAAGTACGCGGCATATGTATTCCTGATAGCGTTGACAGTGCTTTCACCCTATCCGAATATGCCGTGCAAACCCGTTATTCCGGCGAGTGGGAGCCGGTGACCGCCGAAGAGGCGTATCAAGCCGTGGCCCCAGGCTACTCTGGTTCTTGCCTGGGTGGACGGGCAAATTGCATCCGGACAGGCGTCATAATACGAGACGCTGCGCTCTCAGCAGGCGGAGGTTCCCTTACTTCTGCGCACCGTGACAATCATAGCGTTGTGTTTGTATCTTTCTTCCACTCCACGCCTTCCGGTTTCAATCCACGCCTTCCGGGGGGAAGGCGATCCGCTTGACCTGTCAATGACAGATTGAGCGTTGTGTTTCAATCCACGCCTTCCGGGGGGAAGGCGACGCCAGTGACGGCCGACCCGGTCGATCAGCGTGTAGTTTCAATCCACGCCTTCTACGAGGGAAGGCGACATTGACGATCGGGCGACCGTCCCAACCGATGACGTTTCAAATTTCAACCTCTATCCAAAAACGCTTCGCGTCTCGGCGTTAACTCCGAACCATGTCGTCCAGGGCGCAGTCGTTGTTCGACAGGTCTGCTAGTACTACGCTGGCACACCGATATTGCAGGTCATGAGTCCACTGCAAAAAGGCTTAACCACAAAGAACACGAAACGCACGAAGGAGAAGAAAACTGAAGCGCATTCCCTTTGTGTCCCTTCGTGCCCTTCGTGGTTGCTTGTTGCGGTGAAGTCATGGAAGGCTTCACCACCAAGGACACGAAGCGCACGAAGGGGAAGAACCATCAAGCGCATGTCCTTTGTGTCCCTTTGTGCCCTTCGTGGTTAAAAATGAAGCGTATTCCCTTTGTGTCCCTTCGCGCCCTTCGTGGTTGCTTGTTGCGGTGAAGTCATGGAAGGCTTCACCACCAAGGACACGAAGCGCACGAAGGGGAAGAAAACCGAAGCGC
>CALGYB010000153.1 GCA_937935075.1 uncultured Roseiflexus sp. | reverse complement strand
CCCGCCCCCCTCTCCCACAAGGGGAGAGGGGGACCATTGCTCCCCTCCCCCCATGTGGGGGAGGGGGTGGGGGTGGGGGGTGAAGGGGTGATCTCTGCCTCTGCCGCCCCCGCTCCCACGAGGGGAGAGGGGAATGCCTGCTGCGTTCCCCGGTGCTGCCAGGGCTGCGCGCCGCAGCGCCCGCCTCCCGGGTTCCCTGGGGCGGCCCGCGATGGATGCCTGCGGGTGCATCGCTGGTGGGGGGTGATGGTCATCGGCGCCTGCCGGGTTTCCTGCCCTCTCAGATGACCGTCACCCGCATGAATCGCCCGCCTCCCGGGTTCCCTGGGGCGGCCCGCAGCGTATGCCCGCCGGTGCATCGCCGGTGGGGGGGACGGTCATCGGCGCATGCGCTGGCATACGTCGTTCGTTAATGATTCTCAACCAGAAGAATACCACGTGCTCTTGTCAGATGTTCGATCAGCGTGTATACTGCTGCTCATAGTGATAATCTTCTCAAACATCGCGGTGACCCGTAAGGCCCGGATGCCAGGGCGTAAAGGTGGAAGCTGGTGCAAGTCCAGCGCTGTGCCGCAACTGTAACCGGCGGTTTCGCCGGAAGCCAGGACGCCTGCCGCGATGCTTCGTGTTCGACCCTTCTCGAGCTAAGGAGGAGAACCTTGTCTGTATCCGCATTCTCCGCATTACGTAGAAGCGACCGCATTCCCTTGCAACCGGCGAGCAGTTGATGATCGGGCGGCACGGCGTTGGTGGCGCATGGTAATGCTTTGTGTGCCTGGTCTGCCCGAAGCCTGGATGGCTGTTGTTCTCGCTTCTTGCCTTGGAGGGGATGCGTATGCCCGCTGAACTCTTCGATTTTGCCGCTGCGTGGGCTGCCGGTATGCAGCAGCGACGTGATGCGCGGCTCGATCCCGCTGCAGACCGCGCGTTCTGGCAGCAGTACGCCGAACGCTATGATGAGCGCGCCGGTGATATGTCCTCTATTGCGCAGACGCTGGCGCTCATCAGCGACCTGGTGCATCCCAATGATACTTTGCTCGACATCGGCGCCGGAACCGGGCGCTTCACTCTGCCGCTGGCGGAGCAGGTGCGTCACGTCACAGCGCTGGATCAGTCGGCGGCGATGCTCGCTGTGCTCAGGCGCAAAGCGCATGCCCGCAGCATTACGAATGTGACCTTTCTCGAAGTTGACTGGCAGGATGCAACTGTTGTTCCCCACGACGTCGTGCTTGCCGCCTGGTCGCTCTATCGCCTGATCGATCTGCGAGCGGCGCTGGAAAAGATGGTTGCCGCCACACGCCGGGTGCTGGTCATCGTGAGCGGCGTCGGCGGCAGCCCGCCGCATCGCCCGTTGATCGAGGCGATCTGCGGGACCTGGACCGAGTCGCTGCATCCGAACCATCTGCTGTTTGCCGGAACACTCTGGCAGATGGGGTTGGCGGCTGAGGTGCGGATCGTTCGTGAAGTCCGTGCGTTCGTCGGCGCAACACGACGCGATATTGCGAAAATACTCGCACCGGAAGCGTCGCCTGATGCGCTTGATACGCTGGAGGAGGGGTTGCTGCCGTTCCTGCAACGGTGCGATGATGGCTGGCGCTACGCTTACCCGCAGGCGGTCGGCGCGGTGGTGTGGCACGTTGGAAACACAGTGTAATACCAGAAGGAGGATCATCATGTTCGCTCGATTGACGCTCCGTGATGTCGTTCTGCTCGCAGTCGTCGCCGCATGTCTGCTGGCAGTGAGTTTCCTGGTGGTTCCGTTGGTGATTGCGCTGCCCATCCCCGGCATTCGCTCACTTGCGCCGTCGCTCTTCTACGGTCTGCTGCTGGCAGTGGCGCTGCTCAAGGTTCGTCAGCCGGGTACGCTCGTCATTGTGGTGTTCTTCGTCGGGTTGGTGCTGCTGATGATGTCGTGGGTCATGTTCGCAACCAATGTTACTGCCGGCGTGCTGGCGGAAGTGATCGCGCTAGCACTGTTCCGCTCCTATCAGCGCACCAATGCGGTGTTGCTGGCATCTGGCTTGTACATGCCGCTGACCGTGCTGGCTAGTCTGGGGATCAGCGCGGTGATCGGCGGTCCGATGATTGCGCAGTTCCTGGCGAATCCCTGGGTGTTTGTGCCGGTTCTGGGCGGCACGACGCTGCTGAGTTTTGCCGGCGCCTGGATAGGGTTGCGGCTGGGTCAGGAACTGCGGGTGGCGGGTGTGCTACGCGCGTAAGAGGGTGACGGATGATCCAGCGATTGTTCTTGCGGTCGGTAGCGCGACCACTGCATCCGCTTCTCAGCCTCGCCTGCGCCGTAGTCGCGCTGACGTTCGGGTTGTTGCTGCGTGACGTGACGACGCTGCTGTCGTTCGTGGCGGGGCTGGCGTTGCTGTTCGTCATCGTCGGCTATGGCGCCCTGCTTGCCCGCGCCGCGCTGGTCGTTGTTCCGCTGGCGGCGCTGATCGGCGCGCTGGCGGCGCTCTTCGGCGGCAGCGTGTCCGGCGGTCTGATGACCTTCGGCAGGATCGGTCTGCTCGGGCTGACAACGGCGCTCGCCTGGACCATCGATCCGACGCAACTGGCGCGCGCGCTGCGGCAGGCGGGCGCGCCGTCATTCGTGGCGATCGGGTTGCTGATTACCGTGCGTTCGATACCGACGCTGATCGGCGAGGTGATGCGTATTCGTGATGCCATGCAGGTGCGTGGATTGTCACTGCGCCGCACGCCGCTGCGCATCCTCTACCGTGCGCTGGTTGTGCCGCTCCTGATTCGGGTGCTGACCCTCGCCGAGAGTCTGGCGCTGGCGCTGGAGACACGCGCGTTCACTGGCGACCCGCGCGCAACGGTCTATCGACCGGTTGCGCTCCACAGGCGCGATTACGGTGTGGCAGTCCTGCTGATGATCCTGGTTGTCGGAGTTGCGAGTGTCCAATGGCTCTTCATCTGACCATTTCCGATCTCCGCTTTCGCTATGCAACCGCGAGCGAGTGGACGTTGCGGGGTCTGAGCCTCGATCTGCGCGGCGGTGAGTTCGTTGTGCTTGCTGGCATCAGTGGGGTCGGCAAATCGACGCTGCTGAACTGTATCAACGGCAGCGCCGCGCTTGCCGGCGAGTTGCACGGGCGGATCACGCTCGATGGAACGCCGCTGATCGGGCTGCCGGTTGCGCAGATCGCCCGGTTGATCGGGACGGTTGCGCAGGATGCCGAGGGACAGATCGTGACGCTGCGCGTGGACGATGAGGTCGCGTTCGGATGCGAGAACCTGGGTCTGGCGCCCGAAGATATTCAGCATCGAATTGACCGCACGTGCGCGCTGCTTCATCTCGATCCCGCACAGCCGACGGCGACTCTTTCCGGTGGTGGTCAGCAGCGCCTGATTGCCGCTGCGACGCTGGCAATGGGTCCGCGCGTGCTGTTGCTCGATGAGCCGCTCGCCAATCTCGATGCGGTCGGCGCTGCCCGTCTGCTCGATACGTTGCGCGACCTGGCATCGCAAGGCGCGCTGGTGATTGTCGCTGAACATCGTCTCGATGTTGTGCTGTCGTATGCCACGCGCCTGCTCTGGATCGAGGAGGGGCGCGTGACGCTCGACTTGCCGCGCGACGAGGCGCTGGTTCACGTCGAGCGACTGATCCGCCGTATGCCCCCTGCCGCCGCTCCGTTCCAGCAGAGGTCGGACGTGATGGTTGAACTGGACGCCGTGAGCGCCGGCTACGGCGGCGAGCCGGTCGTGCGCGATCTGACGCTGGCGGTGCATCGTGGTGAACAGATGGTTGTGCTCGGTGAAAACGGGTGCGGCAAGACAACTCTGCTGCGCGTTATCGCGGGGTTGCTCAAGCCACAGCAAGGGCGATTGCGCTATGGACTGAATCGCCGTCAGCCGCTGCTGCACGGTATCGGCTATGTGTTCCAGAATCCGAACAGTCAGTTGTTCATGGACAGTGTGCGCGCCGAGATTGCGGTTCAGGCAGCCAGTTCCGCAATTGCGGAAGAGGTCATGGCGCTCTTCGGGTTGACACCGCTCGCCGACCGTCACCCGCATGCGTTGAGCACCGGTCAGAAGCGGCTGGTGGCGCTGGCAGCGATGACGGCAATGCGCCCTGATGTGCTGCTGCTCGATGAGCCGTCGGTTGGTCAGGATACTGGCGGCGTCGAGCGTATGCTGGCGGCGCTCGGCGCCCTGCGACAGCAGTGGGGATTGACGCTGGTCGTCGTCACGCACGACTGGCGCTGCGCCAATGCCTTCGGTGATCGGGTCGTCTGGATGATGAACGGAACGATTCATCGCGATGGCGACTCGTCGGTGGCGCAGGACTATTTTTTGCGCGCGTATCCACGTCGTAATGCGAGTACCATATGCGTACCATAACGATTATCTCTGTCAGCACTGTCGGTTTGAATCAGATGCAGGCGCTCGGTCGGCAATCGCCGTGGCGGGAGCGTTTGTGCCTGCGATTGCACTATATCGGGCGCGATACGCTGAGTCCCACGGACTGGTCGCCAATCCTGGAGTCGATCCACGGCGCCGACATTCTCCTGCTCGATCTGATGGGCGCTCCCAGGGATCTGAGCAGTGCACTGACCGAACGGATTGCCGACTTTTCCGGTCATATCGTCGTTCTGAACGGCGACAGCATGGCTACCCGCGCCCTGACGCGGTTAGGCGGGTTCTCGATGGCCGGCATGGCGAAGGAGCGCGAGTCAGGCGAGCCGCCGTCGCTGGACGCGATCCAGCGCATGACGTCGATGATGGAAAAGGTCGGCTCAATCCTGCCAGTGGGAAAATTGCGTGATATGCGCAATTATCTCTGGCTGGTCAAATACTGGCAGTTTGCCAACCCGGAGAATTGTGAGCACATGATGCGCCTGCTAGCGCGCGAGTATCTGGGGTTTGGCGATCTGCCGAAACCGGAACCGCCCCATACCCTTGAAAAGACCGCCATCTACGATCCGGCGACGCGCCGGGTCTACGCCGATCTGCGGCAGTATCGCGCCACGTTTCCGCCTGACCCTCATCGCCCAACGGTCGCACTCCTGTTAAGAAACACGACGTATCCCGTCGATCTCTTTCCGGTCGCAGGACAATTGATCGAGCGACTGCGGGCGGTCTGCAATGTAGTTCCCATCGCGCTGTCGCGCGCCGTCGGGGACGACCTGGAGCGTCTGCGGACGATCCTGGCGCCGGATGGACGACCACAGGTTGACCTGATCATCAATCTGCTCGCCTTTCGTTTGGGGCAGGGACCGATGAGCGGGGAGCCGGAAGGCGCACTGGCGCTGCTCCGCGCGCTCGATGTTCCGGCGTTGCACCCCTTCACGCTGACGAAACGCACCATAGCGGAGTGGCGGACGGATGATCAGGGGGCGCAGGTGGGCGAGTTTCTGATTTCGATCTTCCTGCCAGAACTCGACGGATGTATCGAAACGTATCCCATCGGCGCCATGCAGTCGAATGACCAGGGGTTCGAGGAATTGACCCTGATCGACGAGCGCGTTGCGCGCCTTATCGGGCGGGCGCAGCGCTGGATGGCGTTGCGCAGCAAGCCGAACGCTGAGAAGCGCGTTGCCATTATCACCTATGATTACCCGCCGGGAGAGGGGAACGTTGGCTGTGGCGCGTTTCTCGACAGTTTCGCCTCGCTCGCGGCGATGCTTCAACGGCTGGCGGACGAAGGATATACCGTAACACCATGGAGCGCCGCCGAATTGAAAGAACGCTTCATTAGCGATGCACAGGTCAACGCGCCACAGTGGAAACAGCCGGAACAACCCAATCACGACATCATCGTTCAACTGGCGACATATGATGCACTGACGCGCACTTGCCCGCAGTGGGAATCGATCCGGTCATTCTGGGGGGAAGCGCCGGGGCAGATCATGCGTGTCAGGGACGGGGTACGGATACCGGGCGTGTGCAATGGCAACGTGTTTCTCGGCGTGCAACCGGCGCGTGGCGCGGGTGAGCAGCGTATTCAGCAGTACCACGACACGCGCCTGCCGCCGCATCATCAGTATGTTGCGTTCTACCGCTGGCTCGAAGAGGTGTTTCGCGCCGATGTGGTCATCCACGTCGGTACGCACGGCACGCTCGAATTTCTGCCCGGCAAGGAAAAAGCCGTTTCCGGCGCGTGCTTCCCCGATTACCTGATCGGTAACATGCCACATCTCTACATCTACTACAGCGGCAACCCGACCGAGGCGATGATTGCGAAGCGCCGCGTCCACGCGACAATTATCAGTCATCTACCGCCGCCGTTCGTGCGCAGCGAACTCTACGGCGATCTGGCAGAGGTGCGCGCGCTGCTGAATGACTATGCACAGGCGGGGAGTCTCAACCCCGACCAGCAGGCGTCGATTTTGAACGCCATCATCGAGCGCGTGCAGCGGCTGGGTTGGACATGGGAAGGCATCGAGGCGCTCGAACGGACCCTCTACGAGTACGAAGGCAGCCTGATACCGGGACGCATGCACTGTTTCGGTCAGGGCTACACCGACGAAGAAGCGCGTGAGTTTCTGGTTCAGACGTTGCGCACCGCCGATGGAGAGCGTCCTTCGCTGTTCGAGTTGCTCTGCCGTGATCTTCGCCTGCCGTGGGCGACGATCCAGGAGGCGCCGGAACGCCACGCCGACGTGTTGGCGCGTCTGGAAGCAATGGCGCGCGCCTGGGTGCAGGCGCATGTGCTCGAAGGGCGATCGCTGGCTCACCGTGATCCGGCGTGGCAGGCGGTGCATGCCGCCGCCTGCGCCATCTGGGACGGATTGCGCCAGTGTGATGAATTGGGAGGACTGATGCATGCGCTGTCCGGCGGCTACCTGCCCGCCGGAGTGGGTGGTGACCTCTTCCGCTCGCCGGATATTCTGCCGACCGGGCGCAACCTGGTGCAGTTCGATCCGCGTCGCGTGCCGACGGCGGCGGCGCTGGAACGCGGCGCTGCGATTGCCGAGGCGACGCTGGATCACTACCGGCAGACTCACGGTGCATACCCGCGTCGCACGGCGGTGATCCTCTGGGGACTGGAGACCGCAAAAACGCAGGGCGAGACGGTCGGACAAATCCTGGCGTACCTGGGGGTGCGGCTCGTGCGCCGGGGAATGTGGGAGACGCGGCTTGAGGTTGCGCCGCTCGCCGAACTGAAACGCCCCCGTGTGGACGTTACCATGCAGATGTGCGGCTTCTTCCGCGATATGTTCCCGAACCTGATCGAAATGCTGCACGAAGCGGTTGCGCTGGTCGCCGCCCAGAACGAAGATGATGCGCACAATCCGGTGCGCGTGCATACCCGCCACCTCTACGACGAACTGCGGGCGCAGGGGTTGAGCCACGATGACGCCGACGATCTGGCGACCGCGCGGTTATTCGGTCCGCAAACCACGCTCTATGGCGCAGGCGTTGATCAACTGATCAAAAGCCAGGCATGGCAAAGTCCGGCGGAACTGGCTGCCTGCTATATCGACAGTCTGCGCTACGTGTACACGCGCCGACGGTATGGCGAGGCGAAGCCTGACCTTCTCACCGCGCAACTCCGTCAGGTTGAATTGATCAGCCAGGTGCGCAGTTCGCGCGACTACGAAATGACCGACCTCGACCACTACTACGAGTTCTATGGCGGGTTGGCGTGCAGCGTCAGGACGGCAACCGGTCGTCAGGCGCACCTCATGGTCACCGACACGACCGAGGGGCGCGTCCGCGTCGAGCCGTTGCAGCGCGCCGTGCAGCGCGGATTGCGCACCCGCCTGCTGAATCCGCGCTGGCTGGAGGTGATGCTGGCGCACGATTACCACGGTGCGCAGCAGATTGCGAAACGCCTGGAGCATATGGTGGGTCTGGCAGCAACGACCGAGGCGGTCGATCCGGCGCTTTTCGATGCTGCGAATCGCTGCTTGATCGCCGACGAAGCGTTGCGCAAACGGATCGAGCAGAACAATCCCTACGCCCTGTTGGAGGTCATTGATCGCCTCCTGGAAGCGCACAACCGCGGCTACTGGCAGCCGGACGACGATGACTTGGCGCGACTGTATGCGCTGCGCAGTCAGGTTGAAGATCATCTGGAGGGAGTCCAGGCTGCGTGAAGCGCCGGGAGCGGTTGAGAAGGCGCTCTCTGTCAAAGAAAGATGCCGGGATGGCAACGACGGAGTTTCGCAGGCGGACGCCGTGCGTCTTTGTGTCATCTTACCAAGTGGCGTTCAGTCAGACAAGATATTCGCGCGTTCGTTGGGCGAGGCGCAGCGGTCAACGCGCGCCGGCAGGCATGTCGTGGTCGCAGACTACGTATTGGCATCAGCACCCGCTCATCCACCCGGCGGCTGAAGCTGCGGGCTACGATTGCCGAGCCTGCCTGCGCGGGTTTCACCAAGCGATACCGGATTCTTTTGTCAAAAACCATTGTTGTCCCAATGACCGCGCATTATTAGCGAAAGTTTTAGCCAGCAGCGGCCCGGTGTCCTGCGGCGCGCACCGGCAGTAGGGGACAAATGACTGCGCATTGATAGAGCGATCAACCAAAACCTGGACAATACAAGGACGCGGAGCGGCAGACGTTGGCTGAGCCTGTCGAAGCCAATGTCTGCCGCAAGACGGTCAACACAGGCATTATTGTGCAACATCTGGTTGATCGCGCTCTTGGCGCGTGGCTAGAGCCTGTTATGTACTTTCGAGCATAACGGTAATGAACCGCTTCAGCCACGTGGACCTTGCCGCCCCCCCTTTCCCCCCCGCATGCGGGGAGGGGAAAGGGGGGACGTTGATGCCCGTCATCGCCGGCACGCGCTGCGCCCCCCCCGCAGGGGGGGAAAGGGGGGGCAGGGGGGCGATTGCATCGTGCGCGCGTCAACGATCACCGCGCGCGGCGCAGGCGCGCGCCCCCCCTTTCCCCCCTGCGGGGGGGCAGGGGGGGCACGCGCAGATCATGGACGAGCGTCGCAAAGACCCCGGCCTTCAGCCAGCGCTGGGTTTGCTGATAGACGGCG
>CALGYB010000152.1 GCA_937935075.1 uncultured Roseiflexus sp. | reverse complement strand
GGTCGTCAAACGGTCGGAAGCCAAACGCGGCTTCGTGCCGCTGCCGCGCCGCCGGGTCGTTGAGCGAGGCTTCGCCTGGATAGCGCGCTTTCGCCGGCTGGCGCGCGATGATGAGCGGTTGCCGGAGACCTTGGCGGGATTGCATGTTCTGGCCTTTGCGATGCTCATGCTAAAGCGGTTCATTACCGTTATGCTCGAAAGTACATAACAGGCTCTAGCCGCCGGGCGGACTGCGGTTGCGGTCCACGACACGCCTGCCAGTGTGCATTGATCGTTGCGCCTTGCCCAACGAACGCGCGAACATCGTGTCTGACTGACCGCACGTTAGTATCACAACCCCTAACCCCGAACCTCACTCCCGTTCGGCATCGTCCACCTGCGTTTCCATCATATCAGGCGCCTCAATCGCATTGTCGAGATGCGACGTATCATTGACCGCAAGAATGCGCCAGTCGTTCGCCAGGCACGCAATGACCGACAGCGACGTATTGCTGATGTGCAGCGGACGCGGCAAGACGCCGATCTTATCGCGCGCGGCGTGGAGCAGCAACGCGCGCACCGGACCGCCGTGCGTCACCAGCGCGATGGTCTGTCCTGGTCGTTCGCCCATTAACCGTTCCACAGCGCCAATGACCCGATCATACAGCTGCCCGAAGGTTTCACCGCTGCCGCCACGCGGCACATCCTCACCCGAGTGCAGCCGTTCCCACAGATCGTGAAACTGAGACATAACCTCATCGCGGGTCAGTCCGCTCCATGCACCGACATCGATCTCACGCAGTGCAGGCAGCGGTGTAGGAATAACGTCGAGTCGTTCGGCAATCAGCGTCGCCGTTTCCCATGCTCGCAGCAGGTCGCTGCTGTAGATCGCATCGAAACGGATGCGCCGCCGCTGCAAATGCCCCGCAAGACGCTGCGCCTGTGTCCGCCCGGTATCGTTGAGCGGAATATCGGCTTTGCCCTGCCACCGTCCCTCCAGGTTCCAATCGGTCTGACCATGCCGGATGATATAGAAGGTGGTCATTGCGTTTCTATGTCCTCCCGTGCTCATCAGACGCACAGCGTCTTCCGGCGTCGCCTGTCTCACAAGAGATTATATATGCACATGGAGCATAGAAACATTATCGTGGTCAACCAGTCTCCTGCACGGAAAAAAGGTGAGTCTTGCAGGCGTAGACTGTTTTGGCGCATCTCTATCCAAAGACTGCGCGTGCAGTCCACTCTATAAAATCCGTAAAGTCTTGCAGGCGTAGACTGTTCTGGCGCATCTCTACCTCTTAGCCTGTGCGCTCTTATAGAGCGATCAACCAAAATCTAGACAATCAAGGATGTGGAGCGACTGAGGTGGGTTACGACAGGCTCAGCCAACCTCAGCCAACCTCAGCCGCAAAACGGTCGCCACGGGCAATGATTGTGCGACATCTGGTTGTTCGCTCTATTAGCCTGCGGGCTTGGGCATACAGGCGGGTGCGCAATCGTTCTTTGATCGCTGCTGCCATCATTTTGGCGCCGATGCCCTCGAACCACCGAAGCGCTGTGCGAATGATGACCGGCGCCAGGATCGCAAGCATCGGCAGCGCCGTTGCCTGCCACGATTCGCCTGCGAAAATCAGACCGATTATGTGCACTGTCAGCGCCCCCTGTCCGACGAATGTCGCCGTGATCAATAGCCCAGGGATGATCAGCGATGCAAGCCAGCCGTGCACGCCAGTGGTCAGCGCCAGCAGGCGACGATGGATCATCATGATGGCACTGCTCTCCTTATGTTTCTGTCAGAGGTGCGGGTTGCGTCTTGCGCCGCTGCACCTGTCGAAGGGCAATCGGATAGCAAGGAAAAGCGGCGCGGGGGATGTATGGGTTATGTCCTGCGCCGCTGCGCCTGTCGAAGCGCTGGCGGCGCTTGTGGAGCAAGCCTGGATGCTCCAGATATGGGTTATGTCCTGCGCCGCTGCGCCTGTTGAAGCGTTTGCCGCCCTCCTGATGCATGTCAGCTATACAGATTGCGATCCCGCTCAACCAGCTCGATCTCGCGTCCATCGGGATCGCGGATGCTGTACGATCGACCATACGCTTCATCGATAATTGGCGCCCCCAGCAGATAAATGCGGCGATCAACCAGATACAGAAGCACGTTCTCCAATACATCCCGACAGTCGAACGACAACCTGATCGGCGGGAGTTGCACCGCCTTCTGGCGGTCTGTGTCTGTACGATGGGCGGATTGCGCCGAATCGCCATCAGCATCGTGCATGTCGGCTGCATCGGAAGCGGGCGCTTCGTGAATGCCCAGCAGCATATCGCCCATGCGCAACTCTGCCCATTTGTACACTCGATCACGCACTGTTAACTGAAAGCCGAGACGCTGATAAAAATCAACCGAGTCGTCAAAGAAATGTGTGTACAGGATCGGCATCGGCACGATGGGGATGGCAGAGGGGCGAGCGGGCGCCTGCAACGTGGCGAGCGCTTCTCCGAGCGCAGCGCGCAGCGCCGTTTCCACCAGGCTCGAAAGCGAAACGCCGCGATCAATTGCCGCATGCTTGACAGCGCGGATCAGCGATGGCGGCAGGTAGACATTGAACTGTTGCTTCTTTTCGTCGCTCATTGCACCTTCTCCCAAGATGAAAGCCAGAGGAAGGGAATCGTTCTGTTGTAGTGGTGCTAGTATGCTATCATACTAGCATAACGTCAAGGACTAGGAGAGCACAGCGCAGTGCGGTGCATACGATCCGGCGTTTCGCACATGGAACGCACGTGGGGAATGGTGCGTCTTACCCGGAACCGTACGGGCGGGTCGCAGACCCGCCCCTCCGCGACGCCCCACCCGCCTCGGGCGGGCATGGTACGGGCGGGTCGCAGACCCGCCCCTTCTGCCGCTCTGTCACTGCGTCAATGGAACCAGCGACGGCTTGATCCGCAGCAACACGCCGCCAAACCAGAGAAGAACACCGCTCCAGACCACGAACAGCGTCAGACTATACGCCACCCAGCGTCCGCCGGGGCGCACTGCCAGCTGCGCCAGCGCAGCGCCCGCCGCCAGGCAGACAAGCGGCGTTGCAAAATAGATGTAACGTGTCAGCAATTGAAGAAAGACATACGAGAGGAAAAAGGCGACGCATACCGCCGTCATGGATAGCACAATCGTGCGTTGAAGCGGATGGCGCCGGCGCGCCATGAACAGCAACGGCAGCCCGATCGCTGCCAGTGCCAGCACTGGTGGCAGAAACCCCAGCATCAGTCCACGTTGCACCAGATCAACGCGCTCTGGCCACAACGCCAGCCCTTCGGTAAACGATGCAACCGGATCAAGTGTGGTCGGGCTGCGTGGAGCGTTCGCCAGCGGCGCGGCAGCCGGCATAAAGTACATGAGCACAGCGCCTGTTCCCGCAAGCAACAGCCCGGCAACCATGGCGCGCCATCCATGATCGGGCAGGACGCGCCATCCGATCAGCGTGATCAGTCCCAGGAAAGCCGTGAGTGTCACCAGTGCGCCGATGTGGGTGGTCAGACACAGGATCGCAACAATCGTGAAGAGCGCAAAGAGCGACCGGTCTGGTGCGCGTGTCAGGCGCAGCAGCAACCAGAGAAGCAACGCCCACCACACCTGTGCGATGGCATTGGCGGCAAATCCCCACCACATCATGGTCATCGAAATTGGCAGGGTGACATGCAGCGCCATTGCAAACAGCCCGGCTCGCGCCGAGAGACCGAGTTCACGCGCAATCAGGAGCAGTAACAGGGCGATCAGCGCATCCAGCGCCGCCACGCCAGCCTGCACCGTCAGGCGCATATCGTTAAGCGCCAGATGTAGCGGCAACAGGACGATGTAGGCCGCGGGCGGGTTGAAGGTTTGCCGGTTCTGAAACTCGGCAGGGGTCGAATAGAAAAACAACTGCCCGCCAGCGACGGTTCTCAACCATCGGGTATGGACATGGATATCGCGCGCGTCGAAGAGCGGATGAACGGCGCCTGCCAGTCGCACAAGCAGCGCGGCTACGAGCAGCGCCCACGCGATCCGCGCCTGCGCCTGGGTGATCCAGGTCGCCGGTGATGGGTGCGATGAAGGATCAGTGTCGGTTGTCGGCTGCAATGCTCGCACCAGACGCGGCGCAACCAACCATGTGGCGCCCGCCAGTAGCGCAGCGACGGTCAGCCAGTGGATTAATCCCAGCCCTACCCATAACGGTTCAGTGACGTTCAGGAGAACCAGCGTCGTTGACGCCAGTAGCCCGACAACCGCCGGGACCGCGCCGGGCAGCGTCAGCAGCGCGATCAGCGCCAGGGTTAGTCCGAGCAACAGCGCCTGACCGGCGAATTGACCTGTCACCGGGCTGCCCGGAGAACTAAGTGCACGCAGTGTTATCCGGTCGATTGCAATGCCAACTGATCGGGTTTCCCCGGATGGGGTGTATGTCTCGCTGATCAGCGACATATCGATGGTCGAACGTGATGCAGCGTCTGGCAACAGAATAGTGTACGTGCGCAGTGCGCGTTCAGTCTGAAATACGCCCCACAGTCGTTCCCCTGCGAGCAAACGCACACATGGCGACGGAACGCCTTCTGGTCGCCAACCATGCGCCCGAATCTGCAAGATCCGGTGCCGATCACTGAGGTTCGGGAACATGATCGTGGTATGCTCTTCGGTCCAGCGATAGTCTTCCGATGGGTTAGACTCTCTGCCATGCACGCCGCGCAATATGGTGTGGTCCCCCCACTGACCAACGTCCACGCGCAATTCAGTTGCTGCATTAAGGCTATACCATAACGCCGGCAGTGTCAGGAGCCAGATGACTGCCAGCCAGAATGCTGGACCGTGAGTTATGCCATGACGTATTTTCACCATATGTGCGTTCGGTGCCGCCGGGGTGCTGCCGATGCATCAGAGCTTATTTCTCCTGATCATCGTCGTCCTTCTTCCGCTCTCCCAGCCCGACCGATTCGCCTGCCAGACGGAGCGCTACCCGCGTTTGTAGAATGATCTGGTCCAGCAGCGACGGGTCGGGCGCTTCGACTGGCAGTTCCATCACGAAGTGGTTCAGCGCCTCTGATTTTACACGCAGCAGGTCGTCGAAACCAGCAGCGGGATGATCGCGGCGAAAGGCTTCGAGGTGAAGTTCGACAAATTCGCGCAACTTTTCGGCGGTGTCAGGCGTCAGGTGCGCCGCAGCGCCGCCGATCACGCGCTTTTCTCCGGCTGGCAGCAGATGCCCGACCACCACATCACCCGGCGCCAGACGGCGTGACGCTGCGCTGTCGGCAATGGCATACGACTGCTCGCTCAACAGGTCATGCACCTCGATGTCCTGCCCTTTGCGCACAGCGTCAACGATAAAGGCGCGCAGCCCGACACCGGTCCACTGCGGCAGCAACTGGCGCTCCGATTCGCTCAGATCGAGCGACGCAGGGTCCTCCGCCAATCGCTCGACCAGGGTGCGCCCATCGTCGAAGCGGTAGTCGAACGCCAGCCAGGTCAGGAAGCGGTCGGCGCCACGGTCTTCCAGATCGTCGAGTTCGGCAATCTGCTCTGGAGCGTATTTGCCGTTCCAGAAGCGTTGCAGCGCATCAGGGACAACTTCTGGCGCAGTGCGTGCGGCATCGATCACTTTCGGCATCAGGGTATCGACGGCGCGTCGCAAGCGCAGTTGTTCGGCGCGCGCGGCTTCTTCAATCGGCAGGTGACAGTGTTTGTATTTCTTGCCGCTACCGCACGGGCAGGGGTCATTCCGTCCAATCGCCGGCATACGCATCTCCTGAATGGTACGAGGCTATCCGATCTTCCATTCGCGCAGCACTGCTGCGGTGTGTTCGCCGTGTTTCGGCGCCGGCGCCTCAAGCAGTGCGCCTCCGATAGCAAATGGCAGCGGTGCATAAGCACGCGCTTCCGTCAGCGTCGCCGCTATAGCGCACGGTACATCGGCAGCGCGCAGCAACGCTTCCCACTCCTGCGCCGGACGTTTCGCCAGCAATGCGGCTACCTCCGCAGCCAGCGGCGCCTGATCGATCTCGGCAAAATGTGCACGCCACGCCTCCTGCCCGACAGCGTCACAGAAGGCGTTCCAGAACTTTTCTTCGAGCGCCGCCAGCGCCAGGTAACGACCGTCGCTGCATTGGTACAGCCGATAACCGGCGCGGTTGCCGCGCAGCATGTCACCAAATCGAAACGGCAGACCCATCTCGGCGCGTTCCAGCACCAGCAGTGCGCCAATGCTCTCTTCGAGCGTGACCGGCACATGCCGTCCCTCACCGCTAACGCTGCGCGCCGCCAGCGCCGCAACAATGCCAAGCGCAGCGAATAATCCGCCTGCCAGATCAGCCAGCGGCAGCGCCGGCGGCGCTGGCGGCGCGTCGGTCAGACACAGCGCGCCGGCCACCGCCTGATAGGTCAGATCGTGCCCCGGCGCACTCGCCCGCTGGCTATCGGCGGCGTACCCCGCCAGCGAACAGGTGATCAGACGCGGATTATTGCGGCGCAGCGACTCCAGCCCGACGCCAAAGCGTTCCAGCACGCCAGGACGAAAACTTTCCACCAGCACGTCGGCGCGTTTCGCCAGTTCACGCAGCACACGCTGGCCCTCTGCGTCGTTCAGATCGATAACAATGCTCCGTTTGCCTCGATTGAGCGTCGTAAAGATCGGGTTCATTCCGTCGGGACCATGCGGCGGCAGCAGACGCAGGTAATCGCCCATGCCCGGCGGTTCGACCTTGATGACCTGCGCGCCGAGGTGCGCCAGCAGAAGGGTCGCATACGGACCGGGGATCAGGCGCGAGAGATCAAGTACGGTTGTGCCGCTAAGCGGTGCATTGTTCATAGCCCATCTCAGATGACCGTCACCTTGGTCACTCGTCGCTGCGGCCACTGCCCGCAGCACTGCCTTGCCCCACATCCCTGGCAGTAGACCGGTGAGAAGCCTTCTCGCTCCAATGACGGTCACCTTGTATCAGGGTTGCGCCCCATTGACCGGCGCTTCTTCAGCGGGAGTGGGAGGTGCGCATTTGTTGCTGCTGCGTTCGCATAGCGCACAGGCGATGACATCCATCATATGATCGACATAGACAAAGTTCAGCCGCCGCTTGACGTGCGTCGGAACTTCTTCGAGGTCAACGGCGTTGCGTCGTGGCAGAATAATAGTCAGAATACCGGCGCGATGCGCGCCGAGCACCTTTTCCTTGATCCCGCCGACGGGCAACACTCGTCCGCGCAGCGTGATCTCCCCCGTCATCGCTACATCGCGGCGCACCGGCCTCCCGGTAAACGCCGAGATCAGCGCCGTCGCCATCGTGATCCCGGCAGACGGGCCATCCTTCGGAACGGCGCCGACCGGCACATGGATATGAATATCGGTCGTCTCGAAGCGCTTGGGTTTGATGCCAAGCGCTTCGGCATTGGCGCGCGCAAACGAGAGCGCCGCCTGCGCCGACTCGCGCATCACTTCGCCAAGTTGCCCCGTCAGCGAGAGCACGCCGCGTCCCTTCATCAATGAGACCTCAACCGCCATCACATCGCCGCCGTTGGCCGTCCAGCTCATGCCGGTCGCTACCCCGACCTCGTCGTGCTGCTCCGCCAGACCGTAGAGATAGCGCGGCGGACCCAGGTAGCGGGTAAGGGCAGACGCCTGAATAATGTGGGCATGATGACGACCTTCCGCAAGGCGTCGCGCTACTTTCCGACAAATGGCGCCAATTTCGCGTTCGAGGTTACGCACACCCGCTTCATAGGTATAGCCCCGAATCATCTGACGCAGAGCGCTATCGCTAAAGCGCAGCGCTGTGCCTGGCATCCTCGATAAAGCCTCCGGGTCTTTCGTCAGCGCCACGGCGCTCTGCGTAACGTACTCAGGGGTTGCGAGACCGTTCGCTTCCAGTTGACGCGGAACCAGAAAGCGGCGTGCAATTTCCAGTTTCTCTTCCTCGGTGTATCCCGGCAGATGAATGACTTCCATGCGATCACGCAGCGCCGGTGGAATCGGGTCGAGCAGGTTGGCGGTGGTGATGAACAACACGCGCGACAGGTCATACGGCAGGTCGAGATAATGGTCGGTAAATGCAACATTTTGCTCCGGGTCGAGGACTTCGAGCAGCGCCGAAGCCGGGTCGCCGCGAAAATCGCTGCCCAGTTTGTCGATTTCATCGAGCATAAAGACCGGATTGATCGTTCCGGCATCTTTCATCGCTTTGACGATCCGCCCCGGCATCGCGCCGATATAGGTGCGCCGGTGTCCGCGAATCTCCGCCTCGTCGTGCACGCCCCCCAGCGAAATGCGCACAAAGCGCCGTCCGAGCGCTTCGGCGATTGAGCGACCAAGTGAGGTTTTTCCCACGCCGGGAGGCCCGACAAAACAGACAATCGGCGACTTGAGACGTGGACCGGCCAGCATTCGCGCGGCCATGAACTCCAGGATCCGCTCCTTGACGCGCGGCAATCCGTAGTGATTGCGCTCGAGCGTTGCGGCTGCGCGCACCAGGTCGGTATCATCTTCGGTCTGCTGGCTCCAGGGCAGATGGATCAACCAGTCGAGATAGGTGCGCAACACACTATACTCAGGCGAGGCTGGCGGCATCATCTCCATGCGCTCCAGTTCTTCGAGCGCTTTTGCCTGAGCGCGCTCAGGCATTGCCGCCGCCAGAATCCGCTCGCGCAGTTCGTCCATCTCACGCTGGATCGGGTCGGTCTGCCCCAATTCGCGCTGGATGGCTTTCATCTGTTCGCGCAGAAAGAACTCGCGTTGCGACCGATCGACTTCCTTCTGAACCTGGGTGTGAATGCGACTTTCGAGTTCGAGGACATCGAGTTCCTGCGAGAGCATGATCGACAGACGGCGCAGCCGCTCTTCGATATCGAGCGTCTCCAGAATCTCCTGGCGACGCGGTACATCGAGCGGCAACGTCGAGACGATCAGATCTGCCAGCCATCCCGGTTCACCGACGTTCATCGCCATGATGTAGGCGTCGTCGGGCAGGGTGCGCGACAGTTTGACGACCTTCTCGAATAATGAGAGCACCGCGCGCATCATGGCTTCGACTGCGATGGTCTTTTCGGTGTTTTCGTAAATGGCGACGCTCTGCGCATGGAGCGCCTGCTGATCCTGCACGTATGCCACCACGCGCATCCGCCGCTGCCCCTGAACGACGATCGAGATCGAACCGTCGGGCATTTTGAGAATGCGCTGAATCACCGCTTCGACGCCGATCGTGTACAGATCGGCGGGTCCTACCTCCTCGATGTCGGGTTCGCGCTGCGCAACCGCCAGAATCGTGCGATCGCCGCTCATTGCTTCTTCGATGGCCGCCACTGAACGTTCGCGCCCGACGAAGAGCGGTGTCAGCATATGCGGGAATAACACGGTGTTGATCAGGGGCACAACCGGCAGCATGCGCTCCTGCCTCTGACCGTCGATCAGCGCAGACTCCGGATTGATTGGGAAATCGAAGAGTATCGGCGATTCTTCTGGCATAGCGTCCTCGTCAACTGCGGACTGTTCGCCAATGGTATGCATGGGATTATAGCATGGTGCGGAAAGGCTGATGTTCAGCGTCGGCTGAGCGGACGTTCCACAGATGGTCCGTGCGACGAAACTGCACGCATCCTGCCACGAAATCGAAATGATCTCGGCGAGCGACGTCGGCTATACTTGGAAGCAATGACGAGCGGCGATGCGCCGAAGAGAGAACGCTGCGGTGCAACTCGTGCAAAGAATATCGACAAAAAGGCTTCACATGGAGCAGACAAGTCGGTATAATACACCTTGCAACAGCGCAGGTGCTCCTGGCTTCACAAAGAATCTGCACTGACCGGGATATGCCAGCGATGCCACCCAGATATGTGCAACCCGGCGCCTTGCGCGTATGAGGAACCAGCCACACGTGCAGGTATCACCACATCGGACGACGCAGGAGATTCTATTCAGTCAGCAGCGTAACTATCACATCCGGAGGAACACCATGGTTGAGCTGATTGTTCAGATTGTCGTTGTGTGTCTCTGGGGCGCAATGATTACCGTTCACACTCGCCGCTTGCTGCGCCTCGCGCGTGTCGAAGCGCCCGCGTCGCTTCGCGGTCGCCAGTTGCGCCAGAATCTGTCGCGTGTCTGGTGGTGGTTGGGGCGCGAAGAGTTCTGGCGCGCCGTTCAGATCGATGGGTTGCGCTGCACCCAGATCACCGTGATGCTCTTCTTGCTCGCCCTCGGACTGTTGGTGTAGCGAATGCTTCGGATCGGCGCTCTGCCGAATGTCGTTCTGTGTCTTCTTGTGTCAAGCGGCGGTCGGTCAGACAAGATGTTCGAACGCCTGGTTTGCACGGCGCAACGATCCACGACGCGCACCGGCGGTCGTGGACGCTGACCGCGCCCTGGCATGAGCAGATCCGATGGGGCTTGCACTTGCGGTGAGCACGGTCGAACCGCGTCCTCAGCGAGGGCTTTCACCCGCAGCCCCCTGGCGCCCCGCCAATAACGGTTTTTGAATACTTCTTCCGCGATCCGGTGGCTGAAGCCGCAGGCTACGGCTGCAAAGCCCGCCTGCGCGGGCTAAACCGGGCGATGCCGGATTATTTGCTCAAAAACCATTATTGTCCAATGACCGCGGATTAGTATTACATACGTGACGGGGAAACAGGGTGCGTTTTCTGCCGGGGTATGAGGCAGTGACGCCCATGCGCCGTGCAAAAAGCATGCTCCTGTGCGCTCCAGGGATGTGCGCTGATCCTGCCCGTTCTTTGTCGCAACTGGTATAATACCCGCGATCAATGAGCAGCGCATTGAAAGTGTCTGCACCAATGCATCGCTTCCCGATCCGACGATCGCAATCGCTGTGTGGCATCCTTGCCCTGCTCGCCGTTGCGCTCCTGTCCGCCTGTACAGGCGTGACGCAGGCGCCGACGCCGTCATCTATCCAGATAACTGCGTCGCCCACGGCTGCGCCGTCCATTGCTTCCTCGCCTGCGCCTGTTATCCCTGTGCGCCCGACAACGTCCACCATTACGCCCCTCGATGAACTGGCGGCAATGGCCGCTGCCGTCCCTGCTCCCCGTGATCAGCGCGCTATCAGCGCCGTGTTCAGCGGCGCCGACATCCCCGACGTTGCGCGGACTACGCCGCTCGATGTTCGGGTCGGTGCGATCGAGACCTTCTGGGTGGCTGATGTCTCGAACAATGTGAACTATACCGTGACAGCACAACTGCGCTATGCCGGCCCGGTTGTGCTGATGTACGTCGATACATCCCTCGATATTCCGCAACATCTGATCGAGCAGTCGGCGCAGGTCTTCGAGGAGCGAATTTACCCGCGCAATCGCTTCCTGTTCGGCGAGGAACGCATCCCCGGCGTCGATGGCGATGAACGTCTGACCATTCTCAACACTCGCATTCGCGGAGCAGGCGGGTATTTTTCCTCAGCCGACGGTGTGACGCGCGCGGTCAATCGCTTCAGCAACGAACGCGAGATGTTCGTCATCGATGCGGTCGCCTTCCCGCCTGGCAGTGACATCTACAACGCGACGCTGGCGCACGAGTTTCAGCATATGATCCACTGGCATCGCCAGCCGCGCAGCCCGACCTGGTTCAATGAAGGTCTCTCGACGCTTGCCGAGGACCTGAACGGGTTGGGCGACAACGGCGCTGCGCTGGCGTATCTGCGCAACCCCGACACGCAATTGACGACATGGACGCCAGGAAGCGGCGTGATGCGCCACTACGGCGCTTCCCAACTCTTTATGCGCTACGTGTACGAGCACTACGCCGGCGACACTCGCCCCGCCGACTGGATTGACGCCGATGTGGGGAATAATCCGCAGGCGCTCGCGGATCTCGCCGCACAACGGCGCGCGGACATCGGCAGTTTCGCGGATCTGTTCGCCGATTGGGCAGTGGCGAATGTTTTGAACGATCCAACCGCAGGCGACGGACGCTATGCGTATCGCGGTCTGCCGACGCGCGCTACGACTGTGCGACTCGAAGCGGGAACAACCTCCGCCACGGTGCGCCAGTTTGGGGTGGATTACCTGGGTCCGCTCGAAGGTCCGTTGACCATCGATTTCGATGGGACCGATACGGTGCAGTTGGTTGGTGCGTTGCCGCTTGAAGGGCGGTTCGCCTGGTGGAGCCACCGCGGCGATGAAAGTGTTTCCACTCTGACGCGACGCTTCGATCTACGCAATGTGCCGCGCGCAACGTTAACATTTCGCCTCTGGCACGAACTCGAGCGCGATTACGACTACGCTTTCGTGACCGTCTCCACCGACGGCGGTATGCGCTGGCAGACCCTCCCCGGCATTACCACGCGCACCGACGATCCCCAGGGACACAATCTGGGGCACGGACTCACCGGCATCAGCGGTGTGCCGGATGCCGCACTCGGTGGCGCGCGCGGACGCTGGATCGACGAACGTATCGACCTGACGCCATTCGCTGGTCAGGAGGTGTTGCTGCGCTTCTGGGTCATCTCCGACGCTGCGATCAACGGTCCTGGTCTGTTGCTCGACGACGTTCGTATTCCAGAGATTGCCTTCAGCGATGGTGCTGAAACCGATGATGGCGGTTGGGAGGCGATGGGGTTTGTGCGCACGTCCGGTATTCTTCCGCAGCACTGGATTGTGCGATTGGTGTTGTTCGATGGCGATGAGACGAAAGTCATTGCTCCCGACCTTGATGCTCAGGGACGCGCCAGCGTACAACTGACTCCAGGGCAACGCGCCATTCTCCTGCTCAGCGGCGCCACGCCGTTCACGACAGAACCGGCATCGTACCGTATCGATCTGTATCAGCCATAGGAGTCTTCCAATGACCGGCGAGCAACTGCGAGTGCTCATCTTTGGCGCCCATCCCGATGATGTCGATTTCACCGCAGGAGGCACAGCGGCGCTTTATGCGCGTCAGGGGCACGAGGTGCTGTGCGTCTCGGTGACAAACGGCGACGCCGGGCATCAGACCGAAGCCGGCGCATACCTGGCGCGCCGCCGCCGCGCCGAAGCCGAAGCAGCCGGACGGGTCATTGGTGTGCGCTATATCACGCTCGATAACCACGACGGCGAACTGATGCCCACCCTGGAAAATCGCCGCCAGATCATTCGTCTCATCCGCCAGTTCAGGCCCGACCTGATCATGTCGCCGCGCCCGAATGACTATCACCCCGATCACCGCTATACGGCGCAGTTGATCCAGGATGCCTCATATATGGTGACCGTCCCGAATGTCTGCGCTGACACGCCGCATCTTGACATGATGCCGGTGATTGTGTACGTCAGCGACACGTTCCAGAAACCCTACCCCTTCACTGCGGATGTCGTCGTCGCCATTGACGAGGTGATCGATCTGAAATTTGCGATGCTGCACGCCCATACGTCGCAGATGTATGAGTGGCTGCCGTACAATCAGGGTATCCTGACTGAGGTTCCCGTAGGTGATGCCGAACGCCTCGCCTGGCTGCGGCGCCGTCTCGATGGACGGATGCGGCAGGATGCCGACCGGTTCCGCGCGACGCTCATTGCACTGTACGGCGTCGAACGCGGGCGCAGCGTCGTGTACGCCGAAGCCTTCGAGGGGTGTGAGTACGGCGCGCCTCTTACCCCGGAGAACCTGCATCGCCTCTTCCCGTTTTTTTCAGAACGACGCTGAACGGCGAATCGGACTGTCAGCGGGCGTTGCTCGTTGCGCCAACCTTTTGTATACTCACTTGTGGTCAGTGTGGTCAGTCAGACAAGATGTTCGCGCCCCCGGCGCTCACGGCGCAACGATCCCACAACGCGCGCCGGCAGTTGTGGACGCTGACCGCGCCCTGGCATCAGCAGCCCCGGCAGGGCTTCCACTTGCGGTGAGCACGGTCGAACCGCCTGCAGTGTGCATGGTCGAACCGCGTCCTCAGCGAGGGCTTTCGCTCGCAGCGCCCCGGCAGTATGGACGAATGACTGCACATAAGTATTAGCAATGACTTCACTGCAAAAAGCAACCACGAAGGTCACAAAGGGACACACAGGAAATGCGCTTCATTTTTTATTCGCCTTCGTGCGCTTCGCGTCCTTGGTGGTTAAGCCTTTGTACAGTGGACTCTGCAATGCGTTGGGGTATAATAACGCTAGACGACATTGTTGCAGGCAGAGCGATGACCACTTCCCCCACAATCGAAACGCCCGCCGCCGCGCCCCAACCGGTTCCGCCGCTCATCTCAGGCGACCGGCTCTCGCGCGCGGAG
>CALGYB010000151.1 GCA_937935075.1 uncultured Roseiflexus sp. | reverse complement strand
ATGTCGAACAACCGAAATGAACACGCAACGCCATCCTCTTCCCTGGCAGGCGCACGCACTGCTCATCTTCGCATGGGCGCCGATCATCGCAGGCGTCATCAGTTTCATCAGTGCGCTCAATCTCATTGGGCAGCCATCGATAGGGAT
The DNA here is from genome assembly GCA_937935075.1 of uncultured Roseiflexus sp. GTDB lineage: Bacteria > Chloroflexota > Chloroflexia > Chloroflexales > Roseiflexaceae > Roseiflexus. Next base: position 48,268 of record CALGYB010000151.1, on the reverse strand, counting down.
ACTTCCCCTCTGGCAGGGCGCAATCCACTGCAATGCCGTATCGCCGATCACGCCGCCGTCCTGGCCCGGCATGGCGAGCGGCGTGTTGCAGACCGGAGATTGCATCGAGATGATCAACCACCTTCCAGCCCACAAATGGCCGCTGGAGGAACTGGAGCGTTCCATCGACGGCGCCAATCGGAGCAATCTGGTCGATGTGATCGTTCGCCGTGGCAATGAGGCGTTCTTGGTGCGGGTCGCGGTGGTGCGGCTGACGTTGCTGCACGTGCTTCAGTTGCAATTCGGCATCATTCCGATCATCCTGTTTGTCTGGGCGCTGGCGCTTGTCGTGCTGCTGGCGCAACCCCGGAGCGAAGCCAACCAGGTGTTTGCAGCCCTGTTCCTGGTGCTGGCGCTGGCGATCGCCGGGTTGTTTCACGGGCTGGACGATGCCCTGGGAAAGTATTACACTGCCGTGACCATCGTCAGCAGCATGGCGTGGATCGGACCGCTCCTGAACCATCTGGCGCTACTGACGCCGCAATCCCTCCCACGACTGGCATTCCTGCGTTTTGCCCTCTATCCCGTCGGTCTGAGCGCCATGGTCCTGCATCTCGACAGTATGCTGGAGTTCATGCCGATCCTTCAACCATGGCGCAATGCAGCGCCAGGAATAGCCAGTACAGTCAATGGGACGACCATGCTGATCGGGCTGACGGCGTTCCTGGGGCGTGCAGGGTTCTGGGTATGGCGTGGCGACCGCACCATCGCCGATCAGATGTGGGTGCTGTTGATCTCGTGGGGGCTTGGCGCAGGACCGCTGACGCTGGCAAGCGCGTATTACCTGATCACCTACCGCGCGCCGCTGGGAACCTCGCTTCAGCCATTCCTCTTCGGTCTGGTCATCCTCTGCACCGGTATCGCCTATGTCACGCTGCGCTACCAGAGTTTCGCCTATCGCGGTCGTATTTTGAACATCCTGGCAATGATCTACCTCAGCGCCGCAGTAGCATGCGTCATTATGGTCATCGTACTGATCGGCATCATCCGCATGCCGGTGGATGGTCTGTTGTTTATAGCATTGTGGAGCGCAACGTTTGCGACGACCCTCTTCTGGCACACCGACAGTCCGTTTCGCCGCCTGTACCGACGTTTTTTCTTGCGGCATCAGCATCATTACCAGGCGACGCTCGATTTCGCAACGCGCATGAACCAGGTATCGGATCTCAATGCAGCCATGCAGCAGGGCGTCGGCTTGATACGCCAGGCGGTCATGTGCGAATGGGTTGCGGTGCACTCCTCACTTGCCCCGGATCGGGCGTGGCTGGCGACGACGACAACTACAGAGATGCGCCGGGCGGATCCAGTACAAGCCGATTCCGCATTTCTTCCCGAAGCGCCTGCGATCACCCATCAACTCATCAGCGAAGGGGAAATGCTGGGAACCCTGTATGTGGGACCGCGTCGCACGCCAGAACCGCTTGATGAGGAAGATGAACACCTGATCGGCTTACTGGCAACCATGCTGGCGAATGCAATCCATATTCGCGCACAAATTCAACGCCTTTCGGTGGTGCCGGCACAGATCATCGCAGCGCAGGAACAGGAGCGCGAACGCATTGCGCAGGAGGTCCATGACGGGATCATGCCATCGTTCAGCGCTATTCCGCTGGGACTGATGCAGATCGAACGGCTTGTTCAGGCAGACGTTCCGGTAGACGAGATCATCACGACATGCGAGGCATACCGGGAGCGCACCATCAAGGCGACCAAAGAACTGCGCAGTATTCTCCGTCATTTGCAGCCGCCGCTGGTTGGAGCAACGCACCTTGGCCTTTCAATCCAGGCGTTTACCCAGGAAATCTGCAATCTCTACGGTGTCACTGCACGAATTCACGGCGCCGGGAGCGTATACCCGCTGGACGAATCGACCGCGCGCCATGCTTATCGGATCATCCAGCAGGCGATTGTCAATGCCATCCAGCACGCGCGCGCCGGGCAACTTGAGGTGTGCATCACAGCGGATAGCAACGGATGGACGTGTCGGGTGACTGATGACGGGTGCGGCTTCGATCCGCAGCGCCTGCAACAGAACAATGGCTTCGGTCTGTTCTCGATGCGTGAGCGAGCGCGGATTATCGGCGCCACGCTTACCATCGAGTCTCAGCCAGGGCAGGGAACGACCGTAACGTTGCGGGTAAACGGTGCGAATGTGGAGGGGGCGAACGACCTGTTGGCGAGTTTGTCGCAGCATGCGTGAACGATGGGCAGGCAAAGGGTGCAGAGCGACCCTTTCTTCCCGCTTGCGTGCATTCTGATACCAGGTGGCGTTCAGTCAGCCAAAATGTTCGAGCATTCGTTGTGCAAGGCGCAACGGTCAACGCGCCCCAGCAGGCGTGTTGTGGGCACATGACTGCGCAGTGGCATCAGCAGCCCCGGCAATCATGACGTCACTGCACCAAGCAACCACGAAGGTCGCCAAGGGACACGAAGGACATGCGCTTCTTGGTTCTGCCCCTTCGTGCGCGTCGGCTCCTTGGCGGTTCAGCCTTCCATGACTTCCACGAAGGTCACCAAGGGACACGAAGGAACTGCGCTTTATGTTGCTTCCCCTTCGTGCGCTTCGGGTCCCTGGCGGTGAAGCCTTCCATGACTTCCACGAAGGTCACCAAGGGACACGAAGGACATGCGCTTCATGGTTCTTCCCCGTCGTGCGCTTCGGGTCCTTGGTGGTTAAGGTCTTTTTGCAGTGGACTCATCATTAATACACATCCACCGGCACGCTCCGCCGCACCCGGTCTTCATACCGGCGAAAGAGCAGATAGACCGGCAGAGCGGGGATGGTCGCCATCAGGGTATCAGGCAGGAGCACGTACAGTACATACGCCTGAGGATCGACCGGCGCGACCAGCAGCGTGGAGAGGAGCGCATACACCCCATGATAGACTGCGCTCCCCAGCGCGACCCCGACGACCGGCACAAACCAGTTATCACGGCTCAGACGAACCAGCGCCTGGGTTGCCACAATGACACCTGCAAGCAACGCCAGCGTATGCAGACCAAGGAGCGTCAGGGCGCACAGGTCGAGCGCCAGGCCCCCATAGAACGCCCAGCGCGCAGCAGAAGTCGTTCCGGCAATCAATCCATGGCTAATCGTCAGCAGCAGGATCAGATTGAACGGTATTCCAAAGGGGCGCGGCAGCAACGCCGTCTGCACCAGCGCCACGACCAGCAAAGCCGCGAGCAACGCCGTTTCGTAGGCAATCACTTCTTCGATTCGTCGCTGGCGAGAATGACCCATGCGTAGCGCACCCGATCCGGATCGACAAATGGACGCACGCTGGCGATTCGATCGTGCCCGGTATCCTGTAACGTTTCGATAATCCCGACCGGCACATTTGGCGGTACGGACGCGCGCGGCAGATCGATTGACAGTTCTGCCGAGAGGCCGGCTGTCACCACGGTATTGCCAACGGTCAGCGGCGCATCACGCGCAACCGAATGCAGCAGCAGGCGCGATCCACGTTGCCACTGCCCCTGCACCACACCGCGCACCACATCGTTTTCGTGATACACCTGGGCGCTCAATGCGCTGCTGTAGTCTGTCACAAGCAGGACGGCGGCGGTACGCGGTCCAACCGCTTCGACGACGCCGATCAGGGCAGGCGGATTACTCCCTTCGCGCGCGATCACTGCCATTCCCGGCTGCACTCCCTGATCGGCGCCGGCGGCAATCAGCACCAGGCGTCGCCCGCTGTCGGGAGTGAGCGCAAGAACATCCGCCCCCAACAACTGCCAGGGATATGCCTGCTCGATGCGCACCTGCTCACGCAGTCGCGCGTTCTCGAACTTGAGCGCATCCGCCTCGATCAGACGCGCCTTGAGGTCGGCGATCTCGGCGCGCAGCGCCTCATTTTCCGCCCGAAGCGCCGGATCGCTATTCAGTTGCCGGGGGATGGCGCTCGCCCAATCACTCACACTCTGCAACCTGCCCAACACCGGGCTGATGAGCGTATGTGCATAGGTGCGCAGCGAACCGAACAACCCCGCCTGATCGGCGGCCAGGATTGCCGCTGCCGCCAGCACGAGCAGAATCACCAGCAACGGCGAGCGCCGCGCCGGTTGGGACAGGCGATACGAGCGATCGCGCAGCATGGGCGGCTCTCATCAATAACGGACACGACGGGTGCGTTGCGTACTGGTCAGGATATCGCGATACACCGGATTTTCGAATTCCTCGACCATTTTCCCTGCGCCGCGCGCCACACACGAGAGCGGGTCCTCCGCGATATGCACCGGCATCTTGGTTTCTGCGGCAATCCGCCGTTCGAGACCGTGCAGCAGCGCGCCACCGCCGGCAAGCACAATCCCATGCTCCATAATATCCGCCACCAGTTCGGGCGGAGTCTCTTCCAGCGCAGCGCGCACCTCGGCGACGATCGCATTGACCGGACCGGCAATGCCTTCCCGCAATTCGACGCTCGAAATCTCCACCGCTTTCGGCAGACCGGTCAGCAAGTCGCGCCCGCGCAGCACCACTCGAATCTCTTCATCGAGCGGATAGGCGCTTCCGGCGGCGATTTTGACCTTCTCCGCCATGCGCTCGCCGATCAGCAGGTTGTACTCGCGGCGGGCGAACTGGATAATCGCCTCATCGATTTCATCGCCTGCCGTGCGGATCGAGTGATTGATCACGATCCCGCCAAGCGAAATCACTGCGACTTCCGTCGTTCCGCCGCCAATATCGACGATCATCGAACCGACCGGCTCATCCACCGGCAGGCCCGCGCCGATTGCCGCCGCCATCGGCTCTTCCACGACGTATGCCTCGCGCGCATTGGCGTTGAGCGCAGCATCGCGCGCCGCACGCATCTCGACCTGGGTCACGCCTGATGGCACGCCGACAACCACGCGCGGACGCGGCGACACAATGCCAAGCGAGCGGTCGTGCGCTTTGCTGATGAAGTACTTCAGCATCTTTTCGACGACCTCGAAATCGGCGATGACCCCGTCCTTCAGCGGGCGCACCGCGATGATATTGGCAGGCGTTTTGCCGACCATTGCCTTGGCTTCGGCGCCGACGGCTTTGACTTCCTTGGTTTTTTTGTCGATGGCAACGACGGATGGTTCGCTGATAACAATCCCTTTGCCGCGCACATGCACCAATGTATTGGCAGTGCCGAGATCGATGCCAAGATCACGGCTGAGTGCGCCGAAGAATGAATTGAGCGGGTTAAACCCCACGCGGCCCTCTTCCTGGGTCTCTACCGGCTTATGCCGGAATCATCATCTTATAGGAAGATCAACTGAATATGAGACAATCTCGTGATCGGCGTTGGCTTCGACAGGCTCAGCCAACGCCAAACGCTCCACAGACGAAAGCGTATTTGTCCGGATGGAGATTGATCTTCCTATTATGTCCATCCCTCTTGTTGACGCGCATTATACCACACTGCGTTGTTACAAGGTTGCATCGATATTGCAATCATCGACGCCTGTCGATCACACGCGCAGGCTGGTATACTTAGACATAGAGACATCGCCGGTGCGCCGGGCGCCCTGCGCGATGCCGTACCATCGCACTCCATTCGGGTTCCAGCCCGCATCAAGTATGATCGAAGCCTCCAATCTGCACAAAGTCTTTGGCGCATTTCACGCTGTGCGCGGCGTATCGCTCACCATCGATCCGGGCGAAGTCGTTGCCCTGCTGGGACCAAATGGCGCCGGTAAAACGACAACGGTTCGTATGCTGGGCGCGATCCTCCGGCCATCGGACGGGTACGCGCGCGTGGCGGGATACGACGTGGTGGAACAGGCGCGCGAGGTGCGCCGGGTCGTCGGATTGCTCACCGAGTTCCCCGGTCTTTATTTGCGCATGCGCCCACAGGAATACCTCTGCTTCTTCGGCGCATTGCAGGGCATGGCAGCCAGCGACAGCGCGCGGCGCGCCGAGCAGTTGCTGCGCCAGTTTGGGCTATGGGAAGCGCGCGACAAGCGACTCGACAGTTTTTCAAAAGGCATGAAGCAGAAGGTCGCCCTGATTCGGGCGCTCATTCACGATCCGCCGGTGCTCTATCTGGACGAGCCGACGACAGCGATGGACCCGCACAGCGCCCGTCAGGTGCGCGACGCAATGCTGGAACTGCGCGCGGCGCGCCGCACCATTTTGCTCACAACCCACAATCTGACCGAGGCGGAAGAACTTGCCGACCGGATCGTGATCATCCGGCATGGCGCGATCGTGGCTGAGGGCACGTTTGCCGAGTTGACCCGCCAATTCCTGGGAGCGCCACGCTGGGAATTGCGCCTGGGAATTCCCGCACAACGCGCCACAGCCGTACTCGATGGGCTGGCGCCGATCGAGCGCATCGATGGTGAATGTGTGTACTACCATACCGACGATGCACGGCACGTCAATCCACAGATCGTCGCGCGGCTGGCGGATGCCGGAATCCCAATCATTGCCCTCAATGAACTGCCGCGCCGCCTGGAAGATGTCTACCTCGAAATCGTCGCCGGCAATGATCGCGCCGATACCATACCCTTCGCCGGGCGCCCCGCCCGACGCGACGGAGCACCGGCGACCGGAGAGGCAGTGACGTTGAACGCGGAACGTTGAACGTGTGACGTGGCTCTGCCAAAGAGCCATCACGCGGCTCGTCCATGAGGCGACCGCGCACCTCCTGTACAAGAGAAATCGAACGGGGAACAATAGCAAACCGGGGGTTCGCCTATGTCCGGAGCAAGTGCGATTCGTATCATCGTCCGTCGTGAAGTCAGCGATACGTTGACCGACTGGCGCATTCTTGTGCCGATTTTTATTCTCACCTTCATACTGCCGCAGTTGTTGATCGCTGCATCGAGCGTGGCAATCGACTTTGTCGGCGATCGCGGGTCGGTCATTCGCCTTATTCCCTTCGCTATGCTGCTGGTTGGCTTCATTCCCGCATCGTTTTCGCTGATCACAGCGCTCGAATCGTTTGTCGGCGAGCGGGAGCGCAACAGCCTGGAGGCGCTGCTGGCGATGCCTCTCTCCGACAACGCGCTCTACCTGGGGAAACTCTTCTCGGCGCTCATCCCGCCGCTGATGTCGTCGCTGCTGGCGATGACGATTTTTGGCATCTCACTGCGTATTCGCGAACCAGACCTTTTCTTCGAGGGTCTGACCTTCGAGTATCTGGTCGTTGTGCTGCTCCTGATTTTGATGAAGTCGGTCGTGATGGTCGCCGGCGCCGTGATCATCTCCAGCCATACGACGAGCATTCGCGCCGCCAACCTGCTGGCAAGCTTCGTGCTGCTGCCGACGGCGGCAACCATTCAACTCGAAGCGCTGCTGATCATTGCACGCCGCTGGGATGTGCTCTGGCTGGCAGTCGTGCTCCTGCTTGTCATCGCTGCGGTGCTGACGCGCACCGGAATGGGGGCGTTCAATCGCGAGGAGATCCTGTCGCGCGAGCACGAACAACTGAACCTGCGCCATATCGCCCAGACGTTCATGACATTTGTGCGCGAATATCGCCCGGCAGGCACGCCGCCGGAAACATATGCCGGAACGCCGTTCTCATTGCGGCAGTTCTACCGGCATGACCTGCCGGCGCTGCTGCGCGACTACCGTCTGCCGTTGCTGGTGGCATTGCTGGCGGCGGTCGCCGGCGCACTCTGCGGGCCGTTTCTCGGCGGCTTCTTTGACCGAATCGGACAGTCGCCGGGGCGCGTCGGCATCACGCCCGAACCGGATCTGGCGCTCGGCATCCTCACCGGCATCGCCAACAGCGCGCGCCTGCTGATCACGGCGCTGCTGGCAACCTTCACCTTTGGCATCTTCTCGTTGATGGTGCCGTTCTTCGCCTTCGGCGGCATCGGGTACGTCGCCGGAGCGCTGATGGCGGGCGGCGGCGATTGGCTGACGCTGGGATCCAACAGCCCGCTTCAGTTCGTGATCGGTTATGTGCTGCCGCATGGCCTCATCGAACTGCCGGCCGCCATCCTCGGTGCGGCGCTCGGCATCCGTATCGGCGCCGCCGTGATGGCGCCGCCGAAAGGATTCACCGTCGGGCAGAATCTCCTCTGGTCGCTGGCACAGTTCGGCAAGGTGTGGCTGTTCGTGATCCTGCCAATGTTTCTGCTGGCGGGAATTGTGCAGCAACTGATCACAACCCGCATCCTGGCGGCGCTGTACGGATGATTTGACGCAACGCCAAAATCTGACTACAATGTGCAAGTTAGAGCGGTGGAGCGCCGCTTTTTTGCGTGAAGTGCGAGTCGCGCCATGTTTGAGAGTCTCTCCGACCGGTTGCAGGCGGTCTTCCAGAAACTCGGCGGCAAAGGCAAACTGACCGAGGACGACGTGCGCGAGGCGATGAAGCAGGTGCGTATCGCGCTGCTCGAAGCCGACGTCAACCTCAAAGTGGTGCGCGAATTCGTCGCGCGCGTGACGGAGAAGGCGGTTGGCGAAGAAGTCGCCAAGAGCCTGACGCCGGCGCAGCAGGTGATCAAAATTGTGCACCAGGAATTGATCGACCTGCTTGGTCAGGCGAATGTGCCGCTCGCCGAAGCGCGCCCGGGTCCGACGATCATCATGCTGATCGGCTTGCAGGGTTCCGGCAAGACGACGACCGCCGCCAAACTGGCGCTCTGGTTGCGCAAAAAGGGCAAACGTCCGTTGCTGGTCGCCGCCGACATCTATCGCCCGGCAGCCATTACCCAACTCGAGTCGCTGGGGCGGCAACTTGGCATCCCGGTCTATGCGGAGGGAACGCAGGTTCGCCCGCCCGACATCGCGCGCAATGCCGTGCGCCGCGCCCGCGAGGAGAGTATCACGCACGTCATCATCGACACTGCTGGCCGGTTGCAGATTGATGAGCCGCTCATGGTCGAACTCGAAGAGATCAACGCTGCGGTCGAACCGGTTGAGCGTCTGCTGGTCGTTGATGCGATGATCGGGCAGGAAGCGGTGCGTGTTGCCGAAGAGTTCAACCGGCGCGTCGGGCTGACCGGTGTTATCTTCACCAAGATCGACGGTGATGCGCGCGGCGGCGCTGCCCTGTCGGTGCGCGCAGTCACCGGCGTGCCGATCAAGTTCTTAGGGTCGGGCGAGAAAGTCGAAGCCAGCACTATCGAGCCGTTCTACCCGGATCGACTGGCGTCGCGCATCCTGGGCATGGGTGATGTGCTGTCGCTGATCGAGCGCGCCGAGGCGATCTACGATGAAGAGCAGGCGCGGAAGATGCAGAAGAAACTGGTCAAGGGATCGTTCGATTTCGAGGACTTCCTGGTTTCGATGCAGCAGATGCGCAAACTCGGTCCGTTCCAGCAGATTCTCGCCATGATTCCGGGGCTCGATAAACTGGCGCGTGAGGAGATCATCACCGAAAAGGACCTGAAGAAGATCGAGGCGATCATCTTCTCGATGACGAAGGAAGAACGCCGCAACCCGGACCTGATCAAGGGGCGACGCAAAGAGCGTATCGCGCGTGGCAGCGGCACAAAGGTGCAGGAAGTGACGCAACTGGTCAATCAGTTCCGCCAGATGCAGCGGATGATGAAACGTATGGGCGGTAAAGGCGGCATCGACCCGCGCGAGTTGATGCGCCGACTGCGTTAGCCAATAGGAGTGGAGGAAGAATCAGCGCAATGGTTACTATTCGTCTTCGTCGCATGGGCAAAACCAAAAAGCCAAGTTATCGTCTGGTCGTCGCCGATTCGCGCTCGCCGCGTGATGGCAGGTTCATCGAAATTGTCGGGCACTATAATCCGGTGCGCCAGCCGAAAGAATTGAATGTGAAGGCGGATCGCGTGCGTTACTGGCTTGGGGTCGGCGCTCAGCCATCGGAAACGGTCGTGCGCCTGCTGAAACAGGTCGGTGTCCTTGATGCCGACGGCAAACCGGTCGCACCGGTTGAGGGGTGAATCTGTATGAAGGCGTTGCTGGAATACCTGGTGACCAGCCTGGTCGATCACCCGGAAGCAGTGACGATCAGGGAACGCACCGGCCGCTATACCGTGACCTATCAACTGACCGTCGCGCCCGACGAGACCGGCAAAGTCATCGGGCGCAGCGGGCGGGTTGCTAAAGCTATCCGCGACCTGATGAGCGTCGCAGCAGCACGGCGGCATAAGCGCGTCCACGTCGATATCGAATAAAACAATGGAAGATCGTCCGTCTGCTGATGAAGTGCTGCTGATCGGCACGGTGATCGATGCGTTTGGGCTGCGCGGCGAGATCAAGGTTCGATCAGCGACGGATCGCGTTGATCACCTGCGTCGTCACGTGCAGACCGTTTTCATCGGCGCAGAGCGTCGCCCTTTTGCATTGCAGCACGTTCACGCGCCCAAAGCCGGGGTGCTGATCCTGACGTTGGGCGGCGTGACTGACCGGACGGCTGCCGAGGCGCTGCGCGGCGCAGAGGTGAGCATCCGCGAAAGCGATGCCGCACCGCTCGATGTCGATGAGTACTTTATTCATCAACTGTATGGCTTGCGGGTTGTCGAGAGCGGTGGCGGCGAGATCGGCATCGTTCGCGAGGTGCTGCAAACCGGCGCCAATGATGTGATCGTCGTCGAACGACGTGGGCGCTCCGATACGCTGCTGCCAATGATCCACGAGGTGGTCGAGCGCCTCGATGTGGCCGCCGGTCAGATTGTGGTGCGTCTGTTGCCGGGATTGATCGATGATGAAGGTTGACCTCTCGCCGATGAGCCGACCCGAAGGGTCCACCCGCTATGAGCAACAATGACCGCGCGCCAGAGGCTATCCTGCGCATCCCGGGTTTTGATCCGGCAGCGACGCCAATTGTCAGCCTGGGATTAGGTATTTCGGGCGTCCTGCTGCGCTTCCGCCCGCGCCTGGCGCCATTGCCGCTGGCGCTTACGGCGGTTGCGGCGCTCCTCTGCCGCGATCCCGAGCGCGCAACGCCCGAAGACGCCGATGCGCTCTTCGCGCCTGCCGACGGGATTGCACACGGCACGAATGAACTCTACGAGCATCGCTTCCTGCATACCGACGCCGTTCAACTGACGATCGACGTCTCGCCATTCGATGTGGCGGTGCAACGTAGCCCGGCATCAGGCACGATCGACTATCTGGAGCATCACCCGACCGACCTGCTCCCCCTGCGCATCCCACACGACGCGGCCCGACGCGCTGAACGACTCTTTCTTGGCATTTCAACGGCGTGGGGACCGCTGCTGCTCGTCATTACCACGCGCCTCCCCGGGCAACATATCACGCCGCTGGTGCGCCTGGGCGATCGGGTGCGCGCCGGTCAGCGGTTGACGCGCGTGCGCTTTGGCAGCCGTGTCGAGCTGCTGGCGCCACGTGACCTGATCGAATGGCAGCCTGCGCCTGGAGCACGACTACGCGCCGGAGTGTCGCTCATCGGGCAGGTCGTGCTGCTGTAGCGCGCCGCTCTTCCAGTATTGCGCGACCGCCCTGCGCAACGATGCCGAACGCAGACGTTGCGCCACACCAACCGGGTAGCCAATCATCTTGGCAACATCGCCGACCAGTCGGATCACCGGAATGAGCAGCGCAACCCGCAGCGCACCGGTGGCATCCAGTGCAGGCGCGCGTCGGTGGAGTCGCCACAACGGTGTGCGCACATACGCACCCACGCCCGCCGCGATCAGCGCCAGTGCCCAGGGATGTCGCCGGCTTGCCAGCAACAGCATTGCTGCAACGCTATACGTCGCGTAGCGAACGACGTGGCGCAAAGTCCACAGACCGGCGACGCCGTCGCCGCGCGCGTAGAAGTAGTATTGCCTCGCAAAAGCGGTAAGCGACGAGCGCGGGCGAAAGAAGACCAGCGCATCGGGAGCGAAGGCAAAGCGAAAACCAAGGCGTTTGAGCGCCAGCGCAAACAGCACATCCTCGCAGTGATTCGCCCACTCCGGATAGCCGCCTGCCTGTTCCCATGCCTCACGACGAAAAGCGCACGATTTCCCGAACGGCAAAAAGCGCGCCGGGTCGATCTCTTCCGCCTCGCGATAGTTGGTTGCGCCAAGCGCAAGTTCGAACAGACTGCGCGGCGCAGGGCGGAAGAACCCCCCAACCACATCAGCAACATCCTGACGGATCGGCGCGGTGATACGTTCCAGCCAATGCGGATCGAGACGCAGCCCGGCATCGGTACAGGCAATAATTGCGCCGCGCGCATGGCGAATGGCATTGTTGCGCCCCGAGGGAATATTGTGCCCTCCCCGCACCAGACGAATGGGCGCGCCGGTCGCAATGTATCCGGTTATCATCTGTGGCGTTGCGTCCCGGCTCTGGCAATCGTTGATCACGATCTCGTCCGGCGACAGCGACTGCGCCAGCATGGAATCGATCAATTCGGTGATATTGTCCGCTTCGTCACGGACCGTGCAGACCAGCGAGATAAAAGGAACATCCATGCCCAACCAGACTCCGTTTCTCTATGGAGAAGGCGATAGAAGACAATGCCTGCTGTGACAGATATGGACCTCTGACGGACTTCTTCAATAGGCGGAAGGAACATCATCGATGAATAAGCGATACATCATCCTGCTTCTGGTCATCCCGGCAGTGATCGCCGCGTGCGGCGGAGCGCCGTCCGCCCAACCCGCGCCGGGACAGCCATCGACCATGGCGACTGCCGGGCCTGCCGTCACGCCGGTGAGCACAACGACGATGCCGACAATCAGCGCCCCGGCGTCAGCCAGCGACAGCACAACGCTAGAGCGCGGGCGCACCCCAGAAGGATACCACTATTTAGGGAAAGCCGATGCGCCGGTGACCATTCTGGAGTTTTCAGACTTTCTCTGCACTGCCTGTGCGTTTCACGTGGAAGAGACCGAACCGGCGATCATTGAGGCATACGTTGCCACCGGAAAGGCGCGGATTGTCTATCGGCATCTCCTGCAACTCGGCGAAGAGTCGCTGCGCGCCGCAGAGGCGGCGGAATGCGCCGGCGATCAGGGCAAATTCTGGGAAATGCGCGATGCCATCTATCGCAACCAGGTATCACTCTATACCACTGGTGACGTTGGCGCAGCGCTGGCATATCTGGCGCAGACGATCGATCTTGACTTGACCGAGTACAACGTCTGTGTGCAGTCGCGCAAGCACCGTGCGCGCATCGAAGCCGATTTCCGCGCTGCTCAGGATGCTGGCGTGCGTTCGCGTCCGGTGTTCGATATTGCCGGCGAACGACTGGTGGGAGCACGACCGTTCGAAGATTTCCAGGCGATTCTCGAGAAGCAGTAGGACGCTTCCGGCAGGGCACAGGGAGCGGGTTGACACCTTACACATGGAGCGTTTCTGGCAAGCCTTTCGATCGCATCGCCCGCTTCAGGGCGCGAGGACGCTGGCACGTGCGCGGTTCGACAGGCTCACCGCAGGCGGCAGCGTCTCGCTCCTATGCCTCTGCACCTGAAAATCTCCCCATCTTATAGAGCGATACCCAAAATCTGGACAATCGAGGACGTAGAGTGGCTGACGTTGGCTTCGACAGGCTCAGCCAACGTCAATCGCCAGACGGTCAAATTGTGTAATACTCACTTGCAGTCAGTCAGACAAGATGTTCGCGCGTTGGTTGTTCAAGGCGTAACGGTCCACGCGCACCGGCAATAATGGTTTTTGAATACGTATTCCGCTATCCGCTCGTCCGCCCGGCGACTGAAGCCGTGGGCTACGGTTGCAAAGCCCGCCTGTGCGGGCTGCACCGGGCGATACCGAATTCTTTTCTCAGAAACCATTGTTGACTTCACTGCAACAAGCGGTAACCACGAAGGTCACCAAGAGACACAAAGGAAATGCGCTTTATGGTTCTTCCCCTTCGTGCGCTTCGGGTCCTTGGTGGTTACTTCACCGCAAAAAGCAACCACGAAGGTCACCAAGGGACACGAAGGACATGCGCTTCATTATCGGCAGACGGGCGGAATACATTCCGCGTTACACAGTCACCAAGGGACACGAAGGACATGCGCTTTATGTTTCTTCCCCTTCGTGCCCTTGGTGGTTAAGCCTTTGTGCAGTGGTCTCATGATTGTCCAAATGACCGCGTATTAGTATGACATCCGGTCATTCGCTCTATTCGAGGACCCCTGCTCTCCCTCCGTACCGTCATTCAACTCACTGACAGGCTGGACACAACCCATACACCTCGAGCCAGTACCCTTCGATTTTGAAGTTCAGCCGGCGCGCCAGATCGCCAAGAAGCGTCTCGATGTCACATCCATCGAACGAAACAACCGACCCGCACCTGCGACAAATCATGTGGTGCTGGTGACCGGGTTCGACCGGCACATACGCATGTTCGCTTGCGGCATGCGCTTCCTTCGCGGCGCTCCAGTGAACGCGCGAGAGCCAGCCATCCTCAACCAACAAATCAACGGTGCGATAGATGGTCGCGCGCCCAATCGGACCCGACTCGCCGCCAAGATCGCGGAACAACTGCTCGGCGCTAAACGGCTGTGAGTATTGCATGATCCGCTCAAGGATGGCGCGACGCGGGGCGGTCACTCGATGTCCGTGCGCACTCAGGTCTTTGAGCACGTTCTCAGCCCACGACATAGCCATATCCTCCTTCTGATACCAGTTTCCTCAAGGACGCCGCCGGCAGTTGTAGGCTTCCGGCATTCCACAGGAAAATGGTGTAAGATATATCCTTGATCGAACATTATATCACTGTTACGAACTGAGCGATAGTATGAATAATGCATCAAACCGCCCACCAACGTCATCATTTTTGATCATCACAACAATAGTGGGCCTGAGTGCGGTGATGACGTTGCAGACTCTGACCGGTTCACCGCCACAGACGACTGCCCAGCAGGGATACCCGGCGCCTGCAACCGCAACCAATCCGGCCTACCCGCCGCCAGAAACATCGACCGCGACCCGCGCCCCTGCCACAACAACGCCGGTCGCGCCAGCCAGTCCGACGGTTTCTGCCACAGCAACCGGCGCGCCGGTCACGCCGACAGCCACGCCGGTCGTCCGTCCAACGCTGACGGCGGCGCCTCCACCGACCCGTATTCCGCCGACGGCGCCGCAATTCTCACAATCTGCTGAGGTCACGCCGACGATGCCAGGCATCGTGGAATGCGCGCCCGGTCAAACGATTATTATCAACGGCGTCGCCGCGCCATATGCACC
Organism: uncultured Roseiflexus sp.; assembly: GCA_937935075.1. GTDB lineage: Bacteria > Chloroflexota > Chloroflexia > Chloroflexales > Roseiflexaceae > Roseiflexus. The sequence continues at coordinate 33,171 of CALGYB010000151.1, read as the reverse complement.
GCTGTTGCTCTCTTTCGGTCCACGGATCGTCAGCGGAGGAAGCGCGCGCGCATCCGGCGATTTTGCAATCCCGCTCATCATGGGAATGGAGCGCGCGGGGGAGTATCAGGTAACCGTGCGAGTGCGCGGCACAAATCAGATCGTTCGCTCGCTGACGTGCCGGGTTCCGCCAACGACCCCGACGTCCGTGCCGCGCCAGTTACGGTAACCATGTATGATAGAAGCAGCGGCACGCAAGTCGCATACTCATTTGCATCTTGACATGGTTCGTGCTATGTTCTATCGTACGGCAGATGCAGGAGGAGCAGTGCAGGCAGTGGACATTGCCCACAATGATGCGCCCTGGATAGAATGGGAACACCTTTTGCGCAGGGCGCTCAGCGCCGCCGTTTCCCTGTCGGACGATCAGTTGCTGCTGATTCGCGATCTCCAGGGTCGCTCCTTCCGCCCACGCGAACCAGCGCCGGGAGTGACGCCGCGCATCGGCGCTGTGCTGATGGCTCTGTACCCCGATGACGCCGATTTACGCCTGCTGTTGACCGTGCGCAGCAATCAGGTCGCCAGTCATCGGGGGGAAGTATCGCTGCCCGGCGGCGCTACCGACCCGGAGGACGACGGACCGGTGGCGACGGCATTGCGCGAATGCGCTGAGGAGTTGGGAATCACGCCTGAGACAGTGAACGTGCTTGGAACGCTGACATCGATCTACATTCCACCGAGCAATTTTCGCATTACACCGGTGGTAGGATTATTGCGCACATTGCCGCACCTGACGATCAACCATCATGAAGTGGATCGAGTCATTACAGTCAGCCTGCCGGAACTGCTCAATCCCGCAACGGTTGTCGTCGAACGCTGGACACTGCACGGACACGACGTCCTTGTGCCGTACTTTGCGATTGCCGGATACAAAGTGTGGGGCGCAACTGCGCTCATTCTCAGCGAACTCACAGCCCGGATGCGAATCGCCAAAATCGCGTATAATGCAGGAGCATCCTGAGACAGAAGGAGCGAACCATGACTCTGGATGAAGCGATTGCCGATCTGTCGCAGCGGATCAAAAACGTCAGCCCCGATGCCGTGCTCAAGGTGCAGCGTCGTTCTGCCGAAGAGGCGGCAATTCGCGCGTATGCGCCAGCCGATCACGAGGAGGCGATCCGCTCGGCAACACAGGAAATAACGCTCAAATTGCTCACCGAAGACGGACTGGACGTGCAGGTGTTGGTCTACGACATTGCCACATCGTTGCCCAAGGAACAGTAGTAGAATGACGTGAGCGCTTCTGGAATAACGAGAAACGGGTGTTGGCATGATCTCGCTTGGTCAATTGGGAAAAACCGCCGGCATTATCATCGGAACAGCGGCAGGGCTTGCCGGCGTTGGGGCGATCGCAGCGTTGCGTCGACCGCTGCCGCGCACATCCGGCACCCTGCCGCTTCCGGGGTTGCAGGCGCCGGTTAAGGTGATTCGGGATCGCTGGGGTGTGCCGCATATCTATGCTTCCACCAGCGAAGACCTGTTTATGGCGCAGGGGTATGTGCATGCCCAGGATCGGCTCTGGCAGATGGAGTTTCAACGCCGCGCCGCATCCGGGCGACTGGCTGAGTTGTTCGGCGCAGTTGCGCTCGACTCCGACCGACTCGTGCGCGTCCTGGGCTTCCGACGCGTTGCAGAACGTGAGGCAGACTCGCTGGATGATGAAACACGCCGGCTGGTTGAAGCATATGTTCGAGGAGTGAATGCTTTCATCGCACAGCATGCCGGCAATCTACCGATTGAGTTTACCGTCCTGCGCCTGCGCCCTCGTCCCTGGAGCATTGCTGATGTGCTGGTGTGGGGCCGGATGATGGCGCTGCAACTATCGCGCAACTGGCGTGAAGAACTGGTGCGCGCGCGCCTGATTGCCGCCGTCGGCGCTGAGCGCGCAACCACGCTCGAACCACGCTACCTGGATGACCATCCCATCACTGTGCCTCCCGGCGTCCAGTACACCCCGACAATGGGGCAATCCGCCATGGACCGGGCGGACGCCGCCGCTCGTTTCTTCCCGGATGGCGCAGGGCAGGGCAGCAATTCGTGGGCAGTCGCTGCGCATCGCACTACAGGCGGCGGACCGCTGCTTGCCAGTGATCCGCATCTGGCAATTACCATGCCGTCGCTCTGGTACGAAAATCATCTGAGCGGCGGCGATTTCCATGTGACCGGCGCCAGTATTCCGGGGACGCCTGGCGTTGTTATCGGGCACAATGAACATATCGCCTGGGGGATTACCAACAGCGCCAATGATGTTCAGGACCTCTACCTGGAGAAATTCGATCCGACCGATCCGACCGGGCTGCGCTACGAGTACCAGGGACAGTGGGAGACCGCCGACCTGGTGCGCGAAGAGATCGTCGTGCGTGGTCAGCGCGAAGTGGTGATCGAAGAGGTGCGCATTACCCGCCACGGTCCGATCATTAATGCGCTGACCCCCGAAACCACACAAGGCGGCTCGAACGGGGAGGCGCTGCGTGCCGAGCAACCGCTGGCAATGCGCTGGACGGCGCTGGAACCTTCTCGCCTCATGCGATCAGTCTTCAAACTGAACCGCGCACGCGACTGGGAGAGTTTTCGTGAGGCGCTGGCAGATTGGACCGTTCCGCCGCAGAACTTCACCTATGCCGATGTCGAGGGGAATATCGGCTATGCACTCGGCGGCGATATTCCGTTGCGCGCCAAAGGCGACGGACGTCTGCCTGTGCCCGGCTGGACGGGTGAGTATGAATGGGTGGGCATCATTCCGCATGCTGAACTGCCACACGTGCTGAACCCGCCGGAGGGGTTCGTAATCACCGCCAACAACCGGATCGTCGGCGACTCCTATCCCTATCCGTTCCCGGCAGAATGGCTCAATGGCTACCGCGCCGAGCGCATCCGGCAATTGATCGAACAAACACCCCGCCACGACGCCGAGTCGTTTGCGCGTATCCACGCCGACGTGCGCAGCCTGCCCGGACTGGAACTTGCGGCGCTCGCCGGGCGCCTCCCTGCCGATGAACCGCTGGCGCAACAGGCGCGCGATGCGCTCGCCACCTGGAACGGGGAACTGAGCGCCGAGAGCATTGGCGGTACGATCTATTCACGGTTGCGCGAGCGTCTGCTGAGCACGATCTATGCCGATGCCGCCGCAGCATTCGATTGCGTGGTCGGGTTGGGCGCGTTCGCAACGCTTCCCGGACGTGATATGGCGCATCGAACGTTTCCGCGCCTGCTTCGCCGCCTGATCGAGCGAGATGACCGTTTCTTCGGCGAACGCACCACCGATGAGATCCTTACCGCCGCCTGGAACGCAACGCTGGCGGAATTGCGCGCTGAACTCGGCGACGATGTCACTGCCTGGCGCTATGGGCGCATCCATTCATTGACCATTCGCCATCCGCTCGGTGCGCTCCCTGCACTGGCGACGATCCTCAACCGCGGACCATTCCCGACCGGCGGCGATCTCGATACGGTGAACATGGGCTATCTGCCGCGTGAATTCGCCGGTCCGCCATTCTATATTGCACCGTCGTATCGGCAGATTTGCGATACCGCCGATTGGGATCGGAGTCAGAGCATGCACCCAACCGGTCAATCGGGGCATCCGGGCAGTCGCCACTACAGCGACTTTATTCAACCCTGGCTCAATGTGCAGTATCACCCAATGCCCTGGAGCCGCTCGCGAGTCGAAGAGGTTGCGGCGAACCGCATGACGCTGCAACCGGCGGAGGAACAGGTTACGAGCGCTACCGTGCCAGCAGGGAGTGCGCTATGAGACCGATGCGTCGCATCCCTCCAGGTCCAGGGCAGGAGTCGGTGTGGGACTACCCGCGTCCGCCGCGGATCGAACCGACATCGCGCCATGTGCGGGTAGTGTTCGGCGGCGTGACGATTGCCGATACCCGTCGCGCATTGCGGGTGCTGGAGACGAGTCACCCGCCAACCTACTACATTCCGCCTGAAGATATTCGGATGGAGTATCTGACGCCAACCGGCAAACAGTCCTTCTGTGAATTCAAAGGCATGGCCGGCTACTACACGGTGCAGGTCGGCGAACAGCGCGTTGAGAACGCAGCGTGGTTCTATGCCCGGCCTTCGCCCGGGTATGAGGCGCTTGCCGGGTATGTTGCGTTCTATCCGAGCCGTATGGACGCCTGTTACGTCGATGATGAACAGGTGATCGCGCAGGAGGGCGACTTCTACGGCGGCTGGATCACCTCCGACATCGTCGGACCATTCAAGGGCGGTCCGGGAACGTGGGGATGGTAGCGGTGTGATCCATGTGCGCGAGAATGCTTCGGATCAACGCAGCAATCTTTGGCCGCGCCACAACGCCGGCATCGAGCACTTCCTGGTGATTGGCCGGCGGGCCATCAGGCAACGCCAGGTTGGTAATCAGTGAAAGCCCCATGCAGCGCATCCCCATATGCCGCGCCACGATAACCTCTGGAACTGTCGACATGCCAACCGCATCGGCGCCGAGCAGACGACACATGCGCAACTCGGCGCCGCTTTCGAACGCAGGACCCGACAGCATCAGATAAACCCCTTCACGGAGCACGAGATCCAGACTCTTCGCCGCGCGATGCGCCAGCGCCAGCAACTCACGGTCGTAGGCGCCGACCATTGCCGGGAACCGCGGACCCAGACGATCCTCGTTTGGTCCGCGCAACGGATGATGACCTGCCAGCCCGGGGAGGAAGATATGATCGGTAATGAGCATCAGATCGCCGACGCGCCAGTCGGCGTGCAACCCGCCGGCGGCATTGGTCGTCAGGAGCGTAGTACAGCCGAGGGCATGCAGCACACGCACCGGAAATGTCACCTGCTGCATGGAGTGCCCTTCGTAAAAATGGAACCGTCCGCGCATCACCGCGACCGGTTGGCCCGCCAGCATGCCGACGACCAGTTCACCGCGATGACCGGCGACCGTCGTGGGCAGGAAGCCGGGGATCTCGGCATAGGGCATAACGACGGGATCATCGAGATCATCTGCCAGTTCGCTCAACCCTGAGCCAAGAATGAGCGCAATGCGTGGCGCCAAACGTGTTTGAGCTGCGATGATCGAACGCGCACGTTCGATCTGAGACATAAGGTCGTTCACGTTATTCTTCCTGTACAAGCAGTCTGTATTGAGACACTATATACGGTTGAGCAATTCACGTTTTTTCTCCTCGAACTCTTCACGCGATATCAACCCACGATCACGCATATCCGCCAGACGTTGCAGGGCGTGCGACACACGCTCAACGGCAGGCAGCGGCTCTTCCAGATCGAGATACGCATCGATGTCGCGCTGATCGATATAGGCATACCCGCGCTCAATATCATTGCGGGCATCATTCATTGCACGCTTGAACCCCTGCGGATCGGACAGACTGTGGCATTGGCTGACACCCGACTCAGAGGCAGTAATGATCTCGATATCACCAAAATTCAAGAGCCGCCCTATCCAGCTCTGGTGCAGTTCCACTTCGTTGATCTTCTCGACAGGGATATCGATCGCCGTGGTGTTGAAGATGCCACGCAGCAGAATAACACGCCGATCAGTCACCACGCACTGTTCATTCGACCAGCGCAGGTAATCGAGAAAGGCGCTGCCAAGCACGAGGAGGCTGATAATCACACAGACAATCAGCACCAAAACACCGACTTCCATCCCAGCCAGAGTTTTATCGGGAAATGCCACCTGTGAGACGACGCCAGCGGCGATCAATACGCCAATCAGCAACAATTCGGTCAGAATGTTACCGATCAACACAAACACATGTTGCCGGCCAATGTAGCGCACACGTTCACCACGCCCCAGGAGGGAGTCAATCGTGTTCATGGTCAACTCCTTGAGCGAAATAACGCATATCGATTGATCCGACGGATCGTGAGGCTTCGTGAAGATGCCGAACATCGTCGAGGAATGCGAGCGAACGCAGGTCACGTTCCAGGATATGGCGCAGATAGGCGCGCAGCAACGACTCCGCCTCGGCGCGTGTGGCGGCTGATACACGCACCTCACCTGCAATCTCCGGCGGCTGTATCTGAAGGTAACGCAACACCTTAAACGCCGGCAGGCTCATCGGCAGCGCCCGGCGATCAGCGCCGGCGCACTGCGGGCAGAGTGCGCCACCCGCTGACGGACTGAACCGATCCGTCGCCTCGGTCAGCGCCACCCCGCACGAGGCGCACTCGTGCAACTGCGGACGGTACCCCAACGCATCAAGCAAATGCAACTCATAGGCGCGCAGGGTCAGATCGACGGCGGCGCCAGCGTCGAGTGCGCGCAAGACGCCGAGCAACAGATCGAAGGCACGCCGGTTCTCACTCTCTTCCTCAATCAGACGATCAGCCAGTTCGGCGGCATAGTACGCAGCGCCGATCCGTTCCAGATCGGTGCGCAGGCGCTCGAAACGATCAAGCGGGCTGCTCTGGGTCACAATGTGCAGATTGCGCCCAACTGCCAGCATGAGGGTCGTGTGGGTAAACAGCTCGATATGCCCTGCCAGGCGACTATGTATCTTGCGCGCACCTTTGGCGACCACACGCCGTTTACCAGACGGCGTCAGAGTCGTCAACACCCGATCCGCCTCACCAATATCGGATCGCCGGATGATAATGGCTTCACAACGATAAACTCGATCTCGCAAAGCGGCACTCACTTATACGCATTGCCAAAATAACATCCAGGCGCCAGATTGTCATTATAGACCCCGCAGCGGGTTCTGGTCAATGAGCAGATGGTCATCCTCCAAGCCATTCAGCACGCAGTTGTGCGAAGCGCCCCTCCCGAATACTCTGGCGAATGTCGCGCATCAGTTTCAGCAGGAAGGCGACATTGTGCAGACTGACGAGCCGAATGCCGAGCAATTCCTGCGCCCGAAACAGATGGTGAATGTAGGCGCGCGAGTAGTTCCGGCACGTATAGCAATCACACCAGTGGTCAAGCGGTTCCGGGTCATCCCGCAGCGCGGCATTGGTCACATTCAGTTTCCAGCGACGCTCCGCAGGATACGCCGACGTATCGCGCACCAGCGCCGTCCCATGCCGGCCAAGGCGAGTCGGGCTGACGCAATCGAACATATCGATACCGCGCGCCACACACTCAATCAGATCATCGACATCGCCAATGCCGAGCAGATGGCGCGGCAGATGATCGGGCATATGCGGCACAGTCATATCCACGACTGCACGCATCTGTTGCTTATCGCCGCCAAGCGACCCGCCGATGCACAACCCATCAAACGGCAGATCACGCAGATACTCAGCGCTTGCGCGCCGGAGATCGGGAAAGACGCCGCCATGGACGATACCGAACAACGCCTGATCAGGATTCGGCGGCGCAAACGGCAACCCTCCCGTGCGGGTTTCCTGATGAAATGCCAGGCAACGTCGCTCCCAGGCGTGGGTGCGTTCCAGTGAGCGAGCGGTATAGTCGTACCCGGCGTGAAATGGCGGCAATTCATCGAAGCAGAGGATAATGTCGGCGCCAATGCCCTTCTGGACCTCGATGCTGCGTTCAGGAGTAAAGACGTGGGTCGAACCATCGATATACGATTTGAATACGACGGCATCATCGGTGACTCTGACCATACCAGGCTGCACCTGCTGCGTCGGGCGTCGGCCTTTGATCTCATCGGCAATGCCGCCATACACCAGGCTAAACACCTGGAACCCACCGCTATCGGTCAGGATTGGCCCATCCCATCCCATGAAGCGGTGCAACCCTCCCATGCGCGCAATCAACTCGTGACCGGGTTGCAGGTAGAGATGATAGGTGTTCCCAAGAATGATCTGCGCACCATGGTCGCGCACCTCATCAGGAGTCAGCGATTTGATCGAGCCGCGTGTGCCAACCGGCATGAACACCGGCGTCTCAATGGTTCCATGAGCGGTTGTAATCCGTCCGGCGCGGGCGCGACTATGCGGATCACGCGCCTCAACTTCGAATATCAGCGTCATACACGTGTAAAAGAAACATTGTGAGCATTAATGTTAGAGGGTCCATTATACAGGGTTCTGCGCGACCCGGGCGATGGTGCGGAAAAGACGCGCCTTATGGCGCCACCGGATTAGAGGAAGCGCCATCGTTCACATTTTCATTGCCACCACCGGGAACACCTGGAGTGATAGTTGGAGTGCTGGATACCTCAGCAGGATCAGGGGGCGTGTTTGGCTGTTCCGTCGGCGTCTCGGTCGGCGCCGAGGTTGGCATCTCAGTCGGCGTCAAGGTTGGCATCTCGGTCGGCGTCGGGGTTGGCATCTCCGTCGGCGCCGGGGTTGGCGTCTCCGTCGGCGCCGGGGTTGGCGTCAGCGTTGGGCGCGGCGTCGCTGTTGGGCGTGGCGGACGAGCGGTTGGCGGCGGTTGCGGCGTCGAACTGGCCGACGGCGGTTCTGTCGGAGGAATACGGGTCGCCGTTGGCGGCGGGGTCGGGGTTGGCGATGGAGTATGCGTGGGCAATGGCGTATCCGTCGGCGGAACCTCTGTCGGCTCTGCCGTATATGTTGCGGTCGGCGAGGGCGACGGTGCAGACGTAGGAGACGCGGGCACAGGCGTGCGAGTCGGCAACGGCGGATTGGTTGCAGTTGGCGCACCCTGCGCGGGGGTTGGCGTCGGGCGTGGCGGGCGCGCAGTTGGCGGCGGAGTCACCACAGCCTGAGTGGAGTCCCCGCCGGATGCAGGATTTGCCTCAATAGCGGGAACAGGCTCAACCGGATCCACTGCCGGCACATCGACGGATGCCGGATTCGGCGCACTGGCGGATTCGGGAGTTTGCGTCGCTGGTGCTGGCGATGACGACGGGACTGTGGTTGCAGGCGGCGCTACCGTCGGTTCCATAACCGAGTCGATCTGCCCTTGCACGGCGCTAATCAGCGAATTGGCGCCCGGCGCCTTTGACGCGAGTTGTGATAGCGTCGCCTGTACCTCATCGATCAGCACAGCCACATCATCTGACACAGCAGCGATGCCGATCTGACGACTTTCCACCACCGCACCACGAACGTGCATGGAGAGCAAGGCAAAAGGTTCTTCAAGCAGTTGCGGGTCGATGGCATCACCGCTGGCAAGCAACGTTTCGATTTCCAGCATGCGACGGCGCGCATAGTCAATGTGCAATTTACTGCGCTGCACCGGGTCGGCAGCAATGGAGAGCGTCAAATCCTCGCGCGCAACTTTCCAGGCATATAGTGGATCACCGGGCAGGCTTTGCGCTGAAGCGGTGTCAACCGACGCCAGCAGCACCGTCACCGCCAGAGCGCCCGCCAGCACGCGCTGCACCGCTGCTTTGCGCAGAGGGCGCAGCAGATGCCGGGTTCTCTGCTGCTGTGCGAGCATCTGAGCGGCGATTGCAGAAAACTCCTGAGCGCCGGTTGGAAGCCAGCGTTCCAGTTCGGGCGGCAGCGGCAGCGTCGCTTCCTCGCGCACCATACCAGCTATCTGGAGCAACGGTTCGAGTTCTGCGGCTACATGCGGATAGCGCGCCAGACATTCATCGATGTGTGCGCCGCTCAACAAACGATTGAGCGCCTCATCGAATATATCGAGAACCACAGATTGTTGACCGTGACGAACCATTATTCACCACAACCGCAACGAACGCAGACAGCAATCAGGAAGCATCTGCACCGCCGACGGCACGAGCCATCAACGACTCAGCAGATGCATATTCCTGGCTGAGGATCTGCTGCAATGCCTGGATGGCGCGGTGTTGCAGGGCTTTGACTGCACCTTCCGTTTTACCAATCGTTGCTGCAATCTCCTGGTTGGTCATATCGCCAAAGAATTTCAACACCAGTACATTCTGCTGTTCAACCGTAAGTTGTGCGATGGCGTGTTGCAACGAAAGACGCTCAAACAGTGATGAAACTGCTTCCTGCCCGCGCGGATCGGTGACATCCGGCGAATCGTTGAGTGATGAAGCGGCTATCTGCCGCCGCCGCGCTTGACCGATCAAGACATTTCCTGCAATTGTGTACAACCAACCCAGAAACATTTTCTCGCCGTGATACTGTAACCCACCAATACCCTTTATCACGCGAATGAATACTTCCTGCGTCAGATCCTGCGCCAGCTCCGGTTCGCGCGTGCGAACGTACATGTAGCGCAAGATGTGCCTGGCATATCTGGCGTACAACTCGCCGAACGCCGCCGCATCGCCCGCCTGAGCGCGGGCAATGACGGTTGAAAGTTCGACGTTTGCATCAGCAACCATATTCCCCTGTCGCCCGGTAGACGCACTGACGCTTCTGCCGCGCTGGTAAGAACAGGTTGCCTATTCAATACCAACGCGACGAAACAACTCGAAGTTACGCGCGATCTACATTAGAAAGTTAAGAGAACTTCACCTGCGTAGTAATCTGCCGCCCGCCATCGCCATTCCATCAAATTATAGCCGAACTGCACGCGCGGTGAAAGTAGTAAGGAGTTAAGGTTCAGTCAAAACTCAGATGTTCTACAGGCATGCACTACGACACGACGTTCTAAATGTTCAACGTTGTGACAATCCTGCCAGGCGGGAGGACTGGTCACGGTTTCTCTTCCCATATCTGAATCGCCGGAGAAGGGGAGTTGCTCACGCTGAAGCCGCGGACTACGATTGCCAAGCCCGCCTGCCCGACCCGCGCCCGGGGATGCGCCGACCCGCCTGCCTGCGTCTGCGCCTGTGCAGCCCCGCAGGGACCGGGGTGTCCTCAGCGAGGGCTTCAGCCCCTTGCCCCGTTCCCTCTCGCCCCGCACCCCGCCCCCGCAGGGACCGGGGTGTCCTCAGCGAGGGCTTCAGCCCGCAGCGCCGCCTGCCTGCGCAGGCGCGACCTGGCGAGAGCAGAGAAACCGACGCCTGTGAACCCGCGTCACGCCCTTGCCGCAACTGCACAGACATACTATACTGGTGCTGATCATGTGCAGAAACGCAGAGTATAACTTCTATGAAAATTGCAATCATCGGCCTTGCCAACAGCGGCAAAACCACCGTCTTCAACGCGCTGACCGGCGGTTCGGCGGAAACGACCGCCTATAGTTCCGGGCAGTTGACCCCGAACCTGGCAACCGTCAAGGTGCCCGATCCGCGCCTCGATACGCTGGCGCTGATGTTCAAGCCCAAAAAAGTCACGCCTGCCGATGTGCAGTATATCGATATCGGCGGGTTGAGCAGCAGCGCGCGTGAGAGTGGCGGGTTGCCGCCAGCAGTGCTTAACTATATCAGCGGCGCTGATGCTCTCCTCCATGTCGTTCGCGCATTCGAGGACGAAACCGTGCCGCATCCAGACGGCAGCGTCGATACACTGCGAGACATCGAGGCAGTGGATCTGGAACTCGCATTCTCTGATCTGGCGATCATCGAGCGTCGCCTGACGCGCCTGAACGCCGAGATCGGCAAGATGTCGGCGAAGGAGCGCGAGATGCGCATTGTTGAACGTGATGCGCTGGTGCGCATTCAGGCCGCGCTGGAAAGCGGCACGCCCATTCGTGACATCGACCTGAGCGCTGAGGAAGAACGATTGCTGCGCGGCTATCAGTTTCTGACGGCGAAACCTTTGTTGCTTGCCATCAATATTGGCGAGGATCAACTGAAACATCCGCCGACAATTCGCTACGAGCATCGACGAAGCGGCGTGGCGACCCTCTGCGGCAAGATCGAGGCTGAACTCGCCCAACTCGATGAGGCAGAGGCGCGCGCCTTTATGGACGATCTCGGCATTACCGAACCGGCGCGCAACCGGGTCATCGCGCTTTCCTACGAATTGCTTGGTCTGGTCAGTTTTCTCACCGCCGGTCCCGACGAAGTGCGCGCCTGGACGATCCGCTGCGGGACGCCGGCCGTCGAAGCCGCCGGCGTGATCCACTCCGACATTCAGCGCGGCTTTATTCGCGCCGAAGTCGTCGCTTTCGACGATCTGGCGCGTGCAGGCAGCATGGCTGAAGCCCGCAAACACGGACACGTGCGCATGGAAGGGAAGCAGTACATCGTGCAGGATGGCGATGTGTGCCATTTTCTGTTCAACATCTGACCATGTTCCGACGTCCGTGGCGCCTGCGCAGCGCCGAACTGCGGCTTTTGCTGATTGCGCTGATCTTCTTTGCGGCCGGTTACACCCTGGTAGCGCTGGCAGTCGATAGCGGCGAACCCATTTCATCACCCACGCTCCGGGGGATCGCGCGTATCCTGTGGCCCTCAGTTCTGCCCTTCCTGCTCTTCCTGGCAATGTCGCTTGGGCTGAGCTGGCGTCTGCCCAACGCCGATCAACTGACGCTTCCGCTGGTGGCGTTGCTCAGCGGGCTGGGATTGATGCTGATCGCCCGCCTCGAACCTGCGCTGCTCTCGATCATGTGTTCGCAGCGCGATGGATCGCTGGCGCCCTGCTTTGCTGGCATCGACGACCGGCAGACGCTCTGGGTGATGCTGGGAATTGTCATCTGCGCCATTGTGCTGTTCGTTCCCTGGGATGATCTGTTGCGACGATATCAGCGCACTTCGCTGATGGACTGGCTCGATCATCATCGATACGCCTGGCTGACGGCGGGGGTGGCGCTGATTCTGGCGACTTTCCTCTTTGGCGTCGATCCCAACAATAGCGGTGTGCGCGCCTGGTTCAACTTTGGCTTCTTCCTGTTCCAACCGTCTGAACTGCTCAAGATCGTGCTGGTTATCTTCCTGGCTTCCTACCTGAATGAGCATCGTGAGGTGGTCGCCGCCGGCTACCGCCTTGGTCCCCTGCCATTACCGCCGCTGCCGTATCTTGCGCCGTTGATCGCTATGTGGGGACTGGCGATGGGGTTGATTATTGCGCAACGCGATCTGGGGGCTGCGTTACTTCTGTTTAGCGTGTTTCTGGCGATGCTGTACGTAGCCACCGGGCGCGGATGGTACGTCGTCGCCGGGTTGTGCGCCTTTGGCGCCGGCTCGTATGTGCTGTACAACATTGTGGCCGTGGTGAAAACGCGAGTAGCCATCTGGCTCGATCCATGGGCAACGGCACAAGGGAGCGGGTATCAAATCGTGCAGGCAATCTATGCGCTGGCATCGGGAGGGGTGCTCGGCGCGGGGCTTGGTCAGGGCCTCCCAACCGTCATCCCGGCAGTGCACACCGATTTTGTCTTTACCGCACTGGCGGAGGAACTGGGGCTTGCTGGCAGCCTGGCAGTCCTGATTGCATACCTGCTGCTCATCTTTCGCGGCTACCACATTGCCATGCGCATTCCCGGGCGTTTTCGCGGGTTTGAGCAACTCCTCGCCGTTGGATTGACCACGATCCTGGCCACACAAACCTTCATCATCATCGGCGGGAATCTGCGCGTTATTCCGCTGACCGGCATCACGCTGCCGTTCATTTCGTATGGCGGTTCATCGGTGATCATGAACTTTCTGATCATTGGGTTGCTGTTGCGCCTCTCTGCGAGCGCACCTATTCCCGCGGCAACACAACCGTAAACGTGCTACCGGCATTGACGATGCTCCGCACGGTCAGTTGCCCGCCATGCGCTTCGACCACATGCCTGGCGATCGCAAGGCCCAGCCCGGCGCCGCTGTAGGGGCGCGCCAGCGTGTCATCGATCTGGTAGAACGGCAGAAAAATCTTTTCCTGCGCTTCCGCCGGAATGCCGATCCCCGTGTCTTCCACCCGCACCAGCACACGCGACGGTTCATCGATCAGGGTCACATCAACACGCCCGGAGGCAGGCGTGAACTTAATGGCGTTATCGATCAGGGCGCGCAACGCCTGACCGATGCCAATCGGATCGCCGTAATACACGGCGGTCGGTTGAAGCGAAGCGGACAATGCCACATTTGCGGAACGCGCGAGCGACTGCATATCCGCAATCACTTCCTGCAATACGTCGTGGATCACGACCGGCACGCGACGGATTTCGGTCGAACGCACTTCTTGCAGATAGAGCAGATTGTTGAGGATGCGCGAGAGAGTCCGCGCGTTGCGGGCAATCACGTTGATCGCCTGTCCCTGCACGTCGTTCAGCGGTCCGAGGGTGCGCCGCTCGAACAATTCCAGGTAGCCAAGGATCGCGGTCAGCGGTGTGCGCAATTCGTGCGAGATGGTGGCAAGAAACGTGTTCTTCAGGCGATCAAGTTCTTGCAATTCGGCGTTGCGCGCGCTCAGTTCACGCACCTGCCGCTCGAGCCGCTCGACCAGCTTCGCGTTGTACTCGCGCAGCATGGTCGTTTCCAGGCTTTTGGGCAGCAGTTCACGCTTCCCTCCCAGAAACTCGGCAATCTGATCGGGGAGCAGGCGCGGATCGATCGGCTTGGCGAGGAACCCATCACACCCCGCAGCCAGCGCACGTTCGCGCGTCCCAGGACGGGCATCGGCGGTAATGGCGATGATCGGCGTCGCGCGCAGATGCGGCAGGCTGCGTAAGCGGGTCGTCGTCTCATAGCCGTCCATGCCCGCGATGTTGATATCGACCAGGATGAGCGCCGGCTGGCTTTCACGCGCCAACGCAATGCCGGCGGGTCCGTCTTCGCACACCTGTATCGCATAGCCGCGCGCCTCCAGAATACGGCGCACCAGCAACTGATTATCGTGGTTGTCTTCGATATACAGAATAGTCACTGGTTCGGTCATTGGTCAACAAGATAGGTTTGAACCTCGATATGCCGGACGGATGAGAGGTCCGCAGTGTCGGCGTTGCCCTCGGGACGATTGCTGCGCGACACAACGGCGCACGGAAGGATAAACGTGAACGTGCTCCCCTTGCCCGGTTCGCTTTCCGCCCAGATCCGCCCGCCGTGCGCTTCGATCAGGCGTCGGCTGATCGCCAGTCCCAACCCGCTGCCGCGTTGCCGATCACCGGAGCGCACCTGATGGAACGCCTCGAAGATGCGCGTCAGGTCGTCCGGCGCAATCCCAATGCCGGTGTCGCGGACGCTGACGGCGATGTAGGGGTGAAGGCGCTGCCCATTGCGCACGATCACAAGGGAAGAACTCGCCGAACCCAGATGATGGTCGGGCGCCGCCACACAGCGCGCGCTGATGGTAATACTCCCCTGCCGCGTGAATTTGACCGCATTCGACAGCAGATTGAGGAGCACCTGACGGATTCTGGCGGCGTCGGCATAGGCATACGGCAGGCGTTCGGGCAACGACAGGTTGAGCGTGATCTGCCGGTTGTGCAGCAACCCCTGGATGGTTTCGGTCACTTCGACGATCAGGGCGCGCACATCGAGCGGCGCAAGTTCCAGGTCGATTTTTCCGGCTTCGATGCGCGCCAGATCGAGCAATTCATCGATCAGGTGCAGGAGAAAACGACCATTCCGATTGATAATCTTCAGGTCCTCACGCTGCAGGGGCGTGATTGGTCCATCGATCTCATCGAGCATGACGGTTGAGAAGCCGATGATCGCGTTGAGCGGGGTGCGCAGTTCGTGCGACACCGCTGCCAGAAATTGGCCTTTCAGGCGATCAGCCTCCTGCGCCCGCGCCAGAGCGGTGCGCAATTCCGCCGTGCGTTGCGCCACCTGACGTTCGAGATCGGCGTACAGCATCGTGTTTTCGAGCGCCAGACCCGACATGCCGGCATAGGTCATGAGTTGTGCAGCATCACGCGGCGTCGGCGTATGCCCTGACGCATCGAAGGAAGCGACCAGCAGACCAATGACTCGTTTCTCGCGTCCAAACAGCGGCGCCTGCACCGCGCTGCCCACCGGAGATGGCGCGGACACATCGTTGATAATCACCGCCTGCCCGCTCCGCACCACATCAGTCGCCACTGTGTCACTTTCAAGCGAAATGGGCGTCGCGTCCGCCAGCGCCTGCGCGACCTGATCCGCATCGCCTGGCCTCACCCAGGCGCTCACAGGGCGCAGGGTCTGCTGCTCGATCAGGTACAGGACGGCGCGGTCAAACCCCAGACATGCACACACTCCCTTCGGAATGGCATCGAGTTGTTCACGCACCGATCCAATCGTGCGAAACTGGTTCGACACCTCATTCAATGCGGCCAGTTGACGCAGGTTCAACTCCAGTTCGCCGATCTTCTCGCGCAGCGCGTCGGTCATGGTGTTGAATGAGTGGCCGACATTGGCAATCTCATAATCGCCCGACTCGGGGACGCGATAGGTCAGATCACCGGCGGCGACGCGCTGCGCCGCCGCCTGCAATTCGCGCAGGGGGCGCGTCAGGATCAACGCAGCGGGCATGCTCAGAAGGGAGACAACGATCACGCTCAACACAATGACCAGAATGATCTGCCCGCTGAGCACATTCTGGCGAAGCGTAATGACTTCGCTGACCTGCCGCGCCAGTCCGGTGACTTCGGCAACCGGAATAACGATGCCGACGCTCCATCCTGCGCTGGGGATCGGCGCAAATGCCAGATACACCTCGTCATTCTGGAGCATCAGGCGCTCGATCCCCTGTTCGGCGCGCGTCATGCGCCTGGCAATCTCGCGCAACTGCGGATTGGCATCGTTCAAGAGGTTATCGGTTGCGATCGGTTGATCCCAGCGGCCCTGACGACTCAGAAGCGTGTTATGCAACAGCACATCACCCCGCTGATTGATCAGGAGCGCCGAACCGCCGGGGGGAATGTCAATTGACAGAATATCTTGCTGGATCGTTTCCAGCAGCACATCAAACCCGACGACGCCGATGAATTCGCCATTCTGGTCATAGAGCGGCGCGGCACAGGTCGTGGTCAGTTTCTTGGTATTGGCATCGACATAGGTATCGACCCATACCGCCCTGCCCGCCTCGCGCGCAGCAATGTACCAGCTGCGCTGGCGCGGATCAAACGGCTTGATCTCCTCCAGCACGTCGATAATATCGTGGTCGAAGGCGATGACCCCGCCTTCTTCAAATGCGACATACCCCAGGCTCACCATGCCTTCCTGATCGATCGATGCGCGCAGGAGCGGAATGTACTGACGAGCCAGCGCAATCGTATTGGCATGGGTGCGCACTGCGGCAGGCGTCGGACCATCCGGCGCGATCCAGAGACGATCTGATACGGTCCTGGCAGCACGGGGTTCGACCGGCTGGTACCTGACGATTGACTCGACCTGATGGTAAATGCGGTCGAGTTTGGCATCGTAGAGGTTGGCTTTGTCGGTCACCCAGCGCGTCAGGTCGGCTTCGGTCTGCTCACGCAGAGCGTCCGACGCAGTTTGCACTGCAATACCGCGGGCGCGATCGAGCGCCGAGAGACTGAGGGCACTCACGAAGACCAGCGGCGCCAGTGCGAGCACGAGCGCCACCAGCGTCATTTTCGAGCGCACCGTCAAACGAAATGGCTGACGAACCGACATAGATACACGCTGCTGTCAACGATTGTTTTACTGCTTCTTCATCGTACCACAGGTTGTCACATGCGCTCAAGCGGCGCAGATGAACATTGTCTTACAGGGGCGATGCGTCGGCGGGTATCATGCGCGTGAGCCGCGCGGATCGCACGATTTGCATCAGAAACAGGTTCCCGGTATACTGCCGCTGGTTCACATCACACTGAGGACGGTATGGAGTACGCGCTTGATCGTTTCGTGCGCGAGGCGCACGCTGTCATCGCCGGAACCGACCTGGTGGCGGGGCATTTGATCGAACTCGTCACCCCCAAGCCGAATATCCCGGCGGATCTGGCATTTCCGACGTTTCGCGCCGCAAAGGAGGCGGGCATCGCGCCACCGCAACTGGCGCAACGCATTGTCGCGCAGGCGCAGGCGCCGCCGGGATCGCTGATCGGATCGATTGTCGCTGCCGGTCCTTTCGTCAATTTCAGCCTCGACGCCGGGCGCCTGGCGACGACGGTGATCGAGGAAGTCGAACGGTTGGGCGCGCGGTACGGCAGCGACGATCAGGGCGAGGGGAAGACGATTGTCATCGATTATTCGTCGCCGAACGTGGCGAAAACCATGCACGTCGGGCATATTCGTTCGACGATCATCGGGCAATCGCTGTACCACATCTTCGCCTTTCTTGGCTATCGCATGATCGGCGACAATCATCTGGGGGATTGGGGGAAGCAGTTCGGCATCAACATCGCCGCCATTGTGCGCTGGGGGAAGCCGGAAGGTGACGATGAAGACGCAATTGCCGCGATTGACAAACTGTATGCGCGGTACAGCGCGCTGGTCAAAGAGGATGTGGCGCTGCGCGAAGAAGCCGCCAGGTGGGCGAAGCGCCTCGAACAGAACGACCCGGAGGCGCTGGCGCAGCGCGAATGGATCGCGGAATTGCAGGCGCGCGCGGCGCAACCGAACCACGACGACGAGGCGCGCGCGTGGTCGCTCAAACTCGAGCAGGGCGATCCGCTGGCACGCGACCTGTGGCAGTGGATGGTCGATCTGACCCTCAAAGCCAATCAGCGCAATTATGATCGCCTGGGAGTACGGTTCGATTATACGCTTGGCGAAAGTTTTTACGCGCCGATGCTCGATGGGCTGATCCAGGAAGCGATTGAGAAAGGGGTCGCCTACCGCGACGAAGATGGGGCAGTGGTGGTCGATGAAGTGGCGCCAGGGCTGCCAACCTTCCTGCTTCAACGGAGCGACAGCGGCACGCTGTACCACACTCGCGACTTGGCGTGCATCGTGTATCGTGAGCGCGAATTTCATCCGGCAAAGATTATCTATGTGGTCGATGCCCGCCAGGAATTGCACTTCCGGCAGTTGTTTGCGCTGGCGCGCGCGATGGGATACGCGCAGGGCACAGAACTGATCCACGTTAAGTTTGGGACGATCTTCGATCAACAGGGGCGTCCGCTCTCGACGCGCGCCGGCAACATGATCTACCTGGCGGATCTCCTCGACGAAGCGCATGCCCGCGCGCGCGCCGTTGTCGATCAGGCAAGCCCCGATCTGCCGGAAGCGGAAAAAGACGCGATCGCCGAAGCGGTTGGCATCGGCGCGGTGATGTACAATGACCTGTATCAGGACCCGCGACGCGACATTCGGCTTGACTGGGATCGCATGCTGGCGATCGAGGGAAACAGTGCGCCGTACATTCAGTATATGCACGCTCGCTGCTGCTCGATCCTGCGCAAGGCGGCAGAAGAACATATCGACGCGCACGGCGGGGATGCCGCACTCCTGACGCATCCCTCGGAAACGGCGGTAATCAAGCAGATCGCCAGACTGCCCGGCGCTGTGCGCGAAGCGGGTGAACGGTACGCGCCGTTCGTCATCGCTGAATGGTGCTATGAGACGGCGCGGGCGCTCTCGGCATTCTACCGCGATTGTTCGGTTCTCAAGGCGGAAACGCCCGCTCTGCGCGCGGCGCGTTTGCGCCTGACGGCAGCCACGGCGCAGGCGCTGCGGAACGGTCTGGGATTGCTCGGCATTAAAGCCCCCGAACGAATGTGATGGAGCATGATGACACCTGAACTGAACCGCTTCACTGCCGTGCTCTTCGATATGGACGGCGTTCTGTATCGTGGATCGCGGGCGCTGCCGGGGGTCGGCGAGTTGCTGGCATTCCTCGATGCACGCGGCGTCGCTTATGCCTGCTGCACGAACAACGCCACCATGACCCCCGCCCAATACGAGGCTAAACTTGCACAGATGGGCATCTCCATACCGGCAACACGGATCGTCACCTCATCGGTGGCGACGCGGCGCTGGCTCGAAACGCAGGCGCCGCGCGGCACGGGCATTTTTGCGGTTGGCATGGATGGGCTGCGCAGCGCGCTGTTCGATGACGGCTACTTCGTCGAAGATGAGGAACATCCGGCGTTTGTCGTGGTTGGGATGGATTTCGAGGTGACGTATCGGCGGCTGCGCAAGGCATGCCTGCTCATCCGCGCCGGCGCGCGTTTCGTCGGCACCAACCCCGACACCACCTTCCCGGCGGAAGACGGCATCGTGCCGGGGTGCGGCGCGCTGCTGGCGCTGCTGCGCGTCAGCACCGACATCGAACCGTTCGTCATCGGCAAACCAGGACCAACCATGTTCCACACGGCGATCGAGATTCTGGGCGCCGACGCAATGCACACTCTGACGATCGGCGACCGCCTTGACACCGACATCGCCGGCGCACGCGCGGCGCGTCTTGCCGGCGCACTCGTGCTGACCGGCGTTACAACGCCGGAAATGCTGGAGCAGAGCGCCATCCAGCCCGACTTCATCTTCCGCGATCTTGTGGAACTGCGCGAGGCATGGATGCTGGCGCCCGGCGGCTAAGGGCCTATCCGAAAAGATGACCGTCACCTTAAAACGGCTCGATGCCCGCCTCCGACAGTTCATCGGCAAACTGCTCGACCTCGCGGTTGTTCTTCAGCGTATCGATCTTGCGCAGCAGCGCCTGACGATCAACCCCCTCGGCAATCATGGCGCGCGCCACGTACTGGCGCAAATATGAACGCAACAAACGCAGATCCTCCGGCGATAGCCGTTGACCGCTGAAATACCGTTCGACCGCCGCCGACAGTTTGCCGGTCTGTTCCGTCATCCAGAAATGCGGCGGCTGCGGAACCGGGAATGGATAGGGATAATCACGATCAGGCGCATAGATCAGATCGTCGATCTGTTCTGGAACATCGGACATGGCATATGCTCCTGAACATGGCACTCGCATTGCAGGATAGCAGGCTTTGGAGTATGATAACAGTTAAAGCAGAACGTGAGCAAATCAGAGAGGAGGTGGACCAGTATATGTGACGCGGTCGAAGAATGGCGGAAGGAAGAGCGACGACCGTTGTCACCGTTGTCACTGAAGCCTTGATGTTCAACCAGGCATCTGTCGGCGCACATTGGTCGTGTTAGCGCAGAGACAGACCATCAAAACAAAGGATCATATCATCTCTTGGAGTATTCTTTATGTCGCAAAACGGGAATGGTTCGTCTGGAGGAATGCGGTGGTTTCGAGCAGATTTACACATTCATACTCCTGCCTCAGAAGACTATGCAGAACCAGAAGTCGCTTTTCTTGACATTCTGCAGGAAGCGGAGCGACGAGGTCTCGATATCATCGCATTTACCGATCATAACACGGTTCATGGATATGAATTGATGCGTCAGGAGATCGAGTTTCTCCAGACGCTCGAACGCCAGCAGCGCATCACTGAGGAGGAGCAGAGTCGTCTCAACGAGTACCGGCGTTTGCTGGCGCGGATTACGGTTCTGCCCGGGTTTGAATTCACATCGCATTACGGTGCGCATATTCTGGGAATTTTCGCCCCTGATCGACCCATCAGCCTGATCGAGGCGACGCTGCTGCAACTTGGCGTTCCGCCCGATCTGCTCAAGAAGGGCGCATGTTCGATTGCCGATACGCGCCACGTAACGGACGCCTACGAAATCATCAATCGCGCCGGCGGGATTGTCATTGCGCCACACGCCAACGGACCAAATGGCGTCATCACCGAGACCCTGCGCATGGGCACGAGCGGTCAGGCGCGGGTCGCTGCCACCCAGCATCCATCGTTGCACGCGCTCGAATTCGTCAATTTCTATACCGACCACGAGAAGTTTACGTCACCGACGTTCTACAACGGGAAAACCGAACATTATGAGCGCCGCATGTTTTGCCTCCAGGGGTCCGACGCCCATCGGCTGCGGCGCGTCAATGCCGGCGAAGGGAATGGCTGGCATCGTCATGGCATCGGTGATCGTTATGTCGAATTTCTCCTGCCTGCGCCGACGTTTGCTGCGCTGAAGGAACTGTTTGCGTCGAACGATTTCGACCGGGTGCGCGTTCCCAAGCGTGACCAGAAACAGTGGGAGATCGACACGCTCCGATTTGGCGCTCAGAACGATCGTCAGGTATTGCGCCCGGAGTCGGCTGCCGACACGCTCTGGCAGGACGTGGCGGCGCTGGCGAATGTCGGCGGTGGAACGCTGATCATCGGCGGCACGGAAGCCGAACTGACCGGCGTCGAACACCCGGAGCAATTGAGTGAGACGCTGCGGTGCAGTGTGCAGGAACGTCTGAATCCGCAACCGTATCTGACGTTCGAGTTGATCGCGTATGAAGGACGCGACCTGCTGCGCGTCGAAGTACGCGCTACCAGTTCGCCGCCGTATGTCGGGAACGATGGCGTGATCTACACGCGACATGGCGGCGAGACGGTCATTGCCGACCGCACCGAAATCATTCAGTTGTGTCGGCGCGCACTTGCGGAAGGCGCCGCCACCCCGCTCGACAACGGCCAGGAACTGGACCTGCCGCGCAGCGGCGTCGAGATTGTCGAAGCCCAAAAGCGCGCCGGCGTCTGGTTGTATGAGGTGCGCGACCTGCGCACAACCTCGGGAGTGACGCGCGATCATGCCCAGGGATTATGGGCATACGCCATCAGCCGCTACGAGGACGTGCGCGAGGGGCGGATCGATCTCCAGAGCCAGGTGAAGTGGAAGGGGCGCCTCGGTCTGTGGCGCGCCTACCGGCAGGGCAATCGCACCAAATACGATCTGGTGCATCGTGATGCCAACGGTGTGATCGACCATATCTTCTTCGGCGTCTCCGACTGGGGGTTGAGTCCTGCCTGGCAGTCGCTCATCAATGACCGCGCGAGTGACACGCTTGAGCATGAGCCGCGCTCATTCGGCGACGATACGCCGGGAGACCCGGATGTGTTCGAGGAGCCGGGCAACAGCGCAACGCCATGGAGCGACCGACGTCCGCGCTGGCGCGGGCGCGGCGGCGTCTGGCGCATTGGGCGCGACGCCCAGGGGAACGTGTACTTCGACCTGATGATGCGCAGCAAGGAAGGGAATGAGATCAAGGAATATCCGGGCGTGCCGCGCGAGAAATTGACCGAGGCGTGGATGAACCTGATCCGCGTGCCGCGCCCGCGCACCGGCATCGAGGTCGTTGAAGTCATCGTCGATGAGTTCGGTGAGCGCCGTTTCGTCTTTCGCAACCTGCGCACCGGCGAGTTGAGCAATGCGCCCTGGCGTCTCCAGGATATCGAGGAAGGAACCGTCCGCCAGTACGCCGCGCGGATGTCGCTTCAGGATATGCCACTCGATGAAAGCAAGGTGCGCTGGTGGGGCAACCTGGGATATATGCGCCCGATGCGCAAGCAGGTCGATCTGGTCTACCGCGATGAAAACGGCATCGACCACATCTACTATGCAGCGCGTCGCGATGAACTGTCGGGCGAGTGGCGCGAACTGCTCGATGAGTACGGAGAGTTGTAAACAGGTGGACAGTGTGCTGAAACGTCTTTTCCTGGCATGGGCTGCGCTGGCGGCGCTGATGGCGCCTGGCGCGTCACACACGGCAGCGGCGCAGTCGCCCATTCTGCCAGCGACGGTCTATCCGTCATCCGGGCAGGCAGGGACGCGCTTTGATTTTCTGGCAGAAGGGTTCGCAAGCGGCGAACGGATCGATATCTGGGTCAACCCGCCCGATGGTCGCGCCCTGCCTGCCCGCCCCGACAGTGAACTCCAGCGGCGCGTCGCCCGTGATGGACGCGCCGCCTGGAGCTGGACGGCCCCCGACAATGCGCAACCTGGAACGTGGTCGCTGGTGGCGCGCGGTCAACGCAGCGGCGTCGTGTGTGTCGGGCTGTTTACTATCGAACCGCCGCCGGCGCCGGCCGCACCGGAGGTCAATGCGTTCCCCGCTACCGGGCGTCCCGGTACGCGATTCGTCTTCTTTGCCGCCGGGTTCGCCCCTGATGATCCTATTGCATTCTTCCTGACCGCGCCCGACGGTGAAGAAACGCTGACCGGGGTCGAGCAGCCGCGCATCTCCAATGGACGGGTCGATTGGGCATGGACGGCGCCCGACAAGGCGCAACCTGGCGTCTGGCGCTTCCGTGTGAGGGGCGGGAACAGCCGATTCGAGCAGATCGTGGCGGTGACTATCGAACGACCGACGCCTGCGGTCGGCGTGACGCCGGGGCGCGGACGGGCGGGGACGCTCTTTCGGTTCTTCGCAGAAGGTTTGCAGGGACGCGAAGGGGTCATTTTCTGGGTCAACCGTCCCGATGGTCGCGCCGAAAAGGCAACCCCGGAAAAGGTAGGAGTGAACGACGGGCGGGTGGATTGGTCGTGGATCGCGCCTGATGACGCACCGCCCGGTCAGTGGTCAATGGTGGTGCGCGGCGTCAGCAGTGGCATCGAGCGCGTGGTGTTGTTCGAGATCCAATGAACTATCGCCTGACCATTCGCGCCTGAACCGTGATGAGCGCAGGGCGGAACATCGGGCAGAGCGTTCTGTTCGAGAGGATTCATATGAATGACATCGAACTGGCACGATGGCTGTATGAAGGTGCGCTGGCGGCGAGCGAGGGGCGACGCGAGGAAGCGCGCCGCCTGCTTATGCAGGTTATCGAACGCGATGAACAGAATGAACAGGCTTGGCTCTGGTTGAGCGGCGCAGTCGACGATCCGGCGGATCAGCAGATTGCGCTGGAGAATGTGCTGGCGATCAACCCGAATAACGCCGCCGCCCGGGCTGGACTCGAATGGTTGCACACCCAGGGTCAGGTTGACGCCGCCAACGCTCCCTCAGCGACGACAGCCGCCTCAACGTCGCAGGACCGCTCGGGACCGTGGGTTCCGCCGCCGCCCTACGACGAGAATGAGGTGGTAGAGATTATGTGCTGGCAATGCCAGGCGACGCTCTACAGCGTCGCCCCCTTTTGCTGGCAGTGCAACGCACCGGTGCACTCCTGCAACAATTGCGCTTTCCGTGACGACACGCGGTGCAAGCAACTTCAGGGGTTGACCAGCCCGGTAGCGTGGGCGGCGGTCAACGAGTGCCCGTGGTGGCGACCTGTGCCGCTGCGTTGATTGTTGCTGCGTCTTCCCAACCCACCCAGAAGTTGTTGCGCTGAACGTAAGCGGCGACCTGCACCCGGATGCCTGGCACATCGATGCGATCCGCTTCATTGACCAACACGACATTCGGGCGCGTCTTGAAATGCCGCATATACGCCTCAACCGCCTCGTCAATCTTCCGTGCGACCGGCTTCTTGGTGTTATCGTCGAACCACATCATGTACATCGGAGCGCCTCCATTACCTGCGTGGATGCATATCCGAATGCAGTGTATCAGAACATACGTTCGGAGTCAAGCGCCAGAAGAACTGAGAACTGAGAACTGACACCAAGTGGCGTTCAGCCAGAAAAGATGTCCGAGCGCCCGGTTCGCACGGCGTACCGATCCACACCGCGCGTTGGCGGTCGTGGACGCATGACGGCGCATAGCATCAGCAGCCCCAACGGGGCTTCCATTTGCCTCAGCGAGGGCTTTTGCCCGCAGCGGACCTGTGGAAGTTGGCACGGCGCGAGGACGCCGCAAGGAGGCTTTTTCAGGCGAAGGCGGAACAGTCACTCCGGCAACAGTGGCAGTCGACGGACCCGCAACCGCCGCTCGTGAACGGTGACTACGGCGCCCTGATTCAGGTCTGACTGGCACTGGGTCAGCACCGTCTGTAACAGGCTGACAAGCGCTGCTGCCCACAACCCTTCGATCCGAATGCGAATGACCGATGGAGCAGCGACGCATGAGAGAGCAAGAAGTTCGCGGAAGTCGGCGTCAAAGGGAACGACGACGCGCTGCTCATCGCGGGCAAGCCGCAAGATGGTCGCATCCTCGGCTGTAGCATATCTAATGCCGCCAACATGAACAGCATCAATGCCGGAAGCGCGGAGTAGTTCCACTGATGTGCGCGGCAGACCCTATCAAGCAGCAGTTTCATACGTTACCGGCAACTCGACGACCCGATCATCGAGGCATGCAGCAGCATAGAGCAAGGACTGTCGAATATCCTCGTCTTCAAGTTCAGGATATTCCCGGCGCAGATCTTCACGGTTAGAGTGCCAGTAATTCAATAACACGGCGGACCGTCAATCGCAAATTGCGGATCGATGGTTGACCATTCATGCGTGCGGGGTTAATGGTGATACGGTCCAATTTCATGACGCCTTGCCTCCTGCTTTTCAGGATCGCATGGTCCATACCCAGGTACAATGAGCGCAGAGGACAATGCTCGGGTTGTATTGTACTTCTGCGCCTGACCGTCAACAACAGGACTTACGCAGTGGCGCGTTTTTGGCGCCGCTCTGCCGAAAGCAAAAAGAGCCGTCACGCGGCTCGTCCGTGAGACAACCGCGTAACTCCTGTCAATCAAACGATCTTTCCCCAACCCCTTGCGCTTGACAAATTGGCGCTCTTCTCATATTATACCCATAATAGTGTCAATATAACAATAATATCTGGGGATACTGCCATGAGCATCTTCGACAACCGTCGTCTGACGAACGAGACGTTCAAACTCGATGCCGAGCGCATGCGCACCGGATGGTATTCGGACAAGTATTTCGAGAACATTGTCGGGATGCTGAGTGCGCTCGCAAAGCGCGGCTACCGGTTCGGCGGCGTGTCGCCCCGCCTATCGAATGCTGGCATTCCGCTCAACGAGGTCGATATTGGCAACATCGAAGTCGAGATGCAATGGTTCACCCGCCGCCGTCCGTTCTCGGTCGTTGCCGGCGTTGACAAGGCGCTGGCGATGCTGCAACTCTGCACTGGCTATTTCGACGACCAGGGCAACTTTGTCAATACCTACGATCACCTTGAAGTCGATGCCGTTCACGACGGGGTGATTGTGCGTTACGACGGCGACCCAATGAATGTTCAGCCGGTGCTGCGCGTGCGCGGTCGGTATCGGGACTTCGCGCTGTTGGAGACGCCGACTCTCGGAACGCTCACCCGCGCCACCCGGATTGCCACCAATGTCTACAATGTGCTGGTTGCGGCGCGCGGCAAACCGGTACTCTTCTTCCCGGCGCGCTTCGATGCGCATGAGGTGCAGGCGGCTGACGGGTACGCCTACAACATTGCCGTGCAACGCTTCAACCTCGACTACGGCAAAACGCTCGGCGCATTCATCTCAACCGACGCGCAGGGCGACTGGTGGGGCGGATTCGGCGGCGGCACGATTGCACATGCCGCAATTGCGGCATTCCTCGGCGATACGGTCGAATGTATGCTGGCGTTTGCCGAAACCCGCCCGGTTGAAATACCGCGAATTGCGCTGATCGACTTCGAGAACGACTGTGTCGGCACGGCGCTGGCGGTGATGGACGCGATGTTCCAGCGCTACCGCGAATTGATGGACAGCGGACAGACGACCGAGGCGCGGCGCTACAAACTGTTCGGCGTGCGCCCTGACACGAGCGACAAACTGCGCGACATCAGCGTGCCGCCGCTCGGCAACCGCAAACTGGATATGGGGGTCAATCCGCGGCTGGTCTTCTACTTGCGCCAGGCGATTGACGATGCCTGGAAACGCTGGTCGCTGTCGCCGGAGTGGGTGGAACCGGCGCAACAATGGTGCCGCGATGTGAAGATCGTCGCAACCGGCGGGTTTGGTCCGAAGAAGATCCGGCGCTTCGAGGAATTGGGGGTGCCGGTGGACATCTATGGCGTCGGCTCATCGCTCTTCTCCAACAGCGACGAGGAGGGCACCAACAACGACTTCACCGCCGATGTGGTGCGGGTCAAAGTCGGCGGGACATGGCACGATATGGCGAAAGTCGGGCGGCGCGCCTGCAATAACCCAGACCTTCAGCGCGTTCAGATGCCGCGTTGTTGAACGTTCACCGGCGCACGCCCGTCCATCGGCGATTCGCCGGCGGCGTTCAGCGGTTGTGCGCCTGCCATGAGCAATCCCAGCTCTTCGCGCGTGGCGCTGGCAGCGGGCAGCGTCGCCGCAATCCGTCCGTGATACATCACGGCGATCCGGTCGGAAAGCGCCATAATCTCATCGAGTTCCGCCGACACGAGCAGCACGGCGGCGCCCCGGTCGCGTTCAGCGACGATCTGCTGGTGAATGAATTCGATCGAACCGACATCGATGCCGCGCGTTGGTTGGGCTGCAATGAGCAGGCGCCCTTTGCGCGACAGTTCGCGCGCGATGATCACTTTCTGCTTGTTGCCGCCGGACAGCGCCGACACGAGTGTAAGCGGGCTGGGCGTGCGCACATCGTACTTTTCGATCAGAAGGTTCGCATGCTCAAGGATCGCGCGGTCGTCGCGGACGATGCCATGGGCGAATGGCGGCGCGTAGTAGGTGTTGAGCACCAGATTATCGGCGACGCTATAGGTCAGCACCAGCCCATCCTCCTGGCGATCCTCGGGAACGTGCGCGCAACCGGTTTCGCTGATGCGGCGCGGCGAGGCGTTCGTCACGTCGCGCCCGTTGATCAGCACCCGCCCGGAACGCACCGGGCGCAAACCGGTAATCGCCTCGACGAGTTCGGTCTGACCATTCCCCTGCACGCCGGCGATGCCCAGGATTTCGCCGGCGTGGACTTCGAGCGATACGCCATTGACCACCTGCTGACCGCGATCGTCGAGGACGGTCACCTGATCGAGGACCAGCACCGGCGCAGCGGGGTGCGCTTCACCTTTTTCGACTTCCAGCATCACGCTGCGACCGACCATCATCTCCGCCAGGCTGCGCTCGGTCGCTTCGCGCGGCGTCGTTTCACCAACCACGCGCCCACGTCGGAGCACCATAATCCGATCGGCAATTGCCAGCACTTCTTTCAGTTTGTGCGAAATAAAAATGACCGACGCTCCCTGTGCCGTCAATGAGCGAATAATGGCGAACAGTTCTTCAGTCTCCTGTGGCGTCAGCACCGCCGTTGGCTCGTCGAGGATCAGGATATCGGCATTGCGGTAGAGCGCCTTAATAATCTCGACCCGCTGCTGCTGACCGACCGACAGATCCTTCACATAGGCGTCGGGATCGACATCGAGACGATACCGCTGCGACAGTTCCCGGATGCGCTGACGGGCGACATTGAGATCGAGGAAGGGACCGCGACCCGTTTCGGCGCCGAGGATGATATTTTCGGCAACGGTGAAGACCGGCACAAGCATGAAGTGCTGATGGACCATGCCGACTCCGCGTCTGATCGCGTCGCTTGGTCCGCCGATGCGCACCGGCTCGCCGCGGATCAGCACTTCACCTTCGTCCTGGTGGTACAAGCCATAGAGAATGTTCATCAGCGTCGTCTTGCCGGCGCCATTCTCGCCGAGGAGCGCCAGCACCTCGCCGCGCCGCAACGTGAGGCTGACGTGCTCATTGGCAACCACGCCGGGGAAGCGTTTCGTAATATTGCGCGCTTCAAGAACGATCTCAGGCTCGGCGATCATCGTCATTCCTTCTGGTACACTTTGCCGATTGCGGCAGGTGGGCGGGCGCGCCCGACGAAGCCGGCCAGAACGGCGATGGTCAACACATACGGCAGCATTCCAATGAACTGCGGCGGCAGATCGCCGATCCATGCCAGCCAGGGGGGGAGTTGATTCTTGAGGAACTGTATCTGTGATTGCAGCGCATTGGCGAACCCGAACAGGAGCGATCCGCCCCAGGCGCCAAACGGCGTCCACTTGCCGAAAATCATCACCGCCAGCGACACGAAGCCGCGCCCGTTGGTCATATTCCGCTCGAACGAACCGACCGATTCGAGCGTCAGGAACGCACCTGCCAGCCCGGCGAGCATACCGCCGATAATCACATTAATGTACCGCACGCGATTGACCGCAATGCCGACCGTATCGGCGGCGGCGGGATGTTCGCCGACGGCGCGCGTGCGCAATCCCCAGGCGGTGCGGAACAACAGCACGTGGACGACGACGATCAGGATCAACGACGCGAACGTGATCGGCGGGTTGCTGAAAAATACCGGACCGACAACCGGAATGTCCGCCAGCAGCGGAATGCTCACCGACGACCATTTCCCGCGAGTTGTCAACCCCTGCTGATAGAAATAACCGGTCAACCCCACGGCAAGAATATTGATGACGGTGCCGGCAATAATCTGATCGACCTTGAGCGTAATCGACATCAGCGCGTGGAACGCGCCAACCGCCGCACCGACGAGCAGCGCTCCCAGGGTCGCCAGGAGCAAGTCGCCCGTCCACACATTGAACAGAAAGCCGAGGAACGCAGCGATCAGCATCATACCCTCGATGCCGATGTTAATCACCCCAGAGCGCTCACACATAATGCCTGCCAGCGCACCGAGAATGATCGGCGTCGACTGACGGATTGTCGACGTCAGCACCGCTGTCGTCGCCAGCGGCGCGCGCGCATAGGCGACCAGCACCAGGATCGCCAACCCGCTCCACACCCCAATCGTCACCCAGGGAATCCGCGCCGCCGACGGTCGCGCCATCCTCTCCGTGATCTGCATGCCCCATTCCCCTTACGATCCCCAACCGCTACTCAGGGTCACCCGTTCACCCTCTTCGGCACGGAGGCGCAGCACCCAGCGAATGATGCTCTCAGCGGCGACGAAGAACAGGATCAGCGCCTGAATAACATCGATGATCTCCGATGCGACGCCCGAATTGAACTGCATTCGACCTGCGCCGGCCTGCATGAGGCCGATCAGCAGCGATGCCGGAATGACGGCAATCGGATTGGTGCGTGCCAGCAGCGCGATGGTGATTGCCTGAAAGCCAAGACCGACGTTGAACCCCGGTTGAAAGCGCCCCACGACGCCGAGTGTTTCAATCGCACCGCCAAGCCCTGCCAGAAAGCCGCTGATCACCATCGCCAGCACCATCATCCGACGCACCGAGATCCCAGCGTACTTTGCTGCACTGGCATTCTGCCCGACGGTGCGCAATTCAAAACCGATCGTTGTGCGCCAGATCAACCACCAGACGGCGAACGCCGCCAGAACTGCCAGAAGAATACCGAGCGGCACACCCGCAATGTCGGGCAGGCGCGCTTCGGGCGCCACTGCAGGCGTGCGCGCCACAATATTCCCCGGCGAGCGATCCTTCCAGGGACCGTTCGCCAGCCAGTCGGTCAGGTTAAAGGCGACAAAGTTGAGCATAATGGTCGTGATCACTTCGTGCGCCCCGGTGAACGCTTTGAGCGAACCGGCAATCGCCGCCCATGCCGCCCCCATGATCGCGCCAGCCAGCAGCGCGAGCGGGACATGCACCACAGCCGGCAGACCTTGCAGACTAAAGCCGATGAACGCTGCAAACACGGCGCCGAGCAGCAACTGACCTTGCGCGCCGATGTTGAACAGGCCGCACTTGAATGCCAGCGCCACTGCCAGACCGCCGAAGATCAACGGCGTCGCCTTTTCGAGCGTGCGCCCGATTGCCCGACTGCTTCCCAACCCGCCTTCGAACAAAGCGCTGTACGCCACGAGCGGATTCGCGCCAGAGACGACGATGATCACCGCGCCAATCGCCAGCGCCACAACGACCGACGCCACCGGCACAATCATGGCGCGCAACAGGCTGCGCACCGACGCCAGGCGATCCGCCTGCGGAGAAGATTGCGATTCAGCGCGTTTCATACGATGCAGGCTCCTGATGGGGTGAGCGGAGTAGAGGAATACCGCACCATCCCGGAGTCCTGGCGGCTGAAGCCACCGGCTATAGGACATTGCAGCCACAGGCGACGGGATGCTGCACAGCGCACGAAAGAAAACGGGCTGCGTCCCCAGAAGACGCAGCCCTCGACCGCACCTTACGGCGTGTATCCCGTCGAAATCGAACCGTCGCGCAGACCTTTATCGACCTCGGCGATCTTCGCCTTCAATTCTGCCGGAACCTGCGCCTCGAAATCGTGGAACGGCGCCAGCCCGACCTCGCCGACGTAGTTGCCGGACGGGAAGTTGCCTTCCTGCGCCTTCTTGATCAGGTCGAACACACCCGGCGTAATCAGCTTCATGGCGCTCGAGATCAGACAGGGATGCGCTTCGGGAACCGTCTCCCACTGATCGGTATCGACGCCGATGCAGTACACACCCGGATTCGCCGCCGTCTCGATCAGCGCGCCGTTGCCGGTCTTCCCGCCGGCGCCGAAGATCACATCGGCGCCCTGGTCAATCGCCAGTTTCGCCTGGTCGGCGCCCCACTTCGGGTCGGTGAACGCCGTGTCGAGACCGCCCGGATGGTAGGTCGAAATCACCTGGATGTCGGGCTTGAGATACTTCGCGCCGTTCTCGTACCCCTCTTTGAAGGCAACGACCGGCGGAACCAGGTTGGTGCCGAGCACAGCGGCGATCTTATTGCTCTTCGACATTCCCGCTGCCAGCACGCCTGCCAGGAAGCCTGCCTTGTCCTCGGCAAAGATCAGACCGGCAACGTTCGGGATTGCCGTCGCCTGAAACTGATCGACACCGATGAACTTCACGTTCGGATTTTCCTCGGCAGCCTTTGCCGTCGCCTCGCCAAGCGCAAAGCCGACGGTGACAATAACGTCATACCCCTTTTCGGTAAACAGACCGATGTTTGCGGCGTAGTCCTTCGCGTCCTTCGTTTCGACATAGTTGACGATCGCGCCCAATTCGGCTTCGGCGCGCTTGACGCCTTCCCAGGCGGACTGGTTGAAACTCTTATCGTCGATCTCGCCCACATCGGTCACAAGACCGACACACAGCACTTCGGGCTTGGGGCAATCTGCTTCGGTGGGTTGGGCTGGCGCGGCAGTCGCGCCGGTTGGAGCAGTCGTCGGTGTAACCGTCTGCTGCCCGCCACATGCGGCAATCAACGCCGAGACGAGCAGCAGGATGATGAGAGAAACCGAGCGTTTCATTCTCGCCTCCTGTCCTGATGCGCCCCGCAGGGCGCGGGTAAAGAATCTGTACACGGCTTCAGCGACGCACAGTGATCGTGTGGTGGCCACAGCACAGCAATCCGCGTTTTGAAGCCATTCCCCGGAGTTGGGCGGATTATAGCATAGCCGTGGTTGGATGCCAAACGGCAGGGGAGGCGCATAGGGTGCGGGCATTAAGTGTCGGAAACCTCCGTTTCGCTGCGGGCTGAAGCCCTCACTGAGGACAGAAAAGCCCCTGCGGGGCTGGTGAGAATGATGAGTCCACTGCACACCGGCTTCACCGCCAAGGACCCGAAGCGCACGAAGGGGAATAATGAAGCGCATTGCCTGGGTGTCCCTTGGTGACCTTCGTGGTTGCTTGTTGCGGTGAAGTAACTACGAAGGACCCGAAGCGCACGAAGGTGCATAAAAATGAAGCGCATTTTTTGTGTGTCCCTTGGTGACCTTCGTGGTTGCTTGTTGCGGTGAAGTCATGGAGGGCTTAACCACCAAGGACCCGAAGCGCACGAAGGGGAATACACATGAAGCGCATTTCTTTTGTGTCCCTTGGTGACCTTCGTGGTTGCTTGTTGCGGTGAAGTCATGGAGGGCTTAACCACCAAGGACCCGAAGTGCACGAAGGGGAATAATGAAGCGCATTGCCTGGGTGTCCCTTGGTGACT
>CALGYB010000150.1 GCA_937935075.1 uncultured Roseiflexus sp. | reverse complement strand
ACACGTCAACCCTATCCCAGCGATGTGAGCGACGCGGAGCGGGCCTTCGTCGCTTCGACCGGCTCAGGCGCCGCGCTCCCTCCCTGACCTTCATGACCGAAGACGCCCCGCAGCGCGCGCCGGCGATGACGGGCATCAACGCCCCCCCTGCCCCCCCGCATGCGGGGGGGCAGGGGGGGCGGCAAGGTCCACGTGGCTGAAGCGGTTCATTACCTTATATGCTCGAAAGTACATAACAGGCTCTAGCCCTCGGCTTCAGCCGCCGGGCGAGCGCCAGTCAGCGCAAATGGGCTGCGCCAGGGCAAGCGCGGCGTGGACTGGTGCAGGAATGCGTCAAGCCGGCGCCGGCGGGCTGAAACCTGCCCTACTCCTGCGCGGCGCATCCCCGCTCCAGCCCGCGGCTTTTGCCGCCGGGCAGGCTGAGCGCCACTGCGCTGTCATGGGTCCACGGCACGCTTGCTGGTGTGCGTTGACCGTTGCGCCTTGAACAATGAACACGCGACTATCTTGTCTGACTGATCGCAAGTTCGTATCAGTTCTCGGTTCTCAGTTCTCAGTTCTTGGTTCTCAGTTCTCATACCCCCTACCACGCCAGCGCACGGGCAACGGCGCGTTCTGTGGCAACAATGGCGGGGAGCACCAGACGCCGGGTGCGCCCATACTCGGTTGTCAGGCGCCGCCCAAGTGCCCGAAGGTGCGGCTGACGGCTGCACCGCATCCAACGCAGCGCATACCGCACCGCCAGGTGGCTCAGGCGCACCAGGCGATCACGCCGCCCGAGCAGCGCCACACCGGGGATGATCAGTGACCAGCCGGGCAGCACCGGCAGCAACAGACCAAGAATGCCGAGCGTTAATAAAAACACGCCCGTGATACGACGCGCGATCTTCAGCGGCCCGGTCATCGCAACCCAAACTCGTTTCATGTCACTCCTTCCATCGCTCATCATCAGGCTTTCATCGGTTTGGCGTTATCGCAGGGGACACATCGTTCCGCCCTTTTCACTTGTTTCAACGATACCGCATCAGAAAGCGAGGCGCCAGGGAAAAAATCCCCGTATCATTCCCGATACTCCCAAACAATCAGCGTCGAGTCGTTGCCAAGATCGCCAGCCTCGATGTAGTTGGGCAGAATGCCGCGCAGTTCAAAACCGGCGCGCAGTTGCGGCGTCAGCGTCGGGTCGATCAGAGTGCCGGCCGCAACCGCCTGCGCATACTCCAGCGGACTCATCCGGTCGCGGTAGCGCACATACCCCGGCATCATGCCGCCGCCAACCATGCCGCGCAACCCCAGGCGACGCACCAGGTCTTTGCGCGTATTGTAGAGCATGCGCGAAATGCCGCGCCCCCGGTAGTCGGGATGCACGCTCATATCAGCGCCGTAGAGCCATTCCCCTGCCGGGTCGTGGTTGGTAAAGAAGTTTCCGGCGACGATCCAGTGGTAGGTATGCGGCGCCAGGGCGATTGCGCCGCTGATGCGAAAGGTGCTGCTCTGCCCGACGACCCGAT
Source organism: uncultured Roseiflexus sp. (assembly GCA_937935075.1). GTDB lineage: Bacteria > Chloroflexota > Chloroflexia > Chloroflexales > Roseiflexaceae > Roseiflexus. The sequence goes on along the minus strand of CALGYB010000150.1, from coordinate 34,685 downwards.
CGCCATCGAGCGCAACATGCTGCCCTTCGGGAAAGAGGCGCAACTGCGACTCGAAATGCTCACGCTGCATCAGTTCGTGGTCAGCGAGCGTCGGGAAGCAGATGCGCTGGTGTTGCACCAGTTGGTCAATATGCTCAGGGCGCGTATTGACAATCACAATCTCGCTCATACATCCTCGCGCAACCGTTGCAATTCGGCGCGAAGCCGTTCGAGTTCCACTTCGGCAGCGCGTCGCGCTTCCGCCTCACGGCGCGCCTGTTCTTCGGCGAGGCGCGCCTGTTCCTGCGCCTGTTGCGCTCTGGCAAGCGCATCCTGCAAAGCATCACTCAGGTGCTCGGTGCGCACGACTTCCTTCCCGGTCGTCAGGTCGATCAGGCGCAGCATCGTGTCGTCACGGTACAGTTTCAGCCCCAACTCATGGCTGATAATGCCGCCGTCAGCCTCAAACGGCAACGCCGCATACTCGCCGTCGACCAGGGCAAACCCCTGAAGCGGCGGTTTCAGGTACTCACCCAGCGGATCGAACAGGAAATACTCACGCACACCGAGCATGGCGTAGAGGGCGCGTTTGTTGCCCTTGTCTTCCAGCCGCGTCGAGCGCGAGGTCATCTCCATGACGACGCATGGCGCAGCGCCCTCCTCCCACAATTTGTAGATGCGTCGCAGCCCCTTGCGCACCCCCTTGACCACAAAGACGTCCGGTGACACAACCGCCGAGGGGTTGCCTTCCTCGTAGTAGAACATGAGGTTGCCGCTTACATAGACATCCGGCACATTCCGAAAATGCCGATCCAGCGTTTCGACAATGTGCAGGATTTCGCGGCGATGAACGTCGGTCTCACCCACAGGCTTGCCATCGCTTTCCGGGTATTCAATAACGGCGGGCGCCGTGATCACCTCAGCCATGCCCTCCTCCTTTCCGTTGCGCAACCGCGTGCAGCGCCTCCTCCAGCACATCGAGTCCTTCGTGCAACTGCTCGTCGGTAATGACCAGCGGCATGAGCAGGCGGATGCAGTTGGCGTACAGACCGGCGCGCATGGTCAGCACGCCATGTTCGGCGCAGTACTGTACCACCTCCAGCACGTCATCGGCTGCCGGCTCACGGGTGGCGCGGTCTCTGACCAGTTCAATCGCCAGCATCGCGCCCAACCCGCGCACATCACCGACGAGCGGGATGTCGCGCAGCCAGATCGCGCCGCGCTCACGCACGATTGCCCCGATCTGATGCGCCCGGCGCAGCAGTTCGCCGTCGTCGAACAGCTTCAACACTTCGAGCGCTGCGACGCATGCCAGCGGATTGCCGCCGTAGGTGCCGCCAATCCCGCCGACGTGCGCCTTGTCCATGATCTCGGCGCGCCCGGTTGTTGCTGCGAGTGGCATCCCGGCAGCAATTGACTTGGCGCTCACCAGGATGTCTGGCTCGACCCCCATTTGCTCCATAGCGAACAGCGTGCCGGTGCGCCCAAAGCCGCACTGTACTTCATCGGCGATCAGGATGCTGCCGTTGCGCGCGCAGAAATCGCGCAGGCGCCGCATGAATTCGCGCGGCGTCGGGATGAATCCGCCTTCGCCCTGCACTGGCTCGATAATGACCGCTGCGATCGCCTCGGGACCGACGTGCGCCACCAACATGCGCTCGAACGCCTCCCAGCAGCGTGCAACCGCCTCGTCCTCGCTCACTCCCATCCGGTAGGCGGCGGGGAACGGCGCCCGGTACACTTCAGGCGCGAACGGTCCGAACGTCTTTTTGAAGGTGTACTTGCTGGTGAGGGTGAGTGTCAGCAAGGTGCGCCCGTGGTACGCCCCCTCGAACGCGATGATCGCCTGGCGACCGGTTGCGGCGCGGGCGATCTTGATGGCGTTCTCGACCCCTTCGGCGCCGCTGTTCGACAGGATGGTTTTGCAGGGACCGCTGATCGGCACAACGGTATTGAGGTGTTCGCAGAGCGCGATGTATGGTTCATACGTCCCGACGAGCGCCGAGAAGTGGATCAGTTTTGCCGCCTGCTCTTGAATGGCAGCCACCACCGAAGGCGGGCAGTGACCGGCGTTCAGCACACCGATGCCGCCGACGAAATCAATGAAGGTATTGCCGTCCACATCGGTTACTAGGGCGCCCGCTGCGCTTTCAATTGCGATCTGATGCGCTTTGTAGAGACCATCCGGCACAGCCGCTGCGCGTCGTGCCAGCAGTTCGCGCGAACGCGGTCCCGGAACGGTTGTGCGAAGGTTGATGCTGCGCGTCGGCGTGGCAGTCATGGCGATTCCTTTCTCTGGCGGCAGGGAGAAGAACAAACCAGCAGCCGACGACTGCTGGCAGTGCCGCATTCCAGTCACTGGGGCTGCGGGGATAGCGTTGACTATACCACAGGTTTCGGGCGCCGGCAAGGTTATTCTGGTTCGTACCCGCGTGCATCTTCGATGATCACTTCGTATCCGTCATCGCGCCGACGGAAGCGGATGTGCCGCGCACCTTCGATGCCGCGACGCTGGAGTTCGGCAGCGACCTGATCCCGGATCACGGGCCACAACCCGCCTTCGCCGCCATAGTAGCGTCGCAGCAGCGCCGTCAATTCTTCATCTGCCATCCAGCGCACCATAGACGCTCCTTTTTATCTGCCTGCATCCGAACCTGCTCTCCATGATGATACTCGATTGCACCGGAACATGCCAGGTGTGGCAGCCAGGTCTCCGGCGCCTGTGCCCGCAACCACGTACCGGGGGGGTTAATGGGAAATTAAGGTTGACTTAATGCAATATTCGTGATCACTTAACGCCAATGCAGTACTAATAGAAATGCTGTGTTGAAATCATCATACATGCACCTGGTGTTGCATCTACACGTTCTCCCAATGGCGATCAGGAGCGGCGCTGCACTGATGTTATGTTAAGTTGCGCTGCCATGGCAGTTGATACGCCGATGCTATGAGTGCATTCTCTGTGTCGCGTCCCCGCGCCAGTGCGCGCGAGTGGCGCGAGAGACTGTTATTTCTTCTGTTAATAGGCCCGAACGTACTGCTCCTGGCGGCATTTACGTTCTGGCCCATGATCTACAACGCCTACCTGAGTACGATCAGTTGGAACTTTCTCAGCCCGATCCGGCGTTTCGTCGGTCTGCGCAACTACGAGACCGTCCTGAGCAGCGAGATTTTTCGCATCGTTTTGATCAACACCGCAGTCTTCACCGTCGTATCGGTCGCTGCAACGATGATCCTGGGGCTGGGGCTGGCATTGTTGTTGAACCAGCCGCTGCGCTGGCGCGACGGCGCGCGAGCCGTGCTCTTCACGCCAACCGTCCTTTCGGGCGCAGCAATTGCGATTGTCTGGATCTATATCTTCGACCCGCGTTTTGGGCTGCTGGCGCAGATCCTGGGATGGTTCGGCATCCTTTCGCCCAACTGGCTGGCAGACCCGAACTGGGCAATGACGGCGCTGCTGATCGTCTATATCTGGAAGAATACTGGCTACGCCGTTGTTATCTATCTGGCAGGATTGCAGACGATCGACCGGACGCTCTACGAGGCGGCCCGGATCGACGGCGCCGGTCCGTGGGGGCAATTCTGGCACGTGACGCTTCCCGGGCTGTCGCCGATCATCTTTTTCCTGCTGGTGACGAGCGTTCTGGCTTGTTTCCAGGCGTTCGACATCATCCGGGTAATGACCGACGGCGGACCGGTGAACGCCACCAATATGCTGGTGTACCACCTGTACGAGCGCGGCTTCATCCAATCGCAAGCCGGTCCGGCTGGCGTTGTGGCGATGGTGATGTTCGTGCTGATGCTGATCCTGACCCTTTTGCAGTTGCGATTTCTGGAGCGACGGGTGCATTACAGTTGAAGGCGGGAACGTTACTGGTATGAAGGTGGAAAGCTCGAACGTTTACGTTACGCATGCGAAGGGTGCAAGTCGTCGCCGGTGCGCTCTCAAAGGGTGAAAGGCGCGAGGGATGCAAGGCGAGTGGCAAGGGGCAAGAGGAGCGGTTCTCGGTTCTCAGTTCTCCTAACCCTTACCCCCCAAATCTATGGAACAGCACGCAGGTCTCCAAAAAAGCACCGTAATAAAGCGCCGACGGCGGCGCCGTCGCGCGCTCGCCTTGCGGCGGCGCTGGCTCTGGCGCATCGCGGGGTATACGGCGATCATCGTCTCGATGGTGGTAATCGGGCTGCCGATCTACTGGATGCTGATCGCATCACTCAAAACCAGTCGTGAAATCTACACCGTACCGCCGACGTGGATCCCGCTCAATCCCACGCTGGACAACTATCCTGCCGCCTGGAGAGCGGCGCCCTTCGCCCGCTACTACCTCAACAGCATCATCGTGACCCTGGCGACGACGCTTTCGAAGATGACCCTGGCGGTGCTGACGGCGTATGCACTGGTGTTTCTGCGCTTTCCTGGAAAGAACATCGTCTTCCTGATTGTGCTGGCAGCGCTCATGGTGCCGGCGCAGATCACGATTGTGCCGAACTTTCTGACGATGGCCGATCTTGGGCTGGTCAACACATACTGGGGATTGATCCTGCCCGGCGCAGCGACGGCATTTGGCACCTTTCTCATGCGCCAGTACTTTATGACATTGCCGCGTGAAGTGTTTGAAGCCGCCGAGATCGACGGCGCCGGTCATATGCGGCGCCTGTGGGAAATTGCTGTGCCGCTGGCGATGCCTGCGCTGGCGACGACCGGCCTCTTCGCAGTTGTCAACGAGTGGAATGAGTTTCTCTGGCCCCTGATCATCACCAGCACGGAAAACATGCGCACCCTGCCGATTGGCGTGGCGCGCCTGCTCGACCAGGAGGGACTGGCGCGCTGGGGCGTGGTGATGGCAGGAACTATGTTCGTTGTGCTGCCCGTGGTTGTCCTCTTCGTCTGGGCGCAGCGCTACATCGTCGAAGGTATTGCAGCCGGGGCGGTGAAGGGGTAGGGTTGCAGGTTGAAGGTGGAAAGGTGCGTAGGGGCAAACGGCCCGCTTGCCCGCACCTGACGAGTGCGAAGATGGTTCTCTCTGTGCCCTCTGTGCCTCTGTGGTTCAGAAAATTGGATAAGCGGCAAGCGGAGTGGAAGGTGGGAAAGTTGTAGATTACAAGGGTCTTGACAAAGGGTTGAGGGTTGAGATGACCGGTGCTGTCACATGCGATTGCACCGGTCGTATCAGGCGTCAACCTCAGGGACAGATGCTAACGAGAGGAGAGAGAAAATCATGGCGAAGGTTAACCGACGACAATTCCTGCGTGGCGTTGCGGCGGGCGCCGGTGCACTGACGCTGGCAGCCTGCGGCGGCGAAGCCACGACATCACCGACTGCCGTGCCGCCAACCGCTGGGCAGGCGACTGCCGTGCCGCCGACCGCTGCGCCGACCGTTGAACAGGCGACTGCTGCGCCGCCAGCCACCATGCCTTCGGGGTCAATGGGTTCGACAGTGGAGATCACTTACTGGGGGTCGTTCAGCGGCGTTCTGGGCGAAGCCGAAAAGGCGACCGTCGATGCGTTCAACAACGCGCAGAAGGATGTCAAGGTCAACTATCAGTTTCAGGGCAATTACGAAGAAACAGCGCAGAAACTGACCGCCGCCGTGCAGGCGCGGCAGACCCCTGACGTCAGCCTGCTCTCGGATGTGTGGTGGTTCTCGTTCTACATCAACGGCCAGTTGCAGCCGCTCGATGATCTGATGGCAGCCGAAGGCGTCAAGCGTGAGGCATACGTTGATGTGCTGCTCAACGAGGGTGTTCGCAAGAACACGGTGTACTGGGTTCCATTTGCGCGCTCGACCCCGCTGTTCTACTACAACAAAGACGCCTGGGCGGAAGCCGGTCTCGAAGATCGTGCGCCGAAGACGTGGGACGAGTTCATGGAGTGGGCGCCGAAACTCAACAAAGATGGACGTTCGGCGTTCGCCCATCCTGGCGCCGCCAGCTACATCGCCTGGCTGTTCCAGGGTGTGATCTGGCAGTTCGGCGGTCGCTACAGCGACCCCGACTTCACCATCCGCATCCACGAGGATGGCGGCATCAAGGCGGGCAACTTCTACCGCGACACGACCCAAACCTACAAATGGGCGACCACGCCGAAGGACGTGACCCAGGACTTCGTCACGGGTCTGTCGGCCAGTGCGATGTTGAGCACCGCTGCGCTGGCAGGCGTCGAGAAGAATGCGCAGTTCCCGGTTGGCACCGGCTTCTTGCCAGAGGGTCCGGCGGGCTTTGGGTGTTGCACCGGTGGTTCGGGCATGGCTATCTTAGCTGGTCTGCCTGCCGAGAAACAGCAGGCGGCGATGAAGTGGATCGCGTTCGCTACTGGCGAAGAGTGGACAATTCAATGGGCGCAGCGCACAGGGTATATGCCAGTGCGCAAAGCGGCAGTCGAGTCGGAGTCGATGCAGAAATACTTTACCGAACGACCAAACTTCCGCACGGCTGTCGAGCAACTGCCGAAGACCCGCCCGCAGGACTCGGCGCGCGTCTATGTGCGTGGCGGCGACCAGATTATCGGCAAAGGGCTGGAGCGCATTACGATCGCCGGCGAAGACCCGGCGAAGGTCTGGATGGACGTCAAGGCGGAACTCGAAGAGACGGCCAAGCCGACGGTCGAGCTGTTGAAGACGGTTGAGGGGTAGGGGTTCGGGGTTCCGGGAACCAGGAACTCAGCGCCTGGTTCCCCCCCACGGTGCGCTTTTTCCTTCTCAACCGCACGGCTTCAGGAGGAGTTCCAGGAACCAGGAACTCGGAACCCGGCTCCCCGCCTCTGCTTCCTTACGCTTTCAGGTATCACGTTTTTCGGCGTGTTCCTGAGTTCTATCGCCTGTTGCGAGTATCAAAACGCCTCGCCCCTACGCCCCCTCTTCGCGCTTCGGCAGACTCGGCGCACTGCTTGTAGGCGACGGGGGTGGGGTGATGAGGGAATCAATGGCGTTGTGATGCGCAAAGCCCCCACGCCTGTCACAAAAGCCTCCCCCTGAAAGACCTCTGTCCCTGGCTCCGCTTGTCGCTCACCTTGCCCCAGCATCCCTCACATGCGGAACACTCTCCCTTTGGATCCGCGCCTCATATCCTCGCGCCGCTCATCCCGCTTGCGATGGCTTTTCCATCGTTCTACAATACTACAAGGAAAAGTTCGGTTGATGACGCCCTTGTGAGAAACAACAATGCTCCACATAGATATCGCGGTTGTCAAAGTACCACGCTCTGGCGCCTCTGAGAGCGGCGACACGCTCGAGGTCATCGAGCGACCCGGCGGCGGTCTGTCGGTCGTGCTGGTAGACGGGCAGGGGAGCGGGCGCGGCGCCAAGACGTTGAGCAACCTGATCGCTACCCGCGCGATGACGCAACTCAAGGACGGCGCGCGCGACGGAGTGGTGGCGCGCGCCGTCCACGACTATCTCTACACCTACCGTATGGGGCAGGCGTCTGCCACGCTCAATATCCTCTCCATCGACTTTGCCAGCGGCAGCCTGCGCGTCTCGCGCAACAACCCGGCGCCGTTCTTCGTCCTGAGCGAGGGGGAGGTGCAGTTGCACAATGAGCCATCGACCCCGATAGGCTTACATCCCCTCGCCAGGCCCGTGATCACCGAAATCGCGCTACGCCCCGGCTTGCAAGTCGTCATGTTCACCGACGGGTTACTCAAGGCAGGTGAGCGCTACGGGGTCGATATGGAGCTTGGCAACTACCTGGCGGGGTGGCGCGTGGAGACGGATCAGCCGGCCACAACGCTGGCTGAAGCGCTCTTTAATCGCGCCATGGAACTCGACCGCAACGAACCGGCCGACGACATCAGCATTGTCGTTGCCGCCGTAGTCGCCCGCGAAAGCGCGCACCGCGCGCGCCGCATGACGGTGAGCGTGCCGATCGAGCGAGTCGCTGAACGCCATGACGAGATACCCAATAGCATCGACGACTGACAAATGCCATGAAACCGCGGCGCCGTTGCACTGCAGCGGCGCCGCGCTGGATCACCGTTCTTTATGACTCTTCGCGCCCTTCGGGGATCGAAACCTACAAGCGCGTCTGACGCCACAAATACCAGACAGGTTCTTCGTGACTCTTCGCGCCCTTCGGGGATCGAAACCCTGGCGCCCCCGACGGGATTCGAACCCGTGATCTCCACCTTGAAAGGGTGGCGTCCTTGGCCTCTAGACGACGGGGGCGCACTGCCGCCATTATACCAGAGATTGCCCCGTGAGCAAACGCCAGAATGTCCCAGCGCGTAAGGGCGGGTCTGAGACCCGCCCTTACGCCGTCCGAGGTCCGGTGAGGGACGCGGCGGCGGCGCGGGCGACCGTCGTCAACGCCTCACTTCATCTGCGCGCCCCAGTCACAGCGGCGCAGGTGCGGAGAGAGCGTCACGCGCGCGGTTTTGGCGTTTCCTTCCTCGTCCTGATCGCTGAGATCCCGTGGAAGGTCGTCGTCGCTCAAGTTGAGCGGCGCCATCTCCTCCTGCGCTTCCACCGGCTCTTCATCATCAGATGGTTCACCCAGCGGTGCGGCGGTTGTATCGACCTGCACGACATACTTTTTGAGTGTCAACAGTTGCTTCGCCAGCAGCGGCGTCTGATCGGCGGTAAGCGCCCGGGTGAGTTCGACGTCAAGCAGTGCCGAGGTTCCGGCGCCGGGTAGCACTGTTGCGCCGTGGATAACAGATGTGCGCACGGCACATCAAGTGTGCACTCAACAAACAACCCTGGCGCGCCTTCTCGTCAGGGTGTCACAGAGGCAGCGCAGACAACGCTACGCGACACTGGCGAGAGGAGATGCGTCCGGGAATGTTGTTGCGGCGCAGCGCCGCCGCCTGTGATGACCATATTGCCACAATGTATTGTTTATTGCCGCAGCGCATACGTGTCAGAAAGCTGTATCCTCTCTGTAACTGTTCCGACTACTCTCATGACAGAACCGGTTGCGCAGGGCGCGTCTTTTTTATCCCCTATGTGAACGCGCGCCCGAAAGCGCCGTGTTGCACAGCACAGACCCCCAGAACCCAACCCGCCCTTGCCGGGCGTACATGTCGAAGGAGACGCTCATGGGCCAGAAAGACGGCTTCGATCCGAACGATCCAATTGGCAATCTGCGCAAGGCTCGCGATGCAACGCTCGACGCATGGGCCAAGGCGATGATCGACCTGGTCAACACCGAGACGTTTGCACGCTGGGTCGGAGCGACGCTTGACTCGTACCTGATCGCGTCGGCGCCGTTACAGCAGTTGATCAACACCTCGATGAAGACATCGCTGGCGCGCCTGAACCTTCCGTCGCGCGAGGAACTGACCACCCTGGCGCGCCGGGTGACAAACATCGAAATGCGCCTGGACGACATCGAGATCAAACTGGATCAACTGGCGCACGCGCTGCGCACCCAGACGCCGGTGATCGTCGAGATGCTCACCGAACAACTCGAACAGAACAAGCAGGAAGGCACAGAACTCAACGGCATGGAGCAGCGCCTGGCAGCGCTCGATCACAAAGCCGATCAGATGCTGCAATTGATCGAACGACTGCAGCAGGCAGCGCTCGAGCCGGTGGATGCGTCCCAGAAGCGCCGCAAAGCGCCGCGCCAGGTTCCGCCACCCGATCCGGCGACACCCGAAGAGGTGAAGGAAGATCACGCTATCGAAGGATTCTAGCCTCAGAATGCGGCATGTGCCGCCTGTAAGCAGTAAGGAGTAGGTCGATGACGACGTCGCCTGAAACGACGCTCTTTCCCGTAGATCCGGCGACAGTAGCGAAGAATCTGTACGCCGAAGTTGAGCGTTTGGGGAAAGCCTATGAGATGGGCGTCAAGGTCGCCACGGGCAAGCAGAAAGCGAAAGTGGCGCAGACGCCCAAAGAAGCAATCTGGACGCTGAATAAGACGACGCTGTATCACTACTACCCGCAGGCGCCGGCGGAGAAACGCAAACGTGTGCCGTTGCTGCTCGTCTTTGCGTTGATCAATAAGCCCTACATCTTCGATTTGCGCCCGGGGAATAGCTTCGTCGAGTACATGGTCCAGCAGGGGTACAGCGTCTACCTGGTCGACTGGGGCGCTCCAGGTCCGGAAGATGCGCATCTGACCTTCGACGATTATGCGCTCGAATATCTGCCGCGCGCTGTTCGTCGCATGCAGATGCACAGCGGGCAGCATGATTTCAGTATGCTCGGCTGGTGCATTGGCGCGACGCTCTCGGCGATCTATGCGGCAATGCGCCCGAACGACGGGCTGCGCAATCTGATCCTGCTGACCGCGCCGATCGATTTCTCCAACAAGGGGGCCATCGGTCCCTTCCCCAAATGGCTGAAAGAGGAATATTTCAACCTCGACGCTATTCTCGAGCAAACTGGCAACTACCCTGGCGAGATGATCGATGCCGGCAGCAAGCTGCTCAAGCCGGTCGAAAATCTGGTCGGCAATTACCTGCGGTTGCTCGATAACCTCGATGATCCGAAGATCGTCGAGTCGTGGCAGGCGATGAATACCTGGGTGAGCGATGGCGTGCCGTTTGCCGGCGCTGCGTACCGTCAACTGGTCGTCGATCTCTACCGCGAAAACCGGTTGATGAAGGGTACGTGGATCATGCGCGGTCGCCCGGTCAATCTGGGAGACATCAAAGCGTCGCTGCTCAACATCATCGCCCGGCAGGATCACATCGTGCCGCCGTGTCAGTCGGAAACCATTCTGGATCGGGTGAGCAGCACCGATAAACACCAGATTATTATGCCTGGCGGTCATATTGGCATTATGGCTGGCAGCGGGGCGCGTCGTGGTCTGTGGCCGCAGATCGATGCCTGGCTTGCCGATCGGTCGATCTAAAACGGTTATCAGCAATGAGGAGACAAGACGATGCGCCTGAAAGATAAGGTTGCAATTGTAACCGGCGCGGGCCATGGGATCGGTAAAGCGACTGCGATTGCCTTCGCGCGCGAAGGAGCGCGCGTTGCAGTCGTCGACATCAACATGGCCGGCGCCGAAGCGACGGTGGCTGAGATTACCAGACAGGACGGGCGCGCGATCGCCGTTCAGGCCGATGTCTCTCAGGCGGCGTCGGTGGAGTCGATGGTCGAGACCGTGCTGGCATGGGGCGGCCGGATCGATGTCCTGCTCAATAATGCCGGTATCACGCGCGATGCACGCCTGGTGAAGATGACCGAACAACAGTGGGATGCGGTGATCAACGTCAATCTCAAAGGCGTCTGGCTGTGTACGCGCGCCGTGGCGCCGCATATGACGGCGCAAGGCAGCGGGTCGATCATTAATGTCAGCTCGATCGTCGGTTTGTACGGCAACTTTGGCCAGTCGAACTATGCCGCAACTAAAGGCGGCGTTATTGCCATGACCAAGACCTGGGCGCGTGAACTTGGTCCTTCCGGCGTGCGCGTCAATGCCGTGACTCCAGGATTCATTGCAACCGAGATGATCGGCACAATCCCGGAAAAGGTGATCCAGACCGTTCAGGAACGCACGCCGCTGCGCCGCCTCGGTAAGCCGGAAGAGGTCGCTGCGGTGTACATCTTCCTTGCATCCGATGACTCGAGCTTCGTGACCGGCTCGGTCGTTCAGGTAGACGGCGGTCTGCTCTGGTAACTGCGCTCTTCTGCTGACATGTCCGTGCCGCTCTGGCAGCGACGTTGGATGGCGACATCCGGCGTCGCTGTTTTTCTGGATCGTCGGTTTGTGCTATGATTGCCGCACCGGTTTTTTCCTGAGAGCAAGGTATGGCGGATGATCTGCTCCTTGGCATCGATGTTGGGACGACCAACATCAAAGTGATCGTCTTCACCACGAGCGGCGCACCGGCGGCGTCTGCCAGCGTTGCCACTCCCACCGAACGACCACAGCCGGGATGGGCGGAACACGATCCTTACATCCTCTGGGAGTCCGTTGTCGCTGCGATCCGCCGCGCTCTGGCGGCTATTGATGATCCCCGGCGGGTGCGCGGGCTGGCAGTGGCGAGCGTCGGTGAAGCAGGCGTGCTGCTCGATGCGCGTGGCGAGCCGCTGACACCGATCATTGCCTGGTATGATCGGCGCACTGCGACCTATGTGCAGCGCTGGAATGCACATGATGACCCGCTGGAGACGTTTCGGTTGACCGGCATGCTGCCTGTGCCGATCTATGGAGTTTTCAAGCTGCAATGGCTGCGTGATTATGAGTCGGAAGGGTATGCCGCTGCAACAACCTGGCTGCATGTCGCCGATTATATTGCGTTTCGCCTGTGTGGCGCGCGCGCAACCGATTACTCCCTGGCGTCACGCAGCATGCTCTTCGATCTGCGGGCGCGTCGCTGGTCGGATGCGCTGATCGACCACGCCGGGCTGCGTGGCGATCTGCTGCCTGAACCGGTCGCCAGTGGCACGCGCATTGGCACGGTGACGGCGGCAGCGGCGGCGGAGACGGGCCTGGCGCCGGGAACCGCCGTGGGCGTCGGCGGGCACGACCATGTGTGCGGCGCACTCGCCGCCGATGTGCGCCACGTTGGTGATTGCCTCGACTCGATGGGCACGGCGGAGGCCGCCTTCCTGCCGCTTGATGATATTCCGCTCGATGAGCGGCTGTTCATTGCCAATATGTCGTCCGGGACGCACGTCACCTTTGGCGCGCATGTGGCGCGCGACCGATACTATGCGATGGACGGATTGTTCAGCAGCGGCGCGGCGGTCGAATGGATGCGCACCCTCGTGGCGTCAGGCGCGCCGCTCGACGCAGCCGCGGCGGAAGTCGAAGCGCTGGCGGCCTCAGCGCCGCCGGGCAGCCTTGGTGTGCTGTTTCTACCGCATCTGACTGCCGGCGAGCGCGGGGCGTTCGTCGGGTTGACCGTCAGCAGCGGGCGGGCGGCGCTGGCGCGCGCCGTCTATGAAGGTCTGGCGTTCGAGTGGCGGCACATGCTCGACAATATCGAGGAAATGCTGGGGGTGCGCGCCAGGACGATCCGGGCGATTGGCGGCGGCACGCGTCTGCCGGTCTGGCTTGGCATCAAGGCGCATGTGCTGGGGCGCCCGATCCAGGTGCTGGATATGGACGAAAGCGTTGCCCTGGGCGCCGCGTTGCTCGGCGGCATTGCCGCAGGCGTGTACCGCAGCGAGGACGAAGCGGTTGGCGCAGTGCAGATGCGTGAACGAACGGTTATGCCCGATGAAACGCTCCACGCACAGTACGAGCGCATCTACCGTACAGCGTTTCTGCGCCTGGCGCCAGCGCTGGCGCCAGTGCACACAGCACTCTATGAGTTGGAATAACACGATTATTTTCCATATGGCGCCGGCTGAACGCTGGGAGACGTGGCCTGCCCACGAACCATATGTTCCGGCGGAGTTTGCCGTTGATGGGTTCGTGCATTGCACCGAAGGCGCCGAACTGATGGCGCGCGTCGCCAATACGCTCTACCGTGAGATGCCGGGCGATTTCGTGCTGCTGGTCATCGATGCGGCAAAATTGACCGCACCGGTGCGCTGGGAGCGTCCCTCCGGCGCAGACCTGGCGCCGCTCTTCCCGCACGTCTATGGACCAATCGATCAAGCGGCGATCATCGAGGTGCGACGCATCGAGCGTGACGCTGACGGCTCGTTTCTGCTATAATCAACACATCATCAGGCAAGGAAACGATTATGGCTGACACACCCCGACATGTCAGAGCGCGGCGCAAGCCGGGCGACGCCGGGCCGACCGAAAAGATGCGAGAATATCTGGAGGTCATCTATTACCTGGCAGCGCGCGGAGAACCGGTCATCAGCGCGCGCCTCGCAGAATGGATGCACGTGACCCCTCCGACTGTCGCCGATATGGTGAGCCGCATGGAGGATCGCGGCTATATCGTGCGCGACGGGCGCGGCGAGATCTCGCTGACCGATGAAGGGTTTCGACTAGCGGAGGCGATGGTGCGGCGGCACCGCATCCTGGAACGCTTCCTGGTTGATGTAATGGGAATGCAGTGGCACGAAATCCATGAGGAAGCGGTGCGCTTGGAACACGCGCTCTCGCCGCGCCTGGAAGAGCGGATTGAAGAACTGGTCGGCGATGCGACCACATGCCCGCACGGTAACCCGATCCCCGGTCGCTGTGATGCCTATGCGGGTGTGGTGCGCCTCGACCAGGCGACGCCGGAAGGCGTTTTTACGCTACGGCGCATTGCCGAAGAGGCGGAAGAAGATACCGTCCTGATCCGCTACTTGCAGAACAGCGGTCTCGTGCCGGGGGAACAGTTTGCCATTGTCGATACATCGCCGGTGTATGGCGTCACCCTTCAGCGCGACGACCGACAGATCACGCTTTCGCCGCAGATTGCTGCGTACCTGTGGGGTGACGTGACGGTTACTTGATCCTGCCGAACTGACGCTCGATCTGGGTGGTGGTCAGCAGGATCATCGTCGGGCGACCATGGGGGCAGGTGCGCGGCGATGCGCACTGCTCGAGTTGCAGCACCAGCCCACGCATCTCGTCGAACGAAAGGGTCTGCCCGGCGCGCACCGACGTGTGGCACGACAGGGTGATCAGCATCGCTTCGCGCCAGTCGCGCGGCGTCGTTCCGCCGCGACCGCTCAGGTGATCGGCGATTTCGAGCAGCGCTGTTGCCAGATCGCCGGGATAGAGCACTGCCGGAATAGCGCGAATGCGCAGGCTCCGACCAAACGGCTCGATGGCAAACCCCCACTCCGCCAACTGATCAGCGGCAGCCAGCAGCACATCCTGCGCCGTTGGCGGCAGATCGACCACCTGTGGAATGAGCAGTTCCTGGCGTTCAACCGCGCCGGCGCCGCGCTGCGCCATCAGGCGCTCGTAGGTGATCCGCTCGTGCGCCGCATGCTGGTCGATCAGGTACATGCCGTCCGGCGACTCGGCGACGATGTAGGATTGGGCGATCTGCCCGACGATCCGCAACAGTGGAAGCTTTGAGTGTTTCGTCGCCGGCGCTTCGGCAGGCTCAGCGCATCGCGCTTCGGGTAGTTCCGCCGCCTCGCGTTGCCATGCGCCGCCCTGCGAAGCGGTGAGATCGTCGAACCGCCCGTCGTCGCGCCAGCCGCTCATCTGGAGCGGCGCGCTGAGATTGTCGAACGGCGCCGCCGTGCCTGTTTCGGCGCCGGACAGCATCCAGGGCGGCGCATCCCACGCGCTTTCGTGGGATGTGCCGAGACGTCGCAGGTCAAAGCGACGTTGCGCGGTATCGAGCGACGCCGGAATGCCCGGCTCTCCCCAGGGACGCACGCCGCTTTCCAGCAGCGCTGCGCGCACCGCGCGCCCCAGCACGCTCATGACCTGCGTCGTGTTGCGGAACTTCACCTCGCTCTTGGTCGGGTGGACATTGACATCAACTGCTGCGGGGTGCACATTGATATTCAGGATCGCCATCGGATGGCGACCTTTCATCAGCAGGGCGTGATACGCTTCTTCGAGCACAATGGCGATCTGTCCGCGTGGTTGAATGGCGCGGCGATTGACAAACAGGTGAATAGCCGCGCGTGAACTGCGGGTCAGCCCGGGCGGCGATACCAACCCGGAGATATGGACGCGATCAACGCCTTCACCGGCAGTGGCATCGACCGCCAGCAACTGGCGCGCCACATCGATCCCGTACACCTCGATCGTGGCAGCGCGCAGATCGCCGTTGCCGCTGGTCTGCAACGTCGCCCGCCCCTCGATGGAGAGGCTGAAGCGCACTTCGGGATAGGCAAGCGCATACTGGGTGACGACCGACGTAATCGCGGCGGACTCGGTCGCATCGGAACGGAGGAATTCGCGCCGCACCGGCGTGTTGTAGAACAGGTTGCGCACGCTGATCGTTGTGCCTGGCGAACATCCGCGCGGCGAGATCGCCTGCACCTCGCCGCCGGCGATCCGCAGTTCGACGCCGACGCTGGCATTGACCGCACGAGTGATGCAGATCACCTGCGCCACTGCTGCAATCGACGGGAGCGCCTCGCCGCGAAAGCCAAGCGTTGCAATCGACCACAGATCATCGGCAGTAGACAGTTTCGAGGTCGCGTGGCGCGCAAATGCCAGCTCGACCTCATCGGCGGGAATGCCGCACCCATCGTCCTGCACTCGAATCTCGCGCAACCCGCCGCCGCGCGTTTCCACCACAATACGGCGCGCCCCCGCGTCGAGCGCATTTTCGACCAGTTCGCGCACCACCGAGGCTGGCCGTTCAATTACCTCGCCAGCAGCGATCTGTGCTGCAACCGTTGCATCAAGCACCCGTATCGGCATCGCGCTTCCACTTCAACATACGAACACGTATGCGAGTATTGTACCACGCTTTACCAGACCATGGAGCGGGAATCATGGCGTTGGCGTGCGCACCGGCAGCGTCAGCGGAATAGGAGTGCGGGTTGCGGTTGCGATGGGTGTTGACGGCGATGCGCCTGGCGTGGCCGTGACGGCCGGCGCCGCCGCAGGCGTCGGCGTGCTGGTAGCGACCGGAGACGAGGGTACAGTTGTGGTTGCGTCTGGTGATGCCGTCGGCACACGTGTTTCGGTCACCACAGGGACAATGACAGGCGCCTGAGTGAGCGGTTGAGTAGGAGGAGGCGTGATGGTTGGCGGTGTGTCGGTGGGTGCTGTCGTCGCCGGTATATTGGCTGGGGCGGGAGTTGCCTGACCCGGCGCCAGCACCATCGGATAGGCGACGAACAGCGTCACCAGCGCCAGCCCGGTGAACAGAACAGCAGCGAGCGTTGCGCCGATCCAGTTCATCCGTCGCGGCGCAGGGGCGTCGTGCGGCGGCGGAGCAGCGACCGGCGGCGGAGCGGGAGGAGCAACAGGCTGCGGCGCAGTGCGTTCCGTGACCGGATCGGCATCGGCTGGCGTCAGGCTGACAGTTGCCGGAAATTCGATGGTTTCCGACGCCAGCGGCGTCGGAAATTCGACAGTGGTGCGGGCGGAGTCGGACGGATCAACGACGGTTGCAGCAGCGTTGAGTTCGTCAACGTGCGCAATAATCGTCGTGATATTGTCAGTGCCGCCGCGCTCATTCGCCAGGTCAATCAACCGATCGACCGCGTCGGCGAGGGGCATCGAGCGGGCAATCTCGCCGATCTCCTCATCGCTGACCAGCCCGTGCAACCCATCGGAACAGAGCACGACCGTATCGCCGACCTGCAACGGCAGGTGGAACATGTCCACCTGCACTTCCGATTGATACCCCAGAGCGCGGGTAATGACATTGCGGTAGTAACTGGATTTTGCCTGATCGGCGGTGATGACGCCAGCCGCCACCTGCTCGCCGACGAGCGAGTGGTCGCGTGAAATCTGGCAGATGTCGTCGTTACGGATCAGGTAGGCGCGACTGTCGCCGACGTTAGCGACGTGCAGCATGCCATTGTAGAACAGCGCTGCAACGCCGGTGGTGCCCATGGCGCCGCGCCCTTCGGCGTGGATGCGCTCATTGGCGCGCTCGAACGCCCGGCGCAGCACATCGATACGGTCGGAAGAACTGTCGCTGTAGTAGGTGCTGAGGATGGTTTCGACACCAAGACGGCTGGCGACCTCTCCAGCGGCGTGCCCGCCCATCCCATCGCATACGACGAGCAACTCACCGTACTGATCGACCCCTGCGCCTTCGCCAATGCCAAAATCGTCCTCATTATGATCCCGCGTTTTGCCGACGTCTGTGCGAGCGCTATGGCGCAGTTTCATAGGCTCCTCCGTCAGGAGGCATCCATTAGTGACGCGAAAGTATACCATGCTCGCCGATCAGGTGCAACCTCTGCCGCGTCCGGGTGCAATCTTGATGGGGCGGGAAACCTCGTCTCGTTGTGGGCTGAGGACGCGGTTCGACCGTGCTCACCGCAAGGGAAGCCCTGCTGGGACTGCTGATGACGATGCGCGCTCATGCTGCCAGTCGTTCCGGGCATCAGAATGCCGGTACGGGCGAGGCGGCGCCGCGTCCTGACGCCCCCTTCTCTCCTCATGGGAGAAGGGGATCGGGGGGAAGAGGGGAAAAACGGTCATTGGGACGGCAAAAACGCACTTCGCATCCACGAGAGCGATCAACCGGATGTTGCACAATCATTGACCGTCCTGCGGCAGACGTTGGCTTCGACAGGCTCAGCCAACGTCTGCCGCTCCACGTCCTTGATTGTCCAGGTTTCGGTTGATCGCTCTATAAAAACTCTCCACTCGTGAGGATCGCCCCTGTGTGGACGCGAACGCCCTCGCTTAGCGCATGAGTCCCCCCGGCGCAGCGGGGGCAGGATCGCCCTTCGTGTGTTCCTCCCGACAGTTCTGCGACGGGCGGCGTGACGTGCGGACCGCCAGACAAAGCATGCCAGGCGCCTGCGTTCCGCGAGACGACATGACAGGAGCGACGTGCAACCTCCGGCGCTTGTATGCGTTACATGAGACGACTTAACAAGAGCGAAGAGCCGTCTTCCAGCAACGTTGCCGTACTACAATCATCTCATCAGGAGGATGTACCATGCATCGCAGTCATCGACACAGTCGTTCGCTCGTCTCTTGTGCGCTCATCACCACGTTCCTTTTCCTCTCCCTGCTCGCGCCGGCGCCGTTCGCCCATGCGGACGAACCGACCCTTGTGAAGTCGTTTCAGCGCGCGTATGACTTCAACAGCCGCGACGTCGCGGTTATCAATGGCGTGTTCTTCTTCATTGCCGATGATGGGATCCACGGTCCTGAGCTATGGCGCAGCGACGGTACGCCAGACGACACGCGCCTGGTGAAGGACATCCGCCCCGGCGGCGATGGCGCCGATCTCTCGCGGTTTCGCGTTGTCGGCAATGTGCTCTTCTTCGTTGCCAATGACGGGGTTCACGGACACGAATTATGGCGCAGCGACGGCACAACCGACGGCACGTTCATGGTCGAGGACATTCGCGCCGGGAGTCAGGGAAGTCTTTCGATGTACACTTACGAGGATGTTCCAATGCTTGCGCTGGGTGACACGCTCTTCTTCGCCGCCGATGACGGTGTGCACGGGCGCGAATTATGGCGCAGCGACGTGACGACGCCCGGCGCGCGGCTGGTGCGTGACATCTATCCCGGTGCAGAGAGTGCATTCCGGTATGATAATGGGCAACTGGTCGCTATGAACGGCGCGCTCTACTTTTTTGCCTACAGCGGCGGTTCCGGCGCCGGCGTGTGGCGCAGCGACGGGACAACAGAGGGAACGTTCCAGATCGGATCATTCGGTGGGAGTGGGAGACTGATCGTCCACGGCAACACCCTCTTTATTGCGACTTCCAACAGTCTCTGGAAAAGTGACGGATCGCCAGCAGGCACAGTCATGATACGGGACAATCTCTGTGTCTCAACCTACCCGCCGGCGCACTTTGCGATAATGAACGACGTGCTCTTCTTTGTCGGTGGTTTTATCGACGCTGCACCCACGTTCCCAGGGATGTGCAAATATGAGTTGATGCGCAGCGATGGGTCCAGCGGGCACTTTTATGGTCAAGAGGATTAATAATAACGAGTGGAGCGGTGGCTCGCTCGGCTATTACACGTTCCTGACAGTTGTCAATAATACGCTCTTCTTCAACGCCGATGATGGCGTTCACGGGCGCGAACTGTGGAAGAGCGACGGCACTGCCGAGGGTACAACTATGGTCAAAGATATCGCCCCAGGTTACGCGCTCGATCCATCTCCTTTCACCGTCATGGGTCAGACACTTTTCTTCGCAGCCAACGACGGGGTTCACGGGCGCGAATTGTGGAGGAGCGACGGCACTGCCGAGGGCACTGTCATGGTCAGGGATATTCATCCGGGCTGGCCGAGCAGCCTGGACTCCTGGAACCTGACATCGCTGCATACCAGTCTGTTCTTCAATGTCAATGCGGATCCTTTTGTCCCCTTACCAGGCGGTTTCTGGCGATCAGACGGCACTGCGGCGGGAACTGTCCAGGTTCTGCCGGAACCGGCATTCGCCCGCGTGATGATCTGCGGTCAGGCATTTATAACGTCGCAGACCGACCTGTACGTCCTTCTCCTGAACCCCGCTCGCTGCACGATCAGCGGGCGCGTGACCGACGGCGCGGGGCGCGGCGTGGCGGGCGCGACGGTGCGGGCAGGCGCGCAGAGCGCCGCCACCGATGCCGACGGGTTCTACACGCTGAGCGGGCTGCCGACGGGAACCTACACCCTCACCGCTGCGCTCAGCGGCTATCAGGTCACGCCGGTCAGCCGCACCGTCACGCTCACTGGCGACGTGAGCGGACAGGACTTCAGCGCCGCACCGCTCACCTATCGCATCAGCGGGCGCGTGACCGACGGCGCGGGGCGCGGCGTGGCGGGCGCGACGGTGCGGGCAGGCGCGCAGAGCGCCGCCACCGATGCCGACGGGTTCTACACGATGACCAATCTCCCGGCTGGCGTCTACACGCTTACTGCCAGCGCACCAGGCTGCACGATTGCGCCTGTCCAGCGCACAGTGACCGTGCCGCCCGATGGGGTCAACCACGATTTCAACGCCATCTGTCTGACTGAGCGCGTGGTTCTGCCGTTGATCGTGCGGTGACAGGCGACAGGTTCGGCGAAAGGAACATCTTCGACTGTCTCGAACAGGTTGATGCGAAGGCGCAAAGGCGCAAAGCGCTGCAATCAGTGCGATAGCCTGTGCGTCTTCGCGCCTGTTTTTGCCGGGCGCCTCTCTCATAGGAAGATCAACCGGATTATGAGACGATCTCGTGATCGGCGTTGGCTTCGACAGGCGCGGCGGACGTTGGCTTCGACAGGCTCAGCCAGCGTTGCCTTCACCCACCCAACGGCGCCTCATGAGGCGGGTTTCCGGACACGCTCTAACCCATCCCGGCGCATTCAGACTTCTTCCGTTCGTAGAAGACGGTCCCGACACGTCGAATATGGTCGATAACATCAGGATCGCCGATGTGGCGCAGCACGGAAAGGTCGATCATGTAGGGAAGCAAAAGGTCGTCGAGTTCGTCCATTATGTTTGTGAGCGCCAGAAAGGTCAGGCGGTCATCGCCGATGAGTGTCAGATCGATATCCGAGTTGTACTTGTACGTCCCTTTGGCGCGTGAACCGTAGATGATCGCCTTCTCAACCTCAGGATGACGGGCAAGGACATCGCAGATGCTTTCAATGACCGACTCTTTCAAGCCAAATCGCAGCGTCATGCCCCATTGCCTTTCAGCTTTGTCAACGTTTCGTGCAGTCTGACAAACTCAGGGTAGTATTGACTTACAATCGCCGAAGCAACCTGTTGCGCTATCTCCTCATTATACGTATGGCTGGTCAATGCGCGACTTTTGATCATACTCATCCAAACATCGCCGTGTTCGATCAATCCGCGCCGAAATGCCAGACGAAAGGCGTCGCGGCTGCCGAGAATGCCGGTATCGCCCTGCAACTCGAAGTAGTCCTTGATGACATTCCAGGCTAGCTCGAAGGTATACTCGAATGCCTGGATTAAACCCTGTTCTTCAAGTTCGTTCAACTCCCCTTTGGCGATGAATTTTTCAAGTTGACGCAATGCTCTGGTGAAATGGTTGAGCCGTTGAATCCAGCGCACGTCCGGTTCAGTCATACAGGTCCCTCTTAATTGTGTGCGGCTATCCTTCGGTCGCCTTCTCGAGAACGGCGCGCACCACTGTTTCGGGCACATCGTCGCGCACGGTCGCCGCGCCGATCCGCTGCGGCAACGCCCAGCGCACCCTGCCTGCCCGCACCTTCTTGTCGCGCAATGTGCGTTCGATCAGGTCATCGACAGGCATGCCGGGCGGGAGGTCGGTTGGTAGCCCATATGCGCGCAACAGGCGCTGCTGGCGCTCGACGAACCCTGCTTCGACCATCCCCAGACGATGGGCGATCAGCGCCTCCAGGTGCATGCCGATGGCGACCGCCTCGCCATGCAGCAGGTCGCCGTAGCCACATGCGGCTTCGATGGCGTGTCCCAGGGTATGCCCGTAGTTGAGGAGCATGCGTTCACCGGTTTCGCGTTCGTCGCTATTCACAATGTCGATCTTGACCCTGGCGGCGCGCCGGATGACCGCCGCCAGCGCCTCGCCCCGGAGCGCCGACGGATCGGCAATCGCTTCGAGATGCACGAACAGGTCAGCGTCGCGGATGACAGCATGCTTGATCACCTCCGCCCATCCGGCGCGCAGTTCGCGCGGCGGCAGGGTCGCCAGCGTCGCAGTATCGGCAAGCGTCAGGCGCGGCTGGTGAAACGCGCCGATCAGGTTTTTGCCAAGCGGATGGTTCACGCCGGTTTTGCCGCCGATTGCCGAGTCGACCATTGCCAGCAGGGTGGTCGGCAGGTGCACGAGGGCAATGCCGCGCAGCACCGTTGCTGCCACGAACCCTGCCAGGTCGCCGACGACGCCGCCACCCAGCGCCAGCACCACATCGCGCCGTTCGACGCTGTTGCCGATCAGCCAGTCGTAGAGCCGTGCAACTACGGACAGGTCTTTGCTCGTTTCACCGGCCGGCACGGCGTACCCGTGCGCCGTATATCCGGCGGCGCGCAGGCGCTCGATCAGCGCAGGAGCGTAGCGCGGGAACACCTGATCATCGCTGATGATCCATGCGGCGCCGCGTATACCGGCGTGCCGCAAACGTTCCGGCAGATGGTCGAGTGCGCCGTGCGCAACAACGACCTCGTAGCTGCCGCCCGGCGTCGTAACATGCAGATGATCAGCGGAGTGCGTCATTGTTCCTGTCCATCTTGAGTTCTCATACTAACGTGCAGTCAGTCAGACAAGATGTTCGCGCGTCCGGCTCGCAAGGCGTAACGATCCACAACGCGCGTTGGCAGTCCGCCCGGTGGCTGAAGCCGCAGGATGCGGTTGCCAAGCCCGCCTGCGCAGGCTGCACCGGGCGCGACCGGATGATGTGCTCAACGCATGAGTATCAGTTCTCGATTCTCGGTTCTCAGTCCTCGGTTCTCAGTTCTCAGTTCTCGGTTCTCGGTTCTCAGTCCTCAGTCCTCAGTCCTCGGTTCTCAGTCCTCAGTCCTCAGTCCTCAGTTCTCAGTTCACGGCGTGGGCGTCGGCAGGGCAAACAATGGCGGCGCCAGCGGTCGCGCGTCTGTCGGCGCAACGATCCGGATGTCGCTGTTGAAATCGTACAGCCGGATCAACATGCTGAGCGAGGTTGGCTCTGTCTGTCCTGCCGGCGTGCCGGACAGATCGATCGTCATCTTATGGAGGCGCCCATCATCACAAATGAAAAGGCGCGTTTCCCCCTGTTCGACTTCTTCCGGCACGAATGTTCCCTGCTGATCGACGCTGCTCAGTAGCCGGATGGTCGTCTCTTTGTCGCCGATGAAGATCGCGCAACGCTGACCATCGAGCATCTCGAAGCCGCCGGGGGTGAAACTGCCTGGATCGAGGGCGCCGCTCTGCTGAAGCGGACCTGTGAACTGATCGAGAGTAACTGTTCCCGCCGAGGATGCCTGTTTGTCGGGCAGCTCGTACCAGGCATCCTCGGTTGCGCCGAACAGCGGCGCCGGACCACGAATGTACGACTTGCCATCGACGGTCACGAACTGTGCGCTTTTTTCGGGATCGCCGGACAGAAGCACAGCAAATAAGCCGCCGATCTCCACACGCGAGTTCTTGCTGGCGACCTCGCCCTTCATGCTGATGACCTCGATCATACCGTCCGGCGATGCCATTGGCGCCCCCTCGCCAGTAGTGTCCTTCATCTTGATGGAGACCTCGATCCGGTACGAGTCGGCTTGGGTGGCAGCGAGCATCCCGCCCTGAATGACATCGGCGGATGCCGCAGCCGGAGGCGGCGTCGGCGTCGGCAGCGGAGTAGCCGTCGGGCGCGGCGTGGGCGTCGGTACGGGTGTGGGCGTCGGCGTTGGCGGAACCGGCGTTGGTGTTGGCGCAGCACCGCTGATGCTGCACCCGGCAAGCGCCAGCATCAGCGCCGTAAGCAACAGAAGACGCCTGATGTTCATAACGATTCCTCCTTCGATATAAGCCCTTGTAACACGCCGACAATCCGTTCCGCCACTTCCTCTGGCGACGCTTTCGAGGTGTCCACAGTCAGATGCGCCACTTCGCGGTAGAGCGCCGCACGCTGCACACGCAACGCTTCCAGCCGCGCCGCCGGATCGTCTCCCGCCAGCAACGGGCGCTCCTCATCGTGGGCGCGCAGCCTGGCGATCAACACATCGGTCGGGGCATCGAGCCACACGACGAACGCCCTATCCTTCAACAGCGCGCGGTTGATGGCGCGCAGCACGATACCGCCGCCGGTCGCAACGATGGTATTCGGTTCGTTGAGCGCCGCCGTAAGCGCAATCGTTTCCCGCTCACGAAAGGCGGCTTCTCCTTCACTGGCGAAAATGGCAGGGATCGTTCGCCCCGCCATCTGTTCCACCAGTGCGTCGGTGTCGCAGCCACGCCAGCCAAGATGCACCGCCAGCCGGCGCGCCACCGTCGATTTGCCGCTGCCGCTGAGTCCAACCAGTGCGATAATCGCTGGAGCGCTCATTCTGCCCGTCGCACCTGCACCAGATTGCTGTGGAACGTACTCTGCCCGGCGAGGTCCGCCAGTGCGTCGGGCGTCACCCAATTGACATTGCGCCCGTCGGGCGACAGGCTTGCCCATGCTCCTTTGGGGGCAATCACCACACCAGGCGGCGCGTCGTCGGTCACTATCGCGCGCAGATGGCACCAGCCGCGCGCGCTTTCGACACGGACCTCATCGCCGTGGCGAATGCCGCGCACCGTTGCATCGGCGGGATTGATCTCGATGAAGGGCGGCCCCTCCTTTGCGCGCAGGCTCGGCTGATTGGCGAAACTCGATGAAACATAGTGGTGCGATGCACCGGAGATCAGGACGAGCGACGGCAGGCGCCCATTTCCCGCATGCTCGTCAGCCGCGCGAAACTCGGCAGGCGGCACATAGTCCGGCAGCGGATCGAGACCGTGGGCGCGCAGCGCGTCGCAGCGCAACTCCACCTTTCCCGAAGGGGTTGGAACATGCCCATCGGCGAAGGGAACATCGCGCCCTGGCGGAAAGGTGAGCGGGACCGTCCCTTCCGCCTGAAGCCGCTCCAGAGTAACGCCTTCGAGAAACGGATTGCGAGCGCGGGTGGCGTCGAGAACGCCGCAGATCGCCTGTTCAGCGTCTTCGTGGAGCCAGGGTTCGGTATACCCCATGGCGCGCGCCAGCAGGCGCATCACGTCCCAGTTGCTCTTACACTCCCCAGGCGGCGGAATTGCCGGGTGGTTGTACTGGAGGCAACGGTGTCCATACGCCTTGTGCAGATCGACGTGTTCCAGTTGCGTCGTTGCAGGCAGGACGATATCGGCGTAACGCGCCGTATCGGTCATGAACTGCTCGTGCACCACGGTGAACAGGTCGTCGCGCAGCAATCCCTGAACGATCAACCCGGCGTTGGGCGAGGAGGTGACCGGATTGGCGCAGAACACAAACAGCGCCATGATCGGCGGATCACGGACCTCGCCGGTGAGCGCAGCGCCGAGGCGGTTCATGTTCACGACGCGCGGCGTTGGCGGGCATGCTGAGGCGTGACCAACGGCTTCGGAGTCCCAGCGGACGTACCCGCTCGTGCTGTACGACAACCCTCCGCCACGCACACCATACTGCCCGACGACGGCGGGCAGGCAGCAGAGGGCGCGGAACGTCTGACCGCCATTCCCGTGGCGCTGCACGCCGTCAGCCGTCTTCAGCAACGCCGGTTTCGTCGTCGCATAGCGGCGGGCAAGCGCCACAATCGTCTCCTCCGGCACGCCGGTGATGGCGGCCACCCGGGCGGGCGGGTAAGCGGCGGCGCGGTCGCGCAGGTCGCGCCAGCCGACGGTGTGCTGTTCCAGCCAGGGTTCGTCGTGCAGCCCGTCGCGAAAGATGACGTGCATCATGCCGAGCGCCAGCGCGCCATCGGTCGCCGGGCGCGGGCGGATATGCTCATCGGCGCTGCGTGCCGTCAGGGTGCGGCGTGGATCGATCACGACGACATGTGCACCGCGCTTTTGCGCCTGTCGCAGAAACGGCATGAAGTGCGGACCGGTGCTGGCCGGGTTGTGCCCCCAGATCAGCACCAGGTTGCTATGGAGCACATCCGCCGGATCGGGCGACCAGCGCGCGCCGAGGGTCGCTTCGACGGCGGCTTCGGCGGCTGCGCCGCAGATGCTGCGTTGCAGCCCGCTGGCGCCCATCCGGTTCCACAGGCGCGCATTGCAGATCACGAGTTGCAGCAAACCGAGGGTGCCGCTGTAGGAGTAGGGCAGAATGGCAGCCGCGCCGTAGCGAGCGATAATCTCCTTCCAGCGAGTTGCAATCTCATCGATCGCCGTCTCCCACGAAATGCGCTCCCAGCGGTTGCCGCCTTTCGGACCGACGCGCCGCAGCGGGAAGAGCAGGCGATCCGGGGCATACACCCGCTCCAGGTAGGGGCGCACTTTCGCGCAGAGCCATCCCTGGGTGAATGGATGGTCGGGATCGGCATAGAACCGAACTGCGCGCTCCCCCTGCACTTCAGTGATCGTCGCGCAGGTATCGGGGCAATCGTGCGGGCATGCGCCGCGCACCAGGCGGATGCGGTCGGGGGGTATCATTGCAGGCCCTCCTGAGCCAGAATCTGCCGTACTGTTTGGTCAAGCGCTGGTATTTTGCTCGTAACCACATCCCACACAATATCGTAATCGACGCCAAAGTAGCCGTGAATCAGGCGATCACGAATCCCGGCCATTGCACGCCACTCGATTGCCGGATAGTGCTGTCGAACAGTATCTGGCATCTGCTTGGCGGCTGCGCCAATTACTTCAATGCTGCAGACGAATGCCCGTTTCAGGGTTTCATTCTGCAAAAATGCCGTTTTATCGATGTCGCTGGAAGATTGTAACAGGTATGTCGTCTCTTCAAGCATGTGCTGCAAATACTCACGTGTCGATGGAGGCATACTCAACCTCCGACAAAATGGCGGGACCGATATAGGGACTGAGTGATTCGGTTGTGACCAATTCAACCCTTCGCCCAAAAAGATCTTCGAGAAAGAACGCGAGGTGCATAAAATTATCGAACGTTTTCTGACCAGGCTGAAACTCGACCAGAATATCGACATCGCTCCCGTTGTGCGGAGTATTTCTTACAAATGAACCAAAAATACCGCAGCGTCTGACCCCCAGACGCCGCAACTCCTTTCGATGTTGGTGCAACAGGTCTAAAATATGCTCTCTGGTTTGCACTGTCATTAAGCTGCTCGTGTTCGCATTCGACTGTGGCGATGTCATTATAGCATGCCCGCTTCGACGCTTGACGCTGCACCCGCGCTGCGCTATGCTGTCAGACCGCATCGTTGCGACGGAGCATGTATGGACTATCAGCAGGCGCTCGACTATCTCTACTCATTCATTGGCGGGCAGCAGGGAACGCAGCGACCGCCGCCAATGCTCAATCTGGTGCGCACCCGCGCCCTTCTCGCTGCGCTCGGCAATCCGCAGCACGCGATGCCGTCGGTGATCGTCGCCGGCACGAAGGGCAAAGGTTCGACAGCGGCGTTGCTGGAAGCGATGGCGCGGGCTGCCGGGTTGCGCACCGGTCTATGGACATCACCGCACCTGCACACCTACCGCGAGCGCATTCAGGTGAACCGCCAGCCGATCGCCCGCCATGAACTGGTGCAGGCGGTCGAGTCGATCCAGCCCATTGTCGAAGCGATGGCGAGCGGACCAATCGGCGCACCGGTGACGTTCGCAATTGGCTTTGCCCTGGCGCTGCGCTACTTCGCCGAGCGCAACGTTGATCTGGCGATCCTCGAAGTCGGTGTCGGCGGTCGCTTCGACAGCGCAGCAGTTGTCACGCCGATCCTCAACGTCATGACCCCGATCAGTTACGATCACATGGATCTGCTTGGCGATACGCTGGTTCAGATCGCCTGGGAAAAGGCCGGCATCATGAAACCGGGCGTGCCCGTGATCAGTGCGGCGCAGCATCCAGAGGCGCTTGGCGCGCTCGTCCGCTGCGCCGCAGAGATCGGCGCGCCGCTCTACGTGGTGCGTGAGGCAACGCCAGAGCTTGCTGTTCCGGATGAGCCGTTTCAGCCCGGCGCATGGCGCATTCCGGTTGAGCACTATCTGGAAGTCGAACCGCAGCAGCGGTTCCAGCGCGACCTCACGCCATCGCTTGCCGGGACCTTCCAGATCGTGAATGCGCGCCTGGCGACCGCTGCGGCGCTGCTCCTGCGTGATATGGGGTCGCCGATCAGCGACGCGGCGATTGCGGCAGGTCTAGCGGGGACGCGCTGGCCCGGACGGATGGAGATCATCGACGGCGCGCCGCCGGTTGTGCTCGATGGCGCACACAACGGCGAGTCGATCCACCAGCTCGTCGTATCGCTCAACCGCATGTTTCCCGGCAGGAAGCGCGTCGTGGTGTTTGGCGCGTCGCGCGACAAGGACCTGGCGCGCATGCTGCCGGCGCTGGCGCCGGCGGTCGATGCGCTGGTGCTGACCGCCTCACGCCACCCGCGCGCGCTGGTGGCGCTTCACGATCTGCGCCAGCAGTTTGCGCCGCTGCTGCGCAGCGACACGCCAATCGACATTGTGCTCGATCCGGCGGAGGCGCTGGCGCGCGCCCGATCCCTTGCCACACCTGACGATCTGGTCTGCGTCACCGGGTCGCTGTTCATCGTCGCTGCCGCGCGCGAGGCGTTGGGACTGGCGGAAGAGAAAGATTGAAGCGGTTGACCCGCCCGTGAAAATGCGTATAATTGCCACTTAACCTTCTACCGTTCTGCTGGAAAGGCGGGTCACCCTCAACGTGCAACACGTCTGCCCCACGAGTATCTGATGCGTTCTGCTCACAAGCAGGCGCTCTTCCTGTCCAACGACTGTCGAGGAGGACATTATGCGAGCATATGGACCGGACCTCATCCACACGATCGGTCTCTTCGGCCATGGCGGTTGCGGGAAAACGACGCTGACCGAGGCGTTGCTGCTCACCGCCAGGGCGATTTCCCGCGCGGGTCGCGTCGAAGATGGGAACACCGTTTCGGATTACGACCCGGAAGAGCAGCGACGCCGTATGTCGATCAACCTGGCGGTTGCGCCGGTCGAATGGCACGATAACAAGATCAATCTGATCGACGTTCCCGGCTACGCCGATCTGATCGGCGAAATGGCCGCCGCGATGCGCGTGATCGACGGCGCGATCATCGTGCTCGACGCCGCCGGCGGCGTTGAGGTCGGCACGGAGCTGGTATGGGAAATGGCGCGCAAGGCGCGCGTGCCGATCCTGCTGTTCATCAACAAACTCGACCGCGACAACGCCAATTTCTTCCGCTGCATCGAACAGGCGCGGCAGATCCTCGATGAGGCGGTGGTGCCGATGCAACTGCCGATTGGCGAGCAGCGCGAGTTTGCCGGCATCATCTCCTTGCGTCGGCAGCGCGCCTGGATGATCTCCGAAAAACACGACGGCGGTTTCGTCGAGGCGGATATTCCGCCGGATATGATCAGCCTGGAACAGGAATGGCGCGAAAAACTGGTCGATCGGATCGCTGCCACGAACGATGACCTGATCGAGAAATACCTCGAAGGCGGCGCCGATGCGCTCACGCAGGAAGAACTGAATGCGGGTCTGCGCGCCGGGATCGCCAACGGCTCGATCGTCCCGGTCTTCTGCGGTTCGGCGTTGCAGGTGGCGGGAATGGCGCAGTTGCTCAACGGTATTCTCGACAGCATTCCCTCGGCGGCGCGCAAGCCCGTGCCGGCGCGCGATCTCATCTCCGGCAAGGATGTCACCCTGAAGCCGGCTTCGTCCGAACCGCTCAGTGCGCTGGTGTTCAAGACCATCGTCGATCCTTACGGCAAGATGTCGTACATTCGCGTGTTCAGCGGCGAATTGAGCGCCAACTCGACTGTCTTCAACCCGCGGACGGGGAAAGAAGAGCGGATCGGGCAACTCTACGCGGTGCGCGGCAAAGAGCAAACCGCCGTTGCACTGATCGGTCCTGGCGACATCGGCGTGGCTGCCAAACTTGGCGATGTCAGCACCAACGATACTCTCTGCTCACGCGACCGGCCGTTGCAACTGGCGCCAATCGCGTTTCCGGCGCCGGCTTTTACGGCGACGGTCAAGCCCAAAACGCGCGCCGATCTCGATAAACTCGGCAATGCGCTGCACAACGTCGTCGAGGAAGACCCGAGCCTGCACGTCTCACGCGACCCGATGACGGGCGAGAGTCTGCTCTCCGGGCAGGGGGAGTCGCACCTGCAAATTATCGTCGAGCGCATGAAACGCAAGTTTGGCGTGGATGTCGAACTCGACCTGCCGCGCGTGCCCTACCGCGAGACGATCCGCGGCAAAGCCGAAGCGCAGTACCGCCACAAGAAGCAGACCGGCGGCGCCGGGCAGTTCGCCGATGTGACGATTCGCATCGAGCCGCTTCCGCCCGATCCGACCCGCACCGACCCGCTCGAATTTGTCAACTCGATTGTCGGCGGCGTGATCGACAAGGCGTTCATCCCGTCGGTTGAGAAGGGGGTGCGCGCGGCTATGGCTGAAGGGGTCATCTCCGGCAACCCGATGGTCGATGTGCGCGTCGAACTGTTCGACGGCAAGATGCACCCGGTAGACAGCAAAGACATCGCGTTTCAGATCGCCGGGCATGAAGCGTTCAAGATCGCAGCGCAAAAAGCAAACCCGACGATCATGGAGCCGATTTACCAGCTCGAGATCACCGTGCCCGAACAGTATGCCGGTGACATCATCAGCGATATGAACACGCGCCGTGGGCGCGTACTGGGCATGATGCCGGCGGAAGGCGGGCGCACGACGATCACCGCGCAGGCGCCGCTGGTTGAGGTGCTGCGGTACGCGACTGACCTGCGGTCGCTGACCCAGGGGCGCGGGCGTTTCTCGATGGCGTTCGACCATTATGAGGACGTACCGCCGCACCTGATGCAGACGCTGATCGAGGCGCAGAAGAAGGAGCACAGTTCCGGGCATTAGGCGCAATGATGCCCTCGCCCCAGCGGTAAAGCCGTTGCATTGCAACGGCTTTACCCACTGCAACGTCTCTGCGCATCATTCCTTCGCACGATCCTGCATTGCCTTCCGCAACGCCGCCGCCAGCGGGTTGTCTTCCTCGTCGGTTTCCGCCTCAGAGGAGTAGACGTACCGTTCGGGTTCGCCAGGCCCGGCGTCCGCTTCCTCTTCCTCTTCGTCGTCCTCGTCCCAGTCGAGGTGCAG
This sequence comes from uncultured Roseiflexus sp., assembly GCA_937935075.1. GTDB lineage: Bacteria > Chloroflexota > Chloroflexia > Chloroflexales > Roseiflexaceae > Roseiflexus. Next base: position 3,577 of record CALGYB010000150.1, on the reverse strand, counting down.
GTGCTCGGCGCCTGCCAGCGCAATGATGTCGTCGACCGAGAACCGGATCAGCCCGACCAGGTCGGGGTTATCCGGCAGTGCTGCGAGCGAGTCCGACAGGCGCACCTGCGGCAGACTCGCAAGGACATCGGCGAGCGTCGGCGGCGGTTCGGTCGGTGGTTGGCGTTCTGGATGCCGGGCAATCCATTCGGCGAGTTGCGCCGCCGCCTCTTCCGGCGTCTGCGGAATGCCGGTGTCGACCAGCAGGATCGTGGTATGGACGCGAGGGAACAGCATGCGCAGGATGGTCTGCGTATCGCGCAGTTGACGGATGGCGCGGCGCAGGCTGGCAGCCTTCATGCTGGCTTTGATCTCGAAGACGTGGATCGTTTTGGGTTCGGGCAGCCACACGGCGTCGAGTTCACGGTATTTGGTGACCGCCTGCCGTCCGCGATGCTCCAGGTATTCGACGATACGCCGTTCCGAAAGCGTGACCTGCTGCGCCAGCCAGTCGCGGAGCGCCGCTTCCGCCTCGCCGCCGAACAGGTCGCGCGCACGCGGCGGGCGGATGGCGCGTTGATTGCTGCGCAACAGTTTCATCTGCTCGACGTGCGCGCGGTAGCGCTGGTCGGTCTCGTCGATCAGGCGAGGACGTGAGAAGCGGGTGCTCATAATGCTGCTCCTGAAGGGTCGTCACCATGCATACGCCTCTGGCGCAGGTCCGCCCGGACCGGGCCAGATAGCGTCGAGCCGTTTCAGCGCCTCGTCGTCCAGTGCGATCTCCAGCGCGCGCAGGCTGCCATTCAACTGTTCGACGGTGCGCGGACCGATGATCGGAGCAGTGACGGCGGGTTGCCGGAGCAGCCACGCCAGCGCCACATCAGCCGGTTGTTCGCCGAGTTCGCGGCAAAAGCCCTCATAGGCTTCGAGCTGCGGGCGATATTTTTCGATACGCTCCTGCATCCGTGCATCGGCGCGCCGTCCTTCGGCAGCCTTCTGCAACACCCCGCCGAGCAGCCCGCCGCCCAGCGGACTCCAGGGAATAATGCCGACGCCGTAGCTCTGGCAGGCGGGAATGACTTCGAGTTCGATCATGCGCGCCGACAGGTTGTACAGGCTTTGTTCCGACACCAGCCCCATAAAGTTGCGGCGGCGCGCTTCTTCGTTCGCCTGAACAATATGCCAGCCGGCGAAGTTACTGCTGCCGACATACAACACCTTCCCCTCGCGCACCAGTTGTTCCATCGCCTGCCAGATCTCCTCCCACGGCGTGTCCCGATCAACATGGTGCATCTGGTACAGGTCAATATAGTCGGTTTGCAGGCGACGCAGGCTGCCCTCGCAGGCGCGCCTGATATGCAGCGCCGAGAGCCGCGACTCATTGGGCCAGTCGCCCATCTTGCCGTAGACCTTGGTAGCGATCACGACCTTCTCGCGCCGTCCGCCGCCCTGAGCAAACCAGCGCCCGATGATCTGCTCGGTGATCCCCTCGCCGGTCTTCCAGCCATAGACGTTTGCCGTGTCGAAGAAATTGATCCCAAGTTCCAGCGCCCGGTCCATAATGGCGAAACTGTCGGCTTCACTCGTGAGCGGACCGAAGTTCATCGTGCCCAGGCAGAGCCGACTCACACGGAGACCGGTGCGACCAAGACGTGCGTACTGCATGACATCCCCCTCTCGCAGCGCAGCCGCTTCGCCACGCTGCACCAGTGTGTGGAACGCCACCATTGTACCACGTTGCTCTCGGCGGATGATTGGACTACAATACGCCCGTCGCCACGGGTGACAGGCACGAAGGAAGCGGAATGGAACGCGCCGGAGAAGCGCCCTGCCGTGGGCGCCCGGCACATCATGTCGTTGCAATGGCATCGCGCGTCGTGGGAGCGCAGACATGCCTTGTCACGAAACGCCGTATTGCTGCGGGCGAAAGCCCTCGCTGAGCAAGTGAAAGCCCCGGAGGAGATGCTGATGCCAAGGCGCAGTCATTCGTCCACGACACACCTGCCGGTGCGCGTTGACCGTTGCGCCTTGCACAACGAACGCTCGAACATTTTGTCTGACTGAACGCCACCTGGCATGAGGACGCAGTTCGACGGCGCTCACCGCAAGTGCAAGCCCCGGAGGGGCTATCCATAAGAGGAGATCATTTGTTCGGGGTATCAGGATGCCTTACCAACCTCTTCTTCTCCTGGCGGAGGAGCAGGGGGCGGAGGGATGAAAGCAGCTGGCGTCGCAATGCGCAGCGGGCGCTACGCATCCCCAACAACGACACCTGTGCGCTTCGAGTCTCGTCGGCGCGTCGGGTATGGCGCCAGGGCAGGGAAAAGCGCGATTGTGGACAACATAACGCCGTCTTCCCGCGCCGCTGCCCCATCCTGTGCGCGTGGCAACCCCACCGGGGCTTGACAGACCTGAGCAAGGGCAGCCCACAGCGCCAGGATGTCGTCCGATAATTCATGCCCGGCCTCACGCCGTAGGAGCGCCCAGATGATCGTCACCGTACATCAGACAAAAGTGCGTCAGGAGGGGATATGAGCAGTCGCTTCGATGAACTTCGCATACTGTCGGGCAATGGCAACCCGGCGCTGGCGCAGGCCATCTGTGGTCGTTTGGGAGTGCGCCTGGGCGATGTAACGATCACCCGCTTCGCCAATGAGAACATTTTTGTGCGCCTGAATGAAAGCGTGCGCGAAAAGGATGTCTTTGTCATTCAATCGCTGGCGTCACCGCTGAGCGACCGCATTCTCGAACTGCTGATTATGCTCGACGCTTGCAAACGCGCCTCTGCCGGGCGGGTGACGGCAGTGTTGCCATTCTATGCCTATGGACGCACCGACAAGCGCGACCAGCCGCGTGTGCCGATCACGGCGCGCCTCCTCGCCGATATGATCCAGGTTGCGGGCGCGCAACAGGTGGTGACGATCGACCTGCACGCCGGCCAGATTCAGGGGTTCTTCAGCATCCCCGTCGATGAGATGAGCAGCATGCCGTTGCTGGTGCGCTACTTTCGCGATCGCGGGTGGGACGATGTTACGGTGGTGTCGTCGGACATCGGGTTTGCCAAGCGGGCGCGCAATTTTGCCGAGCAACTCGGCGCACCGCTGGCCATCGTCGAGAAACGTCACCCGGTGTGCGCCGATATCGAGAGCGAGAATGGCATCGAGGCGATGTCGTTGATCGGCGACGTTACCGGACGACGCTGCATTCTGGTAGATGATGAGGTGAACACCGGACGCTCGCTGGTAAGCGCCGCCGAACTGCTCGAACGCCACGGCGCGCGCGAGATCTACGCGGCGGTCGCGCATCCGGTGCTCGGCGGCGATGGGGCGGAGCGCCTGCGCGCCAGCGCCATCCGTGAACTGGTAACCACCGATACGCTGCCGGTGCCGGCGGAAAAAGCGTGGCCCGGCCTGCGCATCCTGACGGTCGCCCCCTTGCTGGCGGAGGTCATTCAACGTATCCATAGCGGCGTCTCGGTGCATACGATCTTTCCGCCGCGCGGCCTGGCGCGGTGAGCGGCTGTACGGCGCACCAGACCGCGTATCTCTCTAACTCACACAAAGGCGCAAAGGCGCAGAGACCCCCTTGCCTGAACCCG
>CALGYB010000149.1 GCA_937935075.1 uncultured Roseiflexus sp. | reverse complement strand
GGGAGGGGGCTGTTTCTTCCTTTGAGAGGGGACGCGGTTCGACTGCTCTCACCGCAAGTGCAAGCCCCGCTGGGGCTGCGCGCCAGGGCGCGCGTAGGGCGCGCCGCTCGCCAGCAGCGCTCGCGTAAGCGCATCCCTCCTCCTCGCCTTTGCGCCTTTGCGCCTTTGCGTTGTTGACTTCACTGCAAAAAGATGGAACCAAGCAACCACGAAGGGCGCCAAGGGACACGAAGGAACTGCGCTTTATAGTTCTGCCCCTTCGTGCGCGTCGGGTCCCTGGCGGTGAAGCCTTTGTGCAGTGGACTCAATCATGGTTGTTGCATACGTATTCCGCCAGCCACTCGTCCGCCCAGCGGCTAAAGCCGCGGGCTACTGCTGCAAAGCCCGCCTGCGCGGGCTTAGATGTTCTCAAAAACCATTCTCGCATAAATGACCGCGCATCAGTATGACATCAAGGGTCTTGGGGAACACGTTGCACGTTACACGTTGAATGGCAAACAACGAGTATAATACTCTCGCCCGATAATCAATGGCGGGAGCGACGCGGTGGCAAACGAAGAGTTGCGTCTGGTTGCAGCTGCACAGCGTGGCGATGTTGAAAGCTTCAACGCACTGGTGCGGCTGTATGAGGGGCGCGTTTACAATCTATGCTATCGCCTGCTTGGTGATGCCGACAGTGCGGCGGACGCGGCACAGGATGCGTTTATGTCCGCCTATCGGCATTTGCATGCATTTCGCGGCGGGTCATTCCGCTCGTGGGTGCTGCGGATTGCCACGAATGTCTGTTATGATGCGCTGCGTGCCCGTCAGCGTCGTCCGGTCGTTTCCCTCGACGCAGCCGGGGAGTCCTCCGCCGAAGAACCATCATCGCTTCAAATTACCGATACGTCGGAGACGCCAGACGAATTTGCGCTGCGCCGCGAACTGGCGCGCGCCATCGAAGCCGGTCTGGCGCAGTTGCCGGTCGATCAGCGTCTGGTCATCGTGCTGTGCGATCTGCAAGGATTGACCTACGAGGAGATCGCCGAGGTGACAGGCGCCAACCTGGGCACGATCAAGTCACGCCTGAGCCGTGGGCGCGCCCGCCTGCGCGACCTGCTGCGCCATGAGGAACTTCTGCCGCTACGGTTCCGTCATGAAAGGGAAGAATAACGGATGGCGCAGAGCGCGCACGGATTGTGTTCAATCTTCGCCGGCGAACCAGGATTATGACGACGCAGCCACAATTGAACGAGCACGACCTGGAACTGCTTTCCGCCTATCTCGACGGGCAGTTGAGCGCCGATGAGCGGCGTACCGTCGAGCGCAGGCTCGATGAGGAAGCAGAACTGCGCCAGGCATACGAAGAGTTGCGCGCAACCGTCCAGGCGCTGCGCGACCTTGAGCCGCTGCGCCCGCCGCGCTCGTTTACGCTCGATCCGGCGCAGGTTGCAGCGCACCGACCACCTGCCGTGCGTCTTGGATGGAGGCGGTGGCTGCAAGTGGTCGGTGTCTTTGCCGGTGTGTTGATTGCGGCAATTGGCGTGCTCAACGTGCTTGGATCAATGGGCGCGGGCGCGCCGCAAATGGCAGCGCAACCTACTGCTCCTGCGGCTGAGCCGATGCTTGCGGCTGTGCCTACTGAACCGCCGACGGTCGCCGCAGAAGCGCGCGAGAGCGCTCAATATCCAACAGGAACCGCTACGCCGCAGCGTGGCGACACGGCGGCAGCGCCATCGACGCTCGATAATGGTTCCGAACCGGGGGCGCCACAAGCGCTGGCAACGGTTATTATCACGCCAGAAGTGGCGACGCTTCCAGAAGTCCTCCCACAACCGACAATCGCACCACCCGCGATCTCATCGCCGGGCACGGCGGACCTGGCGCAACCCACGCCCATCGCCGATTCATCGACGCCTGGCGGCGTTTCCGATCTGACGCTTTTACTGGTTGTGGTTGTGATCGTGGCACTGGCAGGCGGCGGCGTTCTGCTCTGGAAACGAGGCAGGGGTCAGGGTTAAGCGTGCGTTATTAGAGGTTATAGGTGTCAGAAGCAGGACGCCAGGCATCCCACGAACACGAGACTGCAATCACTCCCCGCTGGCGCGCCTGGCTGCGTCCGGCGCTGGTTGCCGCCATCGCCATCGTGTTGAACATCATCGCTTACCTCATGATCCCGCCGGATCTTGCCTCTCGTTTGGGAGCATTAGGGTATCTTGGCATCTTTTTGATCACCCTGATCTCCAACGCGACGATCGTTGTGCCCATCCCTTACTTTGGCCTGGTTGCAGCGCTTTCTCCTGGCTTGAGCATGGTTGGGGTGGGACTGGCAGGCGCGCTGGGGTCGGTGATTGGCGAGTCGGTTAGTTTTTTCGTGGGGCGATCGGGGCGCGGCGTGGTTGAACAGACACGGTTCTACCGCTGGGTCCAGCGCCAGCTTGAACATCCCTGGCGCGCATTCGTGGTATTATTCGCACTCTCGGCGCCGCCAAACCCCGCATTCGACGTGGCGGGGATCACCGCAGGGGCGATGGGGCTGCCGTACTGGATTTTCCTCGGCGCCGTCTTCCTGGCGCGGCTCGTGCGCTTCGGCGCTATTGCCCTCTTTGGCGGAGCGACATAGAGCATCAGGCGCCAATGACCCGTTCTCGCGGATGCATGAGCACCGCAACACAGCGATTGAACGCGATCAGATCGAACGGTTTCTCAATGATCGGCACACCGGCATTCGCCAGCATTTCGTAGATACTGCGCGGCGGCAGCACGCCGCACACCAGCAACACCGGGATATGCGCCGTTTGGCTCGACGTGCGCAGTTCATCCACCCACACATACCCTGCGGCATTGTGAAAAGACCAGTCGAAAATAATCAGGTTTGGTTCCAGTTGGGGCAGGAGACGGTGCGCATCATAGATATGGTGAGCAACTGTCACGTGATATCCCTCTATGGTCAGCACCGTCTCGAAGAGTCGTCCCAGGTCGTGATCATCTTCGATCACCAGGATACGTCCGCGACACAAATCCTGCATTGCACCCCTCCTGCGCGTCCATCTCCATTTATCACAACCATAATGGCGCCCAACGCTTTCAGGACGAGAAGTGACGGCGTGAGGCAGAGAGCGAAAACAGCGGATGCGTTGGGCGCTACGTAGAGAAACCGTTAGAATTGTGCGGGAGGATACGCACCGTTCGGAGGAGAAGACTACGGATACAGTCCCCGTATCAGATTGGCATCCGCAACGCGACGCACCGCCACGAGGTACGCCGCCAGACGCAGGGAGATGCCGCGTTGCTCTGCAAGGTCGCACACCTGCTCAAAGGCGCTGACCATAATCTGCTCCAGGCGATGATTGACATCCTGTTCATTCCAGAAGAATGATTGCAACCCCTGAACCCACTCGAAGTAACTGACCGTCACACCGCCGGCATTCGCCAGAATATCGGGGATCACCATAATCCCGCGCTCCTCGAGGATTTCGTCCGCCTGGGGCGTCGTTGGTCCGTTTGCGCCTTCGACGATGAGCGTGGCACGGATGCGTTCCGCATTCTGGTCGGTAATCTGATTTTCCAGCGCTGCCGGTATCAGCACATCACACGGCGTCTCAAGCAGCGTTGCGTGGTCGATGCGCTCCACGCCGGGCGCGCTGTACCCTTCCAGCAACCGGCGCGGATGCCGCGCCGCATACCGGCGCATCTCCGCAATATCGAGACCATCACGGCACACATACCCGCCACTGGCATCCCCAACCGCGATCACTTTGCACCCCAGGGCTGAGATGAGCGCTGCCGCCACACCGCCGACATTCCCAAACCCCTGCACCACCACGTGCAAATCTTCCAGCCGCCGCCCCCGTCGCCGCGCCCATTCGCGCACCATCAGACTGACGCCGCGCCCGGTCGCCTCGTTTCGCCCGAGCGACCCGCCAACCTCGACAGGCTTACCGGTGACCACTGCATTGATCGTATGACCCTGCTGCATGGACAGAGTATCCATGAACCATGCCATGGTTTGGGGGTTGGTGTTGACGTCGGGGGCAGGAATATCGCGCTCGCTACCGACCACAATCGCGACTTCGGTTGCAAAACGGCGTGTCAGACGTTCGAGTTCGCTGGAAGAAAGATGCGCGGGATCACAAACAACCCCTCCTTTCGCGCCGCCATATGGAATATTGACCAGAGCGCACTTCCAGGTCATCCACATCGCCAGTGCGCGCACCTCATCGATATCGACGCTCGGATGGTAGCGAATCCCGCCTTTGGTCGGTCCACGTCCGAGATTATGTTGCACACGATACCCGGTAAAGATGCGAGTAGCGCCATCGTCCATCATCACCGGGAAACGGACGGTCAACTCACGCTGGGGGACGCGCAGCACTTCGCGCACATTGTCGGGCAGATCGAGCAACGCCGCTGCTCGATCAAATTGCTCCTGGGCAATCCGAAACGGATTGTCGCGATCAGACCTCATTGTCTGCTCCTCTCGCATTCAGGGATTGCGAAATCAAAACGAAGGCGCCCTATCCAAGTTCCTTCCGCATATAGATCCAGGTGCGCTGACGAAGAATAACACCGGCGAGCCACGAACGACGCGTCCGATGGTCAACGAACCCTGCGCTGGCATAGAGACGGCGAGCAGGGGTGTTCGACGCGCTCACGTACAATCCCAGGAAACGCTTCCCTCGTTGCCGGGCCGCCTGTTCGACATGATCGAGCAGCGCGCGGGCAATACCGTTGCGTCGATAACGCGCAAGCACGGCCACATCGGTAATATACCCTTCGCTGCGCTCGATGGTGTGCTCGAGCAGCGACAGTGCAAAAATCGAGCGAACCGCGCCCCACACCCCAAGCACCTGGTGAAACGCGAGTTCGGCGGCGCCGCTGGCATCGCTGGTTGTATCCCAGGTGCGCAGTGAGATGGTGCCGACCACCAGACCATTGGAGTCGGCGACGAACATGCCGCGCAAGGCGCTGCGCCCCTGACGACGCCATGCTTCAGCCATCGCCTCGATGCCGCGCGCTGTGCCGTTGACGCCGAAAGCGGCGCCGAACTTGTCGGCAAAGGCTTCACAGTGCAACCGCAGAATGGGATAGATGTCGTCCATGCGCGCTGCGCGGATCTGCAGCGGGATGGGAGTGGGCGTCGCAACGCGCGAGATCGTCAGCATACCATTCAACACGAACACTCGAGACGGCACATCGTGCGATGCTGCGGAGAAATGCCATTGGACAACGCACACGCAGCAGCGCCTCATTGTACCCTTGCCGGGAATGGTCGTCAACTTTCATACAGCGGGTCAAAGCGGTGTCACCGATCACTGATGTGATATAATGAATCAGGTACGATACGCCAACACCGCTGCACACTTAGAGGCTATCCGAAAACACGCAGCATGGAAGTGAATTCGGGTAGGCGAAGGCAATGCCTTCGCCTACCCGGTGGGCATTTCTGGCCAGGCGCTTAAAGCATCGATGCACGCACTGCTGCGACGCCCTGACCTGCGGCGCCGAGAGAAGCATCTTCCTGAAAGATCAGATCAGCGTCATGCGGATTGCAATCGACGCCCGTTTGAATGCTTATCGCACCGGCGGCATTCCTCAGTACACGCGCCAGTTGATGGCGGCGCTATCTGTGTGCGCCCCCAACGATGAGATTATCAGCCTCCAGCACCGGGACCATTTGCGTCCGCTGGTTGTGGCGCCCAACGTGTTGCGTCATCCGCTCTACACGCCGCCCCATCATCGCTTCGAGCGCTGGACGCTGCCGCTGGAACTGTTGCTGGTGCGCCCCCATGTGCTTCATCTTCCTGATTTCATTGCCCCCCGGCATCGTTGCTGCCCGACTGTCGTGACCGTTCATGATCTGGCATTCCTGCGCTACCCCGATATTCTCGATCGCGCCGCCACTGCGTACTATCGCCAGGTTGGCGAGAGTGTGTCGCGTGCCGACGCAGTGGTTGCCGTCTCCGAGACAACCCGTGAGGACATCGCCCAATTCCTCGATCTTCCGCCTGAGCGGATCGACGTCATCTACGAAGCCGCTGCGCCAATCTACACATCGATCTCCCTCCGCCCCGACGAGACGCGTGTGCTTGCCGGAACACCGGTGGTGGCGAAATCGTTCATGCTCTTCGTCAGCACGCTCGAACCGCGCAAGAACCTGCCGTCGCTGCTGCGCGCACTGCGGGTCTGCCTCGACCGACGCCCTGATCGCGCGTATCGCCTTGTCGTTGCGGGTGCGCGCGGCTGGCGCGATGAGGATATTTTCGCAACCGTGCGCGATCTGCACCTCGAAGAACACGTTCTCTTCGCCGGGCGCATCGGGCACTATGATTTACGCTGGCTGTACAATGCGTGCCGCTTCTACGTCAATCCCTCGCTCTACGAAGGATTTGGCCTGCCGCTCCTGGAAGCAATGGCATGCGGCGCTGCGTGTCTGGCGTCCTCGAGCGCCAGTTTGCCCGAAATTGGCGGTGACGCGGTTGAATATGTTCCGCCGCTCGACATCTGCGCCTGGGCGGATAGCATTGAGACGCTGTGGGATGATGAGGAACGCCGCGAAACCATGGGGCGGCTTGCCCGCGGGCGGGCAGAGCAGTTCTCGTGGCAGCGCGCCGCCCGCGAGACGCTGGCAGTCTATCGACGAGTGGCGACAGGTGCGCCGCGCCCTTCACCGGCGCCTACCGGTCTCTCCGCGGATTCGCCTCCGCCTGACCGCCTTGTGATGTGTACACACTGCGGTCAGCACCTGGCGCCGGCGTCGGTTGAGGGAACGGTTGTCATTAAAGCGTCTGAAGAACGTCAGATTGCTCCCCGCGCATGGGTATGCCCCCGCTGCGGACACATCGAATTGCTGGCGGTTCCCGCAGAGACCGCTTCACGAGAGGCGCCAACGCCGGTTGCAAGCGCGATGTCTTCTCCGATGGAGACGCAAGCCGTAGACGCGCTCCAGTCATCACCCGATGTTGCCATTGATGAGACGCGCGCGACTGAGGAAATGCAGGCAGCGGAAAACGCGCCCGCACCTTTGCCGGATGCCGGAACCGATCAGGCAACCACGCCGCCTGTTTCTCTGCCACATTCGTAGCGAAACCTGGGAGCGCAGGCATCCCGCCTGCATCAGGGTTCGAGGACAAGCTGTGCACATCCCCAGAGAAGAGTGAACCTGTTGAAGGTGCGCTGGGCAGGCGAAGGCAATGCCTTCGCCCGCCCGACACACTGCTTCGCCCACCCGACGAACTTTTCTGGATAGGCGCGAAGAATCGATGCAAGGACAGATGTTCTGTCCTTCCGCTTCATTATTGATGCTGGGACGGCGGCCACGGACAGGCATTGGACACAGTGACGACCATCACCGTTTCGCCGTTGGCGGCAGCCGCAGCGAACGCTGCGCGCAGCGCCTCCCATACCGTCTCCTCATTGCCGGCGATCAGGGTGCTCATCGGTCCTGGATGCACGTCCAGCCCCCGGTCGCGCCAGATCGCCAGCGCGGCGTTGATTGCCGGGCTAAGATGTTCCTGACGCAGGGGATACAGACTCACCTGCGCCGTCAGCCCCAGGGGGTAATCGTCATGGCTCATCGTTCCTCACCCCTTCGACTTCGACAGAAGCACACGCATACCGATAAAGGCGCCGGCAGGCAGGCGAGAGACGTGTTGGCAGGCAGGACCTGGTAACAGTGTGGTACGCCAGGTGATAGCGGCGACCGGATGCAGCGCCTTTCGCACCAACCGCACCAGTTCAGGCGGGGAGTAGAAGTGGGCGACCTGCCAGACGGGCAAGCCGCTGTGTTTCCGTTGCCAAGCCAGCGGATGCCAGCGGTTGAGCACTCCCAGGATGACACCCAGCCGCGCCACCCGCGCCGCCTCGTGCAACGCACGCTCAGGATATGGCAAAAATTCCAGTGTTGTGATCAACAGCGCGGCATCGAAGGCATTATCGGCAAACGGCAACTCAGCCGCATCCGCACGCACCAGCGGCACACTGCCGCGCCGAAACGCCTCGCCGAGCATCGGCGCTGATCGATCCACACCGATGACGCGATACCCCTGCGATACCAGCCAGCGCGCAAAATGCCCGGTTCCAACCCCGATCTCCAGCACCGTCTGTATTGGCGGCAGACCGGACAGCAACCACGTGAGCAGGCGGCGCTCCGCCTCATCCGCAGCGCGCCCTTCCGTCTCATACCAGGCTTCATACCCGGATGCCAGTTCAGGATCGTCAAACGGATTGAACACAGGAGCACGAGCCATAATCAACGGCTTCCTGATACGGGGTTTGACAGATGTGCGGAGTCGTATGCAAAAAGGATGAGTGTGGAAGAGCCTTAACGCCCCTCCTCGATCCGCCGGATCATCGGCGCAGCATAGGTATGGCAGATCGCCACTGCCACGGCGTCGGCGGCATCATCGGGGCGCGGGATGGCGGGCAGGCGAAGCGTCAGGCGAACCATCTCCTGCACCTGGCGCTTGTCGGCGCCGCCGTACCCTGCCAGCGCCTGTTTGACCTGCAATGGCTTGTATTCGTAGACAGGGATGCCTGCCTGGGCGAACGCCAGCAACGCAATGCCGCGCGCCTGCCCCACAGTCAGCGCCGTGTTGACATTCTTGCCAAAGAATAGTTCTTCGATTGCGGCGGCGGCGGGGCGGTAGCGCTCGATCAGAGCGCGCAGATCGTTGTACAGTTGAAGCAACCGCAACGCCTGCGACGCACCTGCGGGAGTCGTCAGCACGCCACACTCGACCAGATGCAGTATCCCACCGATCTCTTCGACGACGCCCCATCCCATCCGTGCAGTGCCAGGATCGATGCCGATTGTGCGCGTAGCGGTCACGCATCACCCACTCACAAACTGCTCAGCCAGTTCGCTGGTGATCTCGAGGTTGCTATACACCTTCTGCACATCGTCGAGGTCTTCGAGTTTCTCGATCAGTTTCATCGCCTTGAGCGCATCGGCGGTATCGGGCTGCACCGTTGTTCTGGCGATCATCGTCTTCTCGGCGCCGGTCACCGGCAGACCGGCGGCGATCAGTTGCTGGCGCACTGCTGCGAGTTGCTTGAAATCGGTATACACCTCGACGATATCATCTTCGATCTGAACATCCTCCGCCCCTGCGTCGATGGCAATCAGCATCACTTCGTCCGGGTCGAGCGGCTTGACTGAAAGATCGATGGTGATCAATCCCCTGGTGTCAAACATCCAGCTCACTGAACCCGGTTCGCCGGGGCTACCGCCATTCTTTGTCATCGTCGCGCGAACATCGGAAGCCGTGCGATTGCGATTATCGGTCGTGGCTTCGATCAGCAACGCGACGCCGCCAGGGGCGTACCCTTCATAGTAAATCTCTTCGAGCGCTGCAGCATCGCCGCCGCCTTTCCCCAGCCCCCGATCAATCGCGCGCTGAATGTTGTCCAGCGGCATATTGGCGGCGCGCGCCTTATCAACGGCAAGGCGCAAGCGAAAATTTGCTTCAGGGTCGCCGCTTCCCCCTTCGCGCGTCGCAATCGTAATATCGCGCGCCAGTTTGGTGAAGAGTTGCCCGCGCCGTTGATCGAGCACCCCCTTCGTCCGCCGGATCGAGTGCCATTTCGAGTGACCAGACATAGCAAGATTCTCCGGGACTGCCACGTATCAAAACCAACCTCGCATCGTTCTGGCATTATAGCACACGACAAACGAAACAGGGGAGGCGTTGCCTCCCCTGTTCCAGACCATCGCGCTGTTGTTGCTACGCCTGTGGTGATGATGGCATATTCAGCGTCGATGACGTATCCAGCACACCGTTGCCGCCGCCTGGACGACTTTCGATCTGGTCGATCTTCACGACGCGGCTGATCAATTCTTTCAAACGTTCGCCGTCGAGCGTCTCGTACTCGATCAGAGCGCTTGCCATGTCGTTCAGCACCTCGCGATTGTACGTCAGGATCAGGCGTGTCCGCTCATACGCTTCCGACACGATGCGATGCACCTCGTTATCGATCTCGCGCGCCACTGCGTCGCTGTAGTTGCGCTGCTCGGTAATCTCGCGCCCGAGGAAGATCAACTCCTCGCGCTCGCCGAAGGCGATAGGACCGAGTTTGGAACTCATGCCATAGCGGGTCACCATTGCACGCGCAATGCGTGTCACCTGCTGAATATCACCTGCCGCACCGGTCGAAACCTCATCGGGACCGAAGACGATCTCCTCTGCCACGCGACCGCCAAGCGCCGACACCAGTTGTGCCGCAAACTGCGACGCCGTGGTGTAGCGGATGCTATCCTCTTCGGGGAGGTAGAGCGTATACCCGCCGGCGCGTCCACGCGGTACAATCGTCACCTTTTGAACCGGGAAGGCTTTCGGCATGCCCGCTGCGGCGATTGCGTGACCGGATTCGTGGTACGCCGTCAGCAGCTTTTCCCGTTCGGTCAGCACACGGCTGCGACGCTCAGGACCGCCGAGTGCAACGCGCTCGATCGCGTCTTGCAACTCTGCCATGCCGATCTTCTTCTTCGAACGGCGCGCTGCCAGGATCGCCGCCTCATTCACCGCGTTCGCCAGATCGGCGCCGGAGAAGCCAGGCGTCTGCTTCGCAATGACATCGAGCTGCACATCATCAGCAAGCGGCTTACCCTTGGTATGCACCCTGAGCACTTCAATGCGCCCTTTCACATCCGGCGCATCGAGCACCACCTGGCGGTCGAAACGACCAGGGCGCACCAGCGCCGGATCGAGCACATCCGGTCGGTTGGTGGCGGCAATGACGATAACGTTTGTATTGGTATCGAAACCGTCCATCTCGACCAGGATCTGGTTGAGCGTCTGCTCGCGCTCATCGTGCGAGCCGCCAAGCCCGGCGCCGCGCTGCCGGCCAACTGCGTCGATCTCATCGATGAATACGATGCAGGGCGCATTCCGCTTCGCCTGGTCGAACAGGTCGCGCACGCGGCTGGCGCCTACGCCGACGAATAGCTCGACGAACTCCGAGCCGGACAGGCTGAAGAATGGCACGCCGGCCTCACCGGCCACCGCCTTTGCCAGCAGCGTCTTCCCCGACCCGGGCGGGCCGACGAGCAGCACCCCCTTGGGGATGCGCGCGCCGAGTTGGATGAACTTCTCCGGATTCTTCAGAAATTCCACGATCTCAACCAGCTCTTGCTTGGCTTCGTCGCAGCCGGCCACGTCGGCAAATGTCACGACCGGGTTCTCGCTGGTCATGCGGCGCGCGCGGCTGCGCCCGAATGAGAATGCTTGGTCTGCGCCGCTCTGCGCCCGGCGCATGGTGAACAGGAAGAATCCACCGATCAGCAGCACCGGCAGCAAATACAGCAGCACGCTGGAGATCTGGGTGATGAAGGGAACGGACTCGACGGAGTAGGTCAGGCCATTTAGCGCTTCGGTGGGCACGCCGAAGTTCTTCAACAGCGCGCTGGCGTCCACGTTCGTTTCCTTGTTAACGATAATCGGCATAGTGGGCGCATCTTTGCGACGCGCGCGGATGGTGGAGCCATCGGCAGAGATCGTCAGCTCGGTGATGTTGCCGGCGTTAATCTGTCGAACGAGTTCAGTCAGGTCGGAGTTCTCGGCTCGCCGCGTGGTGCTCGCAAACTGCATCACCGCGTATGCGATCACCAGCGTAATCAGGATGATCGGAATA
>CALGYB010000148.1 GCA_937935075.1 uncultured Roseiflexus sp. | reverse complement strand
CGCCAGCGCAACGAGCGCCAGCGCCAATGCCGTATATCCGAGCGCGATATTCCACGCGCCGATGTAGGGATGCCATGTGCGCACCAGCGCTTCGACTGCGCTTCCCCATAACGGATGCAGACCGTTGGGAAGGAACAAATCGTACAGATTGGCAGAACGTATCAGAATCCTGTCGAGTGGATTGGTTGGATTGAACCACGGTTCGCTGATCACCAGCATCGCACCTGCCGCCCGTGGCGCGGCAATCAGCAACGGCAGCAGCAGCGCCACGCCGCTTCCGGCGGCGGTCACAAGCTGACGAAACATTGAGGCTCGCTGCTCACGCGCTGCGGCCGCCAGCCAGAGCGCTGCAAAGATCAGGCTATAGACCCCGAAAAAGAACAGGTAGTACCAGCTCGTGTACCCTGTCAGCGCCAGAAAGACGCCGGCGATCAGCGCATCGCGCCGCCGCAAATCTTCAACCGCGCGCAACAGAAAATGGGCATAGAACGCTACCCATTGCAGCGTGATCATCTCCAGTTGACCATCCCAGATTTTTGTCAGGTGAAACGGCGAAAAGGCAAAGATGGCGCCGCCGATGAACGCCGCCAGACGATCCCCGCTCACCCGCAGCGCCAGGGCATACCCGCCGACACCCGACAGAACCAACGCAGCCAGAACAGCGGCATTGTAGGCAGCAATCGGACCAAAGAGCGCCGTCACCGGCAAAAACAGGATGCCGTTACTGATGTTGAGCGTTTGCAGCGTGAGATCGACGCCTTGCGGGTAGAACAACAGATCGGTGAAGAACGGATTGGTCGGCGTCGTCAGTGCGCGATGCACCCACCAGAGGTTCCAGACGTTCTGCCATCCATCGACTTCGGCGATTGGGCCGCCAGGAATAGCAGTGGTAAAAACCGGCAGCACCGGCGCCATGACGATCAGGCTGAGTGTCAGATACCCAAGGGCAGGCAGGGTATAGGCGCTGGTTCTGACTCTCTGCCACATACGAGCCGTTCTCATCGATCACTGATGCGCTTCTAGACGCTGCGCAACAACCAGGAGCATCGAGCGCGCCGGCGGAATGGCGCGTGTCACCCCCCACAGGAACGCTTTGACCAGCCAGCGATGCGGGTAACGCAACAGGCGTGACCACTCCAGACCAACTCGCTCCCAGGGGTCGCCGTAGATGCGCCGGCGGACGACAAACCCCGCCTGGTCGAGCATCCAGCAGAGTTGCTGCATACTATACAGCCGGCTGTGGGTGTAGTAGCGCGCCTCCGCCTTCAGACTCGCCCAGCGTTGAAATTCGTCATCATGCTCGAAGGGACGAAGGAGCAGGATATCCGCCAGTACGCGCAACCGGCTCTTCAAATAGAACTGGTTCGGCGTCGAGATCAGGAGATATCCTCCCGGAACCAGCAATTCCCTCATCGCAGCCAGCGCGTCTACCGGCGGATTGGAGAGATGCTCGATGACTTCCGAGAAGATGATCAAATCGAATGACTCAGGCGGGTACGGCGGCGGTTCGGTGTCGATATTCCAGCGACGCACATCAACCCCTAGCCGACGCCAAAGGTCCGCTCGATGTTCTGGAAAGAGATCTGTGCCGCTGACACAATACCCGGCGCGCACGAGCGCCTGTGTGAAAAGACCGGGATTGACGCCGATTTCAAGTGTACGACTGCCTGCCTCCGCCGGGATGGCTGCCAGTAGCATGGCAAAACGGTTACGGTGCAAGCGGAAGTAGTCGCGCTTGCCATCCGGCGGAATGGCCGCTTCGACATCGGCAAGGATGTGGTTGATATGACGTCGGATGATCACAGGCGCGATTGTATCACATGTTCCGCATTTCCAGCGCCTTCACACCTGAAACCTTCTCACTTTCGACACACAACACTCTGCCCTTCTTGCTTTTTTGAACCACGGAGGCGCAGAGAGCGCAGAGGGACGCCAGAAGTGCGCCTTTGCACCTGCGGTCCCGACTGCGCTTTTGTCTTTGGTCTGACGTTCAACATTCAACGTGCCACATGTAACGCTTCACCGTCGCGATGATACATTGCTACGTTCGCACCTGCAACTCGACCATCGCATTACAACACCCCTCTCCCTTTCAATTCCAGATACTTCTCGATCACCGCCACGCTGAGCCGGTCGGCAGGAACATCGAGGGTTAGCACGCCACTCCGATGCAATGTTTCGAGAACGATACGGCGTTCTGCCAGCACCATTTCCGCCACCCCGCGTCGGTACACATCACTCGCTTCACCGGGGGGACGCCCGACGAGCCGGGTCACATTCGGGTCGGACATGATCACGCACAGCGGCAGATGGCGCCGCGCCAATCGTGCCATATGAGCGATCAGATCACGCGCTGCATCGAGCGTCACAAGGTCGGTGAATACGATGATCAGGGATCGCCGCTTGTGCCGGGTGCTCAGGTAGGTGAGCGCACGCGCGTAGTCGGACTCGACCGGCTCGAACTGAACGTTGTACAACGCTTCGAGCATGCGGTAGAACTGGTTTTTTCCGCGTCTGGGCGCCAGGTAGGTGCGCACATCGTCGGCGAAGCTCAGCATGCCGGCGTGATCGCCTTTGAGCGTGACCACATACGAGAGCAGCAGCGTCGCGTTGATGGCATAGTCGAGCCTGGCAAGACTGATAGCGCCATCCTCGACCGGCGTGCGCATCAACCGACCGGTGTCGATCACGCTGATCACGTACTGGCTGCGTTCGGTTTCGTACTCGGCGGCAATCGGCTTACCCCGGCGCGCGGTCGCCTTCCAGTTGATCCGCCGAAACTCGTCGTCGGGGCGATATTCGCGCAGGCGCTCGAACTCGACCCCCTGCCCGAACATGCGCGCTGGTCGCAACCCCATTTCGAGAAGCAAACCTTTCCGGGCCAGCAGATCATACTTGCGAATATCCAGAACGTTTGGATACACTTTGAATGATGCTGATGCCGGATACCGCGATTGATGCACAAATGTGCCAAATACGCTGGAATAGCGTACATTGATGTCGCCAAAGTCATAGTCGCCACGGCGCACCGGTCGCAGATGGTAGCGCACTTCGAGCAGCGCGAACGGTTCGACCTGTCCGGTCAGAATGGTCGCGTCAGCCGGAATGTCGTCGGGATACTCATCGCGGATCTGCAGGGTCAACGGACGACGGGCGCGGCTGGCGATGAGGATCGTCACCGGATTGTTCGCGCCAAGCGAGAGGCGTGAGTCGTGGATGCGTTCCACTTCGAGCACAGTCGGTCGATCGGTCAACAGATAATCGGCGACTGCCAGTACCGCCACAATCACAAGGTAGGCAACCGCGACCCAGAGCATCAGCGGCGTAAACGCAACTCCGGCAACCAGCGCGGCGCCGGGGAGCAGGAGGAGATAGAGACGAAGCGTCGGAATCATTGCGTTCAACCGTGACGAGTGACGAGTGATGAATAACCCCTTACCTCTCACCTCTCACCTCTCGCCTCTCACCTCTCACCTCTCACCTCTCACCTCTCACCTCTCACCCCTCACCCCTCACCCCTCACCCCTCACCCCTCACCTCTCACCTCTCACCTCTCACCCCTCACCTCTCACCCCTCACCTCTCACCTCTCACCTCTCACCTCTCACCCCTCACCTCTCACCTCTCACCTCTCACCTCTCACCTCTCACCTCTCACCTCTCACCCCTCACCCCTCACCTCGGCACATCGACCCGCGCCAGGATTCGCGCTATTGCGGTATCGGGCGTCAATCCCTCGACCTCGGCATCCGGCTTGAGAATGATGCGATGGCGATAGACCGGTCGCACCAGAAACTTGACATCATCGGGGATCACATACGCGCGGTTTTGCATGGCAGCCCAGACCTTGGCAGCGAGGAGCAGGCTGATTGAGGCGCGCGGACTGCCGCCGAGCAGCAGGTCGAGGCTCTTGCGACTCGCCTGGGCAATGTCGGTGATATACTTCAGAATACCGTCGTCCACCTGCACCTGCTGGATCTCGGCGCGACACTGCGCCAGCAACGCACTGTTCACTACCGGACGCAGCCCGACATTGTCCAGGCGGTGAGCGTCGAAACCGGCGTGGTAGCGCCGCAGCACCTCCATCTCGACCTCCTGCGGCGCATAGTCGATGATCACCTTGAACAGAAAGCGGTCGAGTTGCGCCTCCGGCAGCGGATAGGCGCCTTCGTACTCGACGGGATTCTGGGTCGCAAGGACGAAGAACGGGTCAGGCAACGGCAGCCGTTGCCCTTCAATTGTAACCTGGCGCTCCTCCATGGCTTCGAGCAGCGCGCTCTGCGTCTTGGCCGGCGCGCGGTTGATCTCGTCGCCGAGCAGAATGTTGGTGAACACCGGTCCTTTGTGCAGACGAAACTGACCTGTGCCCATCTCGAACACTTGCGTGCCGATCACATCGGATGGCATGAGGTCCGGGGTGAACTGCACACGCTTGAATGATGCATCGGTCAGCATCGCCAGCGTCTTTGCCATCAGCGTTTTTGCGGTGCCGGGCACGCCTTCGAGCAACACATGACCGCCGCAGAACAACGCAATGATGATCTGCGTCAACGGTTCGTCCTGCCCGACGATCACTTTCGCCGCTTCAGCGCGGAGGGTGCTGGCGACGTCATAGGTAAGCATGTTCTGCCCTCACTAGCGACGTTCCTTCCACCAAGACCCTTGAGGCCACACCTCGTCCTTTCCGCAGGCAGGGGCTATCCCGCCAGCAACGTTCCATCGCAGAACAGAGTCATCGACGAAGACCTCAAGGGTTAGGGACGTTCAACGTTCGCGCGTGCAACGTCCACGCCTCGATTCGTCGCGCCAGGTCGGCGCCGCTGCGCAATGCCAGATTGCGCCGGTAGAGCAACGCCATCCAGATGAACCATGGCGGCAGCACCAGCGCCAGCCCCAGCAGCCACGCAACGCTGGCAATCGCCTGTGCAACCGTCGACTCCGAACCGAGCAGGATGAGGGCGGGGAGCGGAACGATCACGCCAACCGCCAGACTGACTGACGCACCAACCGCGAAGATCACGAGTCCGCTCAACCCCCAGGCGACCAGATTGCCGGCAAAGCGGAAGATGACCAGATCGACGCTACGCTCTATCGCCTCACTGAACCGCAACCGTTCGACAAGCCACGGCTGGAGCGCATAGAACAGGCTGCTGTAACTGATGCCGCCGATGATGAACGCCAGTACATACATTCCAATGATCAGCAAACCGAATACGACCAGCGCTGCGATGCCAACAGGGCTATCAGAGTCGATAGAGGCAAACAACACTGATGAGCTGAGTCCCAGCACATAGATTGGGCAGACGCAGAGCAGGCTGATTGCCGAGGAAGCAATCTGCATGATGAACCCGTAGATGATTGTAAAACATCCGGCTTTGACAACGCCAAGAGGATGAATGGCCAATACCTCGCGCAGATTGATCGTGCGACCGTCGAGAGCGGCTATTGCGGCGCGCGACAGCCCGCCGATCAGGTAGAGCAGCAGCAGCGGCGCCAGCAACAAACCCGCCAGGGCGATGACCACGAGCCAGTTCTCGCCAATCCGTTCGGCGTTGCCCACAAGCAGACCGATTGTGATTGCAATCGGCGTCAGCCACGCCAGCCCGATCACCACAAAACTGGTAAAGTGGCGGCGGTAGAGGGCGCACCCTTCATCGAGCAGATCGATCGTTGGTTGTAAACGTCCGGCAATGTTGAGTTTCATAATCACCCTCACGCTCCGGCGCCGTCACCGTTCACGAATCTGCGCGTCAATAAATGCGTCTGCTGCAGCAACGACGCGCAACAGATCAGCATCCGACGTTGGCGTTGCGCGCAATTGCGTCAGCAGCGCCAGCAGCGCCGCTTCGTCGATAGAACGCGCCCGCGCCATCTGATAAACGAATTCGCGATCCTCGAGTTGCGGATTGACACCGTATGGCTTGGCAAGCCGACGTTTGAAATCGGCATAGAAGTGCCGCAGCATATAGCGACGCTTGCCGCCGCGCTGATACAGTTCTGCCATGCTGTCGAGGTACTCGGCGCTGCTACGGCGCGCCGTCTCTTCCCTGAGCGGCACGGCGCGCCCGAAGCGTCGCCCGCCCAGCAACAGGAAGAGCGCCGTGATCGTGGCAACATACACTCCCGCCCATCCCCACGGCGTGTTGAGCAATCCATCGGTCGGCGAGGGGGGCGCCACAAGCCCGTGATGATATTCATCGAATAGAATACGACCTCTCGGCGGCGCATGCCGCAGCATGTTCAGCACCAGCGCCGCATGTTGCCGGTCGCGCAGCCCGCTGTTGGTGAAGGGGCGGGCGGTTGCGCTGACGTACACGTATCCATTGCCGATCCGTATGCCTGCGATGAGAACCTGGCCAGAAGCGCCGAACAAGGGCGCATAATCGTTGCGCTGCGGTGTAAGCGTGCGCCGGGTGCGAACCGAGATCTCGCGCACCGGCGGTTGATCGAACACCGGTTGCAACACCGGTGCACGCTCGATGACCTGCGTCCCGGTGAGCACGGTGATCCGCATCTGCAACGCATCGAGCAGCGCATCCGATGCGCTGAGCACGGTTGGCGCATCGTCCGCAAATATCAGCGTCCCGCCGCGCTCGACCCATGCCAGAATGTCACGGGCGTGAGCGCGGCTAACCGTTTCGCTCGGGCTGAGCATCACCAGCACTGCATCGTCATCGGTGACCTCGAACGGGCGATATTCGAGACGGCGTGCATCATACCCCATTGCGCGCGCCCACTCGTAGAGCACGCGCGCCCCGTTTGGCGCACTGGAGTAGGTGCTGGGAAGATTCGGATCCTGCGGTGGCGCGCCCCCCGGACCGACGACGACAAAGGCGATGAGAACGCCGAAGAGACCGACAATAATCAGCAGATCACGAACCCGTGTCATACGCGCTGCGCCCCCATATCGCGCCGCAGCGCTTCGATCTGCCGGCGATATGCCGCGAACGCCGATTCATCGATCGGCGCATGACCGTACCAGACCAGATCGAACGTTTCGATCACCGGCGTCAGGCGCGCCAGCAATGCCGGATTGCGCTGCGCCCGCTCCAGATACTCGCGGTTCGTCAGCGCGCGGTCATAGCGCAACAGGTCCTGTTCATCGAGCCAGAGGAGCGCCGAGAGGTAAAGACTACGCACCGCAGCGCGGTAATCGCCGTCGCGCGCCAGGGCGCTGGCCTGATCGAACGCCTCGGAGGCGGTCGGCGCAGGATCGTCGCCGTTTGCAGCGATCCGCGCATCGCGCACCATGCCGCGCCGCAGATTGACCAGCAGATACAGAATAACCGCCAGCAACAGCGCCGCACCGATCAGCATGACCATCCAGGCGACCACGTTGGCTGCGTCCGGTGGAACGGCTTCAATCGGGCGCAGAACGGTTTCAAGCAACTGTGCCAACCAGTCGAAGAAATCAATCAACCACTGTGGCGCTTCAGGCTCTGAGCGATCAACCGGTGGCGACGACAACAGGCGATCCAGTCGTTCGAGCGCATCGGCGGGCGCCGATGACGGCGGCAGCGCCGACGCATCGATCAGGGCGCCAAGGCGCGCTGTGATCAGCGGAAAATCAGGAGACGGCGACGCGAGAGCCTCCTGCAACCAGACATTATCCACCGGGACAACCATTCCATCGGGCAGGCGCACCGACGTCGCCGCTATCAGGCGATCCGCCGCTTCTTCGAGACCAATACGATCACGACGTTGCGCAGCCGTGAATGCTTCGCGCAACCATGATTCATACGCCGCTGTATCGGGGATAGTATGTTGGGCAGCGACGGAAGCGACCAGAAGGCAGCATAACGCCGCACATACTATACAAGAGGACAGTAGACGCATGCTTTGCCAGCGCATGTATAATATCACTGCATGCAATTCTCCGTCTCAGCGCCTGTGCTATTATAGCAGCAGCGTATGCACATGGGCAAAGGTTGCGAGATATTTACGCGCGGTTTGGAACCCCATAACCGTGGCAAAGTTAAAACGTGTATACAATGGCGGTGTATCGCGTACCACATAACCAGGGCATGATCCGCCCGATTTGTGGGCAGTGGCGTCGCCGTACACCGCAGCGGCGCGTACCGTATGTCTCAGTGCAATCATCACAGGCGCCTGCTCTTGGTCATCGGTCACGCTGTCGGACCTGGCCGTGCAAGCGCTAAGCAAAGCGCCGTACTGTGGGTGCATCCTGAGCGATATCTCCGCGCAGATGCATATGTGCAGCGGAATGGCTCGCGCACCATATGAGCACGACGCTCAAAAGGCTCTGGCATCGCTCAGTTTAGTGAGGAGACAGGAATTATGCGGATCGGAATTCTGACTGGCGGTGGTGATGTTCCCGGCTTGAACCCCTGTATCAAGGCTGTTGTCA
The DNA here is from genome assembly GCA_937935075.1 of uncultured Roseiflexus sp. Classification (GTDB taxonomy): domain Bacteria; phylum Chloroflexota; class Chloroflexia; order Chloroflexales; family Roseiflexaceae; genus Roseiflexus. Next base: position 10,228 of record CALGYB010000148.1, on the reverse strand, counting down.
ATCGTGCCAATGACGCCGGGATCGAGGTGATTGGCATTCGACGCGGCTGGGCCGGATTGCTCTACTACAATCTTGATGACCCGGAGAGCGCATCGGAATGGGTACAACCCCTCACAAAAGCGGATGTTCGCACAATCGACCGGTATGGTGGAACGCACCTGCACACATCACGCACGAACCCGCAGAAGGTACGTGAGAAGGATATGCCCGAGTTTCTCAAGGGCAAGTTCGAGTTCACCGGCGAAAAAAAGACCGCCGACTGCACGCCGCACGTCCTGCGCGTGCTCGAACATCTCGGCATCGATACCCTTGTGCCGATCGGCGGCGACGACACCCTCTCCTATGCGGTACGCATGCACCGCGAAGGAGTGCGGGTCATTGCTATTCCCAAGACGATGGACAACGACGTGTTCGGCACCGATTACTGCATCGGTTTCTCAACCGCAGTCACACGCAGCGTCGATTTTCTCAACGCCCTTCGCACACCGACCGGTTCACACGAGCGGATCGCAGTCATCGAACTGTTTGGGCGCAACTCAGGCGAAACGGCGCTGATCTCGGCGTACCTTGCCGATGTCGATCGCGCCATCATCTCGGAAGTCCCGTTCGATGTCGAAAAACTGGCGCGCTTCCTGGTCGAAGATCGTCGGCGCAATCCGAGTAACTATTCTATCTGTGTGATCTCGGAAGGCGCTTCGATGATCGGCGGGCAGGTCATCGAGTATGGGCAGGAAGACGCCTACGGTCACCGCAAACTTGGCGGCATCGGCATGATCACCGGTGAAGCGATCAAAAAGATCACCGGCATCGACATCGTCCACCAGCAACTGTCCTACCTGATGCGCGCCGGCGCCCCTGATTCGCTCGACCGGATGGTGGCTATCTGCTACGGCAACCTCGCCGTCGATCAGTTGCTCCAGGGGCACAGCGGTCGCATGGTGGCGCTGCAGAACGGTCAGTATACCACTGTTCCCGTCGATACCTGCGTCCAGGGGGTCAAGCGGGTCGATGTCGAAGAATTGTACGACGCGGAGAACTACCGGCCGCGGGTCAAACACCCGCTCGGCAAGCCGATGTTCCTGTACTGAAGGAGGTTGACAATGGCCACGGTCACGATGACACGCGGCAAGTTCAATGGCATCAACGCATGTGCCAATGAACGCGGCGTGATTGCAGCAGCAGCGATGGATCAGCGCGGTTCGCTCAAGAAGGCGATCGCCAAAGCGCGCGGCGAAGGCGGAACAGCAACCAGCGAGGACCTGACGCTGTTCAAAACGGCGGTCACGAAAGTGTTGACCAGGCACGCTTCGGCGATCCTGATGGATCCGGAGTACGGTCTGCCCGCACTCCAGCACAAGGCGCCCAACGCCGGCGTCCTCATGTCGTATGAGAAAACCGGGTACGATGCAACCATCAAGGGGCGCTTGCCCGACCTGCTCGACAACTGGAGCGTGTACAGCCTGATCCAGGCAGGCGCCAACGCAATCAAAATCCTGATCTACTACAACCCCTTTGATGACCCGGATATTCTGGCGCGCAAGCATGCCTTCCTCGAGCGCGTCGGCGCTGAGTGCAAAGGTCTCGATGTGCCGTTCTTCCTCGAACCGCTGGCGTATGACGACAACATTGGCGATGAGAAGAGCTTCGAATTTGCCAAAGTGAAGCCGAAGTACGTCGCGGCGTATATGGAGGAGCTTTCCAAGCCGCAGTATGGCGTCGATGTGCTGAAGGTCGAGGTGCCGGTCAACATGAAGTTCGTATCGGGCACGAAGGCGTTCGGCGGTCAGGAAGCATATACTCGCCAGGAAGCGCTGAAACTGTTCCGCGAAGCGTCGGATGCCGCCACCAAGCCGTTCATCTACCTGAGCGCGGGTGTGACGGATGAGGTGTTCCGCGAGTCGCTCGAGATGGCTGCCGAAGCCGGTTCGCGCTTTGCCGGCGTGCTGTGCGGGCGCGCTACCTGGCAGGACGGCATTCCGGTCTATGCGCGCGAAGGGTATGACGCCCTCGAAGCCTGGCTCAACGACCGCGGCGTGCAGAATATCACGGCATTGAACGAAGTGCTCGACAAGGGCGCTAAACCCTGGTGGGATATGTACGGCGGCAAGGATGCGATCAACGTCGTTGATCTGCCGGTCTGATTCTGAATCTCCTGGGAAAGAAGGACGGGGATCTCCCGTCCCTATCAGTGTGCAATGACCTCGCACGACGGTCTGCGCGCTGTCGCGTTTCAGCCGCGACAGCGCGTCGTATTTTTGAACGAGACATCAGATTCCGGATACTGTTTATCATACAAGCGAGAGCGTCTGGTCGCCTGCCGAACCGGACGTTGCTCTGGCTGCCGACAATAGCGGTTCTATGAGAAGAGAGGAACACGCGCTATGACGATCGATACCGCATCACGCCTGCGCATCGCCATCTGCACCGGTGGCGGTGATGCACCTGGACTGAACGCTGTCATTCGCGCGGTCGTATTGAGTTCACTCCACCGCGGATGGGAATGCTACGGTATTCGTGATGGCTTCAGCGGCATTCTTTCGCCAAAAAGCTATCCGCACGGCGGTGTCATTCTGCTCACGCGCGACCTTGTGCGCGGCATTACGCCGCTTGGCGGCACGATCATCGGCACCACCAACCGCGGCAATCCGCTGCGCTATCCGACGCATCTGCCCGATGGCAAGGTGATCGAGCGTGATCGCACCGACGAGATTGTCAACGGATTGGCCGTGTATGGCATCGATGCCCTGATATCGGTCGGCGGCGACGGCTCGATGGAAATTGCGGCGGCGCTGGCGCGTAAAGGGGTGCGCGTGATCGGCGTCCCCAAAACCATCGATAATGATCTGGACGGGACGGTAGCAACCTTCGGATTCGATACGGCGGTCGCCTTTGCCACGGAAGCGATCGATCGCCTGCACACCACTGCCGAAGCGCACCAGCGGGTGATGGTGGTCGAGGTGATGGGGCGCTACGCCGGCTGGATTGCGCTCAATGCCGGCGTCTCCGGTACGGCAAACGTCATTCTTATTCCCGAAATCCCATACGACATCCACAAAGTCGCGGCCAAGATCAAGAACCGTGAAGCCGAAGGACGGCCCTACTCGATTGTCGTCGTCGCCGAAGGCGCGCGCCCGATTGAGGGGAGCGTCTCGTTGATTGCGCCAAAGGAGGCCGGGCGCGCCGAACGACTGGGAGGCATCGGCGAACGCGTGGCGCGTGAAATCGAGGCATTGACCGGCAAGGAGACGCGCGTGGTGGTGCTCGGACACTTGCTGCGCGGCGGCACGCCAACCACCTTCGACCGCTTGCTGGCGCTCCGTTTCGGCGCCGCCGCCGTGCGCGCGCTGGAAGAAGGACAGTCCGGCGTTATGGTTGCACTCGACCCGCCAACCGTGCGGTATGTGCCGCTGGAAGAGGCCACCAGCCGCATGAAGACCGTTCCGCTCGACTCGGATACTATGCTGACGGCGCGCGACCTGGGCATTGTGTTCGGCGATTGAAATCGCCATCGGCAACGACGCTGCATATGGCAGTTATACCGGTCCCCCGCCGGGGCGAACAAAGGCGTCATTGACTTCTGCCGCTACCGCTGACGCTGGCTTGGCTGCTCGCAGATGATCGAAGAGCGGCATGTTCCCGGTGCGCACGACATGCTCGGCGTACAGGTACATCGCTGCCGACCATCCCTGCTGCGCGTATCCCATCGGATGACCACTTTCGCCATGCATCCACTCATTAAATTCCCAGTCATCGTGCAATCCCTGCCGCAGGCACTCGGCCAGCGCCAGCAACAGACGCTCCGCCTGATTCCACCAGCGGTGCTGCATCAACGCCGCTACATGAAAGCCGCCGATCATGGGCCAGATGCCGCCATTGTGATACTGGTGCGGGAGATTGAGCGTGCGACTGCGATAGTATTCGCGCCAGTTCGCTTCGCCCGGATAGATCGGCGGATGAATGGCTTTGGTCGGATATGGTTCCGCCATGCCAACTTGGTACATGAAGCGCAGGATATGCTCGGTGCGATGCCCATCGGCAACACCGGTCAGAATGGCGAGCACATTGGCAAGGCTATCACACCAGTCGCCAAACTCGCGGAACGCCACCCACGGCAAGTAGAACGGTCGGCTGGAGATCATACCGATATTGTGGTAGAGCATGAACCATTCGAGTCGCATCGCCTTCAGGCGTTCCAGGTGTTCAGCAAAATGTTCCGCCACCCAGCAACGGTCGATCCAGAAAAGCAGGTTGATCCGCTCGTGAATGCCTGCCGGTCCAATGGTCAGCCGATGCGCCGTGATCTGCGGTTCCACGAGCGCGCGCAGTTGCTCGTGCGCCAGCGCTGCGGCATAGTACAAGACATTGTCATAGAGCGTGTTGTAACGTACTGCCAGCAGGTCCATCCAGTTGCCCGCTTCGGGGATTTCGATCAGGCCGCACTCGTTCATATCCTGGTACTCGAGCCACGCCATGGCTTTGTCGATTGCACGCCACTGCGCCCGCACAAATGCCGAGTCGCCAGTAGCGCAATAATGGAGGTAGTGCCCGAGAATGAACCAGAGGTTTGAGTCGGCGGCGCCAGCGTTCTCGGTGCTGATGTAACCTGTGTCGGGATTGATATTGAGGGGGATGAGTCCGCGTCGTGATTGCGCTGCGCCAAGTGTTTCGAGCGCTGCACGACTGCACCTGATGAGATCGGGATCGCCGCTGACGATTGCACCTAACATCATGATGCCATTGTCACGCGCCCATATTTGAGGGTACCCTGCTGCAAGCGCCGAGGCCCGAAATCCGACCGGCGTCCGACAACGATGCAACACTTCCAGTGCGCGCTTGCGCGCTTCATCGATCAAGTGAGATGGCATAGATATCGTTCCTGATGACTTAGAATAACATCGACATTGGATTGCATCGGAAGGAGCAGCGCGAAACTGCCTGCGCTCCTGCTGCGCATCTCTGCGTCCTGGCGCGCGTTTCCACTTGCCCTGGCATTGCTTGCTGCACTCAAGTGCGATACAATCCAGACGCTATGGAATATATTCTACGCCTGCACGCCAATCTGCTCTTTACAATTCTTCTGGTCTTTGGGCTTCTGGGGATTTGGGCGCTGATACTCGGGTTGCTGCACCGCCCGGTCGGGCAGTGGCTCCTCAGCGGGATGGCAATCGGCCTGCTGTTGATTCTGGCAGAGGGCATCCTCGGCGTGATCATGCTGGTGCAAGGACTGCGCCCGATTCGCACCGAGATGCACATCCTCTATGGGGTCATCGCGCTATTGACGATCCCCATTGCCCATTCGTCGGCACGCAACCGTGAGGCGCGGTCGCAGGGGCTGATCTATGCGTTTGCGTGCTTGTGCGTGTGCGTCTTCGTTCTGCGCGCGGTCGAAATGGCGCGACTCTAGCGCAGTGCGCACAATGCTCGATCTGTCCGTCGCTGCACAATGGACGTTGGCTTCGACAGGCTCAGCCAACGCCTGCCGCCCTTGTCCGTCGCTGCACAATGGGCGTTGGCTTCGACAGGCTCAGCCAACGCCTGCTGCCCTTGTCCGTCGCTGCACAATGGACGTTGGCTTCGACAGGCTCAGCCAACGCCTGCTGCCAAAGACTGGAGCGGATTTCTTTGAACTATGGGTGCAACACCTGTCATTCATCTGTCGCCGCCGGTTGGGCGGGCGCGGTTGACGTGGAACGGAAAACAAACGCCACCACCGCTTGCCGCGCCTTCCGCCGTCGAGATCGAACGCTGCGGCGCCGGCGATCACCTTCTGCTGCACGGCGAGAACCTTGCGGCACTGACATGGCTGCTCGCCCATGGCTATCGGCAGCGGATCAACCTGATCTACATCGACCCACCGTTCGGTGCGGGCATTGATCGCACGCGGCGCGTCCGCCTGCGCGGTCCCGGTCCGGCGCGCCTCATTCCGGCTGCTGAGGTCGAATACCGTGATACGTGGGATGACGACGCCTACCTTCAGTTTATGTACGAGCGACTGATTGCGCTGCGCGACCTGCTCGCCGAAGATGGCTGCATCTACCTGCATTGCGATTTTCGCAAGGCGCACCACCTCCGCTGCCTGATGGACGAAGTCTTCGGCGCGGAACGGATGCTCAACGAGATCATCTGGTTCTACCCGCGCGGCGGCGACGGCGAACGCCAGTTCAACCGCAAGCACGACACTATCCTGCTCTACGCCCGCGGCGACCGCTGGACGTTCAACTACGACGCGGCGCTCATCCCCTACACCCGCCGCCAGCTGGCCCGCTTCCGCCAGGAAGATGAACGCGGACGCTACTACTGGAATGTCAATCCGCGCGGCGAGCGCGTCAAGACCTATCTGCGCAAACCGGGCATCGGCGCGTATGATGTCTGGACCATCCCCATCGATGCTGCGCTGATACGTGATCTTGGCTACCCAACCGCGAAACCGCTGGCGCTGCTCGAGCGTATCATTCGCGCCTCATCTCAACCAGGCGACCTGGTGCTCGACTGCTTTGCCGGGGCGGGAACGACGGCAGTAGCGGCGCAGCATCTGGGACGGCGCTGGATCGCCTGTGATGTGAACCCTGGCGCCATCCAGGTCGCCTCCCGCCGTCTGCACCGCGCAGTTCTGGAACATACGCCGCCATCCGCCGGGTTCTCGGTATGGCGGATTGGCGATGCCGCGCCTGCACCACAGGGTGAGGCGCATGTTCGAGTAACGCATTGCGATGATCAGGTGACGATCACCATCGAAGGATACACCGGTCCCGCGCTTGCCGCCGCCTCCCCCACGCTGCTCGACTGGCGCAGCATCATCGATGAAGTCCTGATCGATCCCATGTATGACGGCGTCATTTTCCGCCCTGCCATCGCAGACGCGCCATTGCGTCGCACTATGCTGGTGCGTGGAGCATATACCATTCCGCGAGTGAACATCGGCGCATCCCTGGCGCTCAAAATCGTCGATGTGGCCGGCGGTGAGGCGTTCACAGTTATGACAATCCACTAAGAGCCTATCCGAAAAAGCTCGTTGGCTAGGCGAAGGCAATGCCTTCGCCTACCCGGTCGCACTTCTGTCAGCGATTTTTCGGATAGGCTCTGAATGTCGGTTGGACAAGGGTCCTGGCCCATGCAGGCGTGGTCTGCCGGAGACGCGATGGTTCCGGGCGCATGATGTCTGCACCAGTTGTCAAAATGTCGCTTGACGACCCCTGGATGACAGTGTATACTTCTTCAAGCCGGCATGTCCGGTGTATTGGTTATGCTCTCTCGCCAGAGACGACGCCTGGAAGAGACAACGTTGCTGTTTATCGTTCAGAATCCGCAGTGAGAGCAAACGGTAATGAAACAATCCACAGCAACGGGAGCGATGCACCAAGGTGCAAGCGCGCTGTCGGGAAACAACAAAACGATTTCCTTTCCAGGCTCCTTCGAGAGAGTGTTTTGATGAAGGGATATGGACGCGAACTCTGGTCATAGTCGTGCGCGGCAGCACCACGATGACTGCGCGCCAGTCACCTCATACGCTGCGGGGGAATGCAGCGCAGGCGGTCGCTTCTAGCGGCTACGCCCCTCTGTAATCACGCGCCCCCGCAGCACGAGGCTGTGGGGGCTTTTTTGAGCGTATCACCTTACGCTCCAGGTCCTCCTGATGTCGGCAGCGTCTCGAGTGCATCAACGGGCATGCCGTTGAAGCCGCACGTTCGGTTGACAATCTGCCAGCAATTCTGTCAACGGAGGACTGCCATGACTGCGCTTTCTCTGCGCGCCATTCCTGCAACCCGGCGCGCATCCGCGCTCTCCTGCGCAACCAGCGGCAGCGGGTCTCCGCTGTTGTTCATTCATGGCTTTGGCGCCAGCGGTGAGGTGTTTCAACCACTTGCCAGCAAACTCGCCAGCCGGTATCAGACGATTGTGCCCGACCTGCGCGGGCATGGGCGGAGCCGCCGGCTGCCGCTTGCCGATAGCATCGAGCGCATGGCAGCCGATGTCAGCGATCTGCTCGACCTGCTCGGAATCAGTCGGACCTTCGTGATCGGTCACGCGGGCGGAGCGGCGATCGCAGCGTACCTCGCTGCCGAACAACCAGCGTGTGTGTGTGGACTCGTGCTGATTTCACCGCCGGTGATACCGCCATCAGAGCGCCGATCACTCGGCACGCGCCTGCGTGATGGTTGGAGCGCTGCTTTCCACCGTAACGACCATGCGGGCGACCACGATGCTCAGGCATGCCAGCGTCTGCTCCAGAAAACCGATTATCGCACACGATTGCGCTCGATCACAGCGCCTGCGCTGGTGGTCGCCGGGGATCACGATCCGATGCCAACCCTGCGTCAGGCGCGCGAGATTGCGCGGATGCTCGGCAATGGCACACCGGTGATCGTGAGAGGAAGCGGCGCCAACCTGTTGCCCAACCACGCCGATGCATTGATCGAGGTGCTGGCGCCCTGGCTTGAGCAGCAGGAGCGCACCGCGTGACCGCCCCGCTCGACCTGGACCTTACTAGTATCACGGTATGGATTAGTCAACTGTAAAGGAGCGCACCGCATGACCGCCCCGCTCGACCTGGACCTGCTCGAACAGCAGGTGCGCGCCGCCCTCGAACGTGAGGACATCGCAACCCTCCGCGATCTGGTGGCGCGCATCTACCCTCCCGACCTGGCAGACATTATCGAACGCCTCGACGATCAGGATCAACAGCGCGTCTTCAGCCTGCTCGAACTTTCGCAGGCTGCCGATGTGCTCGACGAAGCCAGCATCGACACGGCGCGCGACCTGATCAGTCAGATGCCGGCTGAACAGGCTGCCGACATCCTGGAAGAACTCGACAGCGACGACGCCGCCGCCATTCTGACCGAAGACGTGCCTGAACGGCAGCACGAACTGCTGGCGGCGATGGCGCCAGAAGAAGCCGCCGATGTTCGTGAACTGCTCCGCTACCCGCCCCAGAGCGCCGGTCGCCTGATCAACGATCAGTTCGTTGCACTGCGCGAGAGCGACACGGTCGCCGATGCGATAGAGCGCCTGCGCAGCATCGTTCACGATGCCGCTGTCATCGTGTATCTGTACGTCCTGGACAAACGCGACCATCTGATCGGGACGGTCAGCCTGCGGCGGTTGCTGGTCGAACCTCCCCACCGACCGATCATCGAATTGATGCGCCCCTCCCCGATCGCCGTGCGTCCCGAAACCGACCAGGAAGAAGCCGCGCGGATGGTGGCGCGCTACGACCTTGCCGCGTTGCCCGTGGTCGATGAGGAAGGACGGATGCTCGGCGTGGTCACGGTCGATGATGTGATGGACGTGCTGGTGGAAGAAGGCGTCGAGGACGTGCTGAAGTTCGGCGCCGTGGCGCAGGGTCAGGCGGACGAGACCTATTTTACGGTTCCTGTCATGGCATCTGTGCGACGGCGGATTGTCTGGTTGCTGTTCCTCTTTGTCGCCGGCTCGATCACCGCCAGTGTGCTGCGCCTGTTCGAGGCGGAATTGGAGCGGGTCGTGGCGCTCTCGTTCTTCATCCCGTTGCTTATTGACACCGGCGGTAACACGGGCGCACAGACCGTCTCGACGCTCATTCGCGCGATGGCGCTCAACGAAGTGCGCCTGCGCGATGTGTGGCGCGTGCTGGCGCGCGAACTGCTGATTGGCATCATCCTCGGCTTTCTGCTGGCAATTATCGCATTTGGGCGCGCGTTCCTCGAAGTGCCCATGACATCGCTGGCGATCACCGTGGCGATCTCGGTGATGGCGATCTGCATTTGGGCAAATATCATCGGCGCGATGGTGCCGATAGCAGCCCGCCGGTTCGGTATCGATCCCGCCCTCATTTCAGCGCCACTGATTACAACGCTGGTCGACGCCAGCGGGCTGGCGATTTACCTCCTGATCGCCAAACTGCTGCTTGGGTTGTGAAACGGGCAGGGCTGAGACCCGCCCCTTCCTTCCATTGCGATTCCTTCACTCTTTCGTGCACAAACAACATCTTTTGTGAAGCATACGTCGTCGGTACACTAAACAGAGATGCATAGCCGGCATGTCTCTGTTCCAAGAACAGCGGGTTACGTTGCTATGAGCAGGAGTATGCACTATGACGGCACGACTGACCGGCGTTCGCGGTCCGCTGACCGGGCGAACCTTCGAGCTGGGCGATCACCCGCTGACTATCGGACGCGCAGCAGACAATCATATCGCCATCGTCAGCCCGCGCGCGTCGCGCCACCACGCGCAGATTCGTCGTGAGGGCGCG